>JAGBLE010000002.1 GCA_017635565.1 Bacilli bacterium
GAAGTAAGTGAAAGAGCCAAAAGGGAAAATAAAATTGGTAATACAATTCAAATTATGGTCAAAGACACTCAATATCGCGCTCATAACAAATCTTTAACTTTTGAGAATCACACCAATAGCGAAAAAGAAATTACAAAGGTTGCTTTAAAGCTTTATGAAGATAATTTCTTAGGATTAACAATAAGAGCGTTAGGGGTCACATTGCAAAATCTCATCAGTGTAAAAGATATGAAAGTGCAGATGACTTTTTTTGATTACCAAATGCATGAAGAAGAAAGCAAAACAAAGCTTCTTATCAATGATATGAACCGAAAGCTTAAAGGTAAGCCTTTAAAAAGAGCAAGTGAGGTTAAGAAAAATGTAAATTAAAGATGCGATTGATTTATATAGTCAATATCTCCTTGTAGAAAAAGGACTCAGTTTATTAACGATTCAATCATATATTGATGACTTACATCGTTTCTTTGAATTTTTTAAAGATAAAAAAGAGGTAAGCGATCTTTCTCCATATGATTTAAATTCTTTTTTAGCGGAAGAATTGAACGAAGGAAAAAGCGTTTCCACTGTTTTAAGAAGATTATCATCAGTAAAAGGATTTTATGTCTTCTTAAGTAAAAATGGATATTTTACTGGTGAACTTCCAGAAGTTGATCCACCAAAAAAAGAATCAAGACTACCAACTTGTTTATCAATAGAAGAAGTCGAGTTATTGCTTGATGCACCCAAACAAAATACTCCGAGTAGCATTCGTGATAAAGCGATGCTAGAACTAATGTACGCAAGTGGATTACGTGTCAGTGAATTAATAAATTTAGAAAAGAAAAATATTAATTTGAAGCAAGGAATTGTCACAGTCTTTGGAAAAGGAGCAAAAGAAAGAAAAGTTCCAATGGGAGATTTTGCTCAAGAATATATCGTCAAATATTTAAATGAAGCAAGGGACAAACTTAATGGTCGAGATTCCAAATATTTATTCTTGAATAAAAGTGGAAAACCAATATCTCGCGTTTATTTCTTTAAACAAATTAAAAAATACGCTGCCGAAGTTGGAATTGATAAAGAGATATCGCCTCATACATTAAGGCACTGCTTTGCAACCCACATGTTAGAAGGTGGAGCGCAATTAAGAACCGTTCAAGAAATGCTTGGACACGCTAATACAGCAACAACTCAAATCTACACTCATGTATCAAGTAAACGCATATTAAGTGCGTATGATTTGTTTATGAAAACAAAATAATGTAAACTAAATAAGCCAAAGGAGAAAAAATAATGTCATTCCCATATAAAAGAATATTCGTAATTGTTGCCGATTCAGTCGGTGTTGGATATGAGCCAGATGCTGATAAGTTTTTTAATGCTGGACATAGTGATTGGGGAAGTAATACCATCGCTCACATTTCAGAAAAAATGCCTAATGGATTAAACATTCCAAATATGAACGCAATTGGTATTGCGGATTTAACTGATATTAAAGGCACAACAAAAGTTAATCACCCTCATTCTTATGTCGCTAGAAGTCGCGAAATAAGTAACGGCAAAGATACGATGACTGGGCACTGGGAAATGATGGGTATCAATACAAAAGTTCCATTTAAAACTTTTACCGATACTGGATTCCCAAAAGAATTAATTAAGCTTCTCGAAGAAAAGACAGGACATAAAATCATCGGTAATTGTGCTGCTAGTGGAACCGAGATAATCAAAGAACTCGGAGAAGAGCAAATGAGAGATAATTCTCTCATCGTTTATACTTCTAGCGATTCAGTTTTGCAAATTGCCGCTCATGAAGGAGTAACAGGAGTCGAAGAATTATATCGATGCTGTGAAATTGCTCGAGAAATTTGTATGAAGCCAGAATGGATGGTGGGAAGAATCATTGCTCGTCCATATGTTGGCACTAATAGAAATGATTTTAAAAGAACGAGTAATCGTCATGACCTCGCTTTAAAGCCAACCTTACCAACTGTAATGAATGTTCTCCAAGAAAATGGATTTATGACAGATTGCATCGGTAAAATAGGCGATATATTTGATGGATACGGAGTCACAAAAACTCAAAAAACAGTTTCTAACGAAGATGGAATGGATAAATCGATTGAAGAATTGATTAACTTTGATTTCACCGGTTTATGTTTCGTTAATCTCGTTGAATTCGATAGTGAATATGGCCATCGACGTGATCCAATTGGATATGGAGAATGTTTAGAAAGATTTGACAAAAGAGTGGGTGAATTCATTAAATCGATGAAAGAAGATGATTTATTAATCATCACTGCAGATCACGGTAACGACCCAACTTGGCCAGGAAGTGATCACACAAGAGAAAAGATACCTCTACTTATGTATTCTCCTTCCATTAGAAATGGAAGATATTTAGATGAAAGAGAAACTTTTGGAGATATCGGCGCAACTATCTTAGAAAACTTCAATTTGAAAAAACCAGATAATCTAGTTGGCTCTCCAATAAAAGAAGTTCTTAGTGATAATCGATAATTAAAATGCTTAGGCGAGAAACCTAAGCATTTATTTTTAGTATTTTCTTTAACACATCAAATATAAAAGTCACTAGTAGCATTATTAATATCGCAATTAAAGAATAAGCGAAAGTTGGAACCATTCCGTTAGAAGAATTAAGATAGGCACTTTGAATTGCTCTTCCCAGCCCTTCGCTAGAGCTACCAGAAATAACTTCCGCCATAATTTCAATTTTGAAAGATAACGTGAAGCTTGATATTAACCCTAATGAAATTGTTTTAAATGCTAAAGGAAACTTAATCTTTAAGTTACTTTTAAAAAGATTAGCCCCATCAACTCTTGTGGACATTAAGACAAATTCATCAATAGATGAATATCCACCGATAGTGGCTTCATAAACAATTGGAAAAACAATGATAACGACAATATATATTGGAGCGTTTCTAAGTCCTGCAAGAACCAAAAATAAGAAAGTTAAAGCAGCAGTGGGAATTGATTTTAAAGCAACCATCGTTGGTTTAAAAACATATTTGAGTTTTATAAAATTGCCAACGATAACTCCTAATAAAATAGCAGTGGAACTTCCAATAGAAAATCCAATCAACATCCTTTCTAATGAACCCAAAATACATCTATAAGTAAATGGATCACCAAGATAAATAAACATTTGTTCGAATGTTTCTATTGGAGAGGGAAAAACAGATTGCTTTTGGCCTGCGATAAAATAAATAGAAACCCACAAAAGAAAAAAGAAAATTATTCCAATAAAGGATAAAAAATACTTATTAGAGATAACTTTCTTCGTTAATTTCATTAAAGTTTAATCACTCCATCATTTTCAATGATGTTTTTTGTGGCAGCAGCATCACTAACCGCATATGAATCAAGTTTTAAATCACCATATAAATATTTAAAAACTTTGCCTGGTAAATCATTTTCTTGGAAATATAAAACATGGTCTCCTTCATTCATAACTCCATCCTCATCTTTACCTGTTGATAAAATATACATATTTCCAAATGTGATAGTGGCAGCGATTTTATAATTAGCAGCGTTATTAAGCTCTTTAATTCCTCCATGAGTAGGAGCAACAATAATGTCATAATTATTAGTCGAGAATTGAGCCATAGGGGCTGCTGCTAAAAAATTCTCGTTTTCGGCATAGTTATAAAAGGCAACTGCTGGGGCACCTGATGGACAAACAATTTTTAAAGATGAATAATCCACTTCGGTGAGTTCAGAAGGAACGTAAAAAAGTTCATCATCTATACTTCGTATAGAAGGATTAATCAAGCTTACGAAGCTTTTAATTTCATCTTTGATTTCATTAGCGTATTCAAACCCTAAAGAAAAACCATTATTGTTCTTGGTTACATTAAATGCCGGACCAGCGGCAACTCCAAATCTTGATGCCTGCGCTTCATTTGATCCAGCCTTTTCAATTCCTGCCTTGATTAAAGTTGGATCATTAATTCCTGACTCAACATCGTTTTTAATTGAATTCAAAAAAGCATCAACTTTTGATTTATCGGAATTGTTATTCACAAATATTGAAGCTTGAATAATTCTTTTATCTGTTTTTTCTAAAAAATCAGTTTGGACATTTTTGTAAACTGAAAATCCCTTTGATTGAGTAGCAAACACAACTGGTTGCGCTGTAAAAATATAATCAAATTGAATTTCGCTTGGCTGATTATTTTGACTGCATCCGATTACGCCAAGTAAGATAGTCGGAATAAATAAAAATGCTTTTTTCATTAATAATTACCTCATTGCTATATTATATTAATTAATATATTATATATGTGATTTAAATCACGTATATGAAAGATATTGTTAAATTAATAACCAAAAATAGTGGAATCAAATATGATGAAGTAACCGCTAAGAAAAATCAGACTCTCTTTTTTGAAGGAGATGAATGTAAAGAAATTGGATTAATTATTTCTGGAAAAGTTAGTATCATCTCATATTTTTCTGACGGACAAGAAGTTATCTACAACACATTATCAAGAGGAGAGATGTTTGGGAATAACCTTATTTTTTCAAGTCATCCATTTTATAGAGGGGATGTCGTTGCTATTGAAGATTCCATAATTGCGTACATAACAAAGGAAGAACTTTTGAAAGCAATGAGTGAAAATGTAGGTTTATTAGAACAATATTTAAAATCACAAGCTGACTTCAGTAAACAATTGAATTTGAAAATAAAATTATTAACAATAAATAACGCTAAAGATCGAATCAGATATTTCTTAGCAGTAAACAAGAACGAATATAAATATCGATCAATAACTAAACTAGCAAAAGAGCTATATTTAACAAGAGAAACAGTTAGTCGAACAATCTACAAAATGGAAAAAGACAAAGAGATTAAAATTGAGAACAAAACAATAAAATTGAAGTCGTGAAGTAACAATTAGTAGATAATTAGTAGGTGGAAAACTTGAATAAATGTGGATAAAACATTGTGGATTTGCACGGTGAATAATCCATGTTTTTATTTTTTAATCAGCATTTAAATATGTTCCAATCAATGTTTTTTATATCATTGGTTAACATAATGGACATTATACGAAGTAATTATTATCACAAAAAATAAAGGGAGATAAATCAATCTCCCATTCTCTAACGAATTACAAACTTTGATTACTTATAATACTGTTCTATTGCGGCCACTGTTAATGGATTCTTATAATCAATTCCATGTCGAACATAATAATCAACATTTGAATCCATCACAATTTTAAATCCGCTCCAAAGATTATTCTTCATAGCATCAATTAAGTCTTTTGAATCAAATCCTCTTGTTGGCTCAATTTTATCAGCGCAGTAAACAATAATTCCGATTTCTCCAATATTAGAATTCGCTGTTGTATGATATTTAATAGAGGTTAAAATTTCTTCATCTTCTATCCCAAATTCTGTCTTAGCAATATATTCACCAGTAAATTGATGATAAATAACTCTTGGATAGTTAATGTATTCGCTATAATGTTCCACCATTATTTGCTTTTCTTTTTCTCGTGGAAGTTCTTTTCCACAATCATGTATTAATCCTGCTACTAAAGCTTTTTTCGGTTCTTTAAGATGATTCGATTTAGCGATTTCATACGATAATAATCCAACACTCTTAGAGTGAATATAACGATCTAATGACATTCTATTTTTGATATTTTCCATAAAATATAGGTCATGATCAATTATGTATCGAATAACTGGTTCTGGAGTGTCTAATGATTTTAAATCTCTAATATCAGAGGAATTTATTCCATTTATTTCTCCTGGAATATTGATCATAGAAAATCTTTTGATGTTTCCACTACCTTTTTCTTCGTTTAAACGGCCATAGAAGACGATTTGGACCAATTTTGATATCTCACTAGCTTCCATCCATTTATCGAAATTATTGACCTGATCTAAGCCAATTAAGAGATATAGTTTATCGTTTGGATACACTTTTTTAAAATGCCTAATCGTATTAATTGAATAATTGATATCTGTTTTTAAATCAGCTTCATATCTTGAGATAGAAAAAACATCTTCTTTTCCACTATCTTTGATCGCCAATTCAATCATTTTAATTTTATCTTCGACTGGTAATGATTCGTTTTTCCATACAGATATTTTTGCAGGGATAAAAATCACCTCAGCGTTTAAGAATTCTGAGGCTTCTTTTGCCATTTTTATATGGCCATTATGAATTGGATCAAATGCACCACCGAAGAGAATTATATTTTTCATTTAATCTTAATTTTTGGATTCTCTTTATTCCTACGGAATAAGATGATTACTCTTCCCACAACCGAAACCACTTCAGCGTGTAATTTACTAGATAAATCTAGTGTCAATTCCATTATTGGAGTGGTTGCGTTTTTTAAAACTTCTATTCTGATTAATTCACGTGCATCGAGAGCTTTATCAAGCATATTTAAAGCAGAATCAGTAATTTCGCTTTTACCGATTTGATATTTGGTTTTATCGCTTACAATGTACGCTTTTAAAAATTTCTTTTGTTCTTTTGTTAGCATAATTATCTCACTTTAGATAAACATTCTTTAACAGCAACGCCTTTTGGCAAAAGGACTCTTAATGTTTGCCCTTTTCCACGAGTGGAGAACCAACATAATCCTTCAACTGAAATATCATGTCTTAAATCATCATCTTCAAGTTCATATTCGAACATATCATAATCTCTAAATGAATTGAAACGTTCACTGACTGGGCGGCAGAATTTCTTTTTCTTATTTTCCGCCATCATGTCATCAACTTTTTCGTTGGAAACAACTTTAATCTCTGTTTTCTCACCCATGAATGTACGTACAGATGTATGATGCCCACTTATGATGTATAAGCAAGCAAGATTACCTACCATAATCGCACTTCCTTCACCAATGAAACGTCTAGTCATAACTATTTCTTTCTTTGGAGTAACTAATTTAGCTACATCTTTTTCAACTTTAGAAAGAACTGATGTAGAATTGCTCAAATCAGGTAATTCATATAGGAAAGATGAATTAGAAAGAGGTATTTCTAAAACATTAGATTTAGTTCCTGGATAAAGCTCAGTTTTAATTTGCCATTTTGTTTTATTGATATAATTCTTTAAGAATTTGTTAATAAGGGTGGTTTTTCCACTATTGACTTCGCCAATTAAATAAACGTCACGAGCACGTCTTTTCTCTTTGAATTCGATTAAAAGAGGCTCAACATCAACTTTATCTTCGCTTCCAATCAATTTTATTGATACTGGATTAATTCCAACTTCAGAAAACCTTTCATCCAAATATCTAATAAGCATGCTGTCAGATACTCCAGAAGAAAACAAATCACGCTTACTTCCGATTACAACAACATTAAGTTTTTTGATTTTCTTAACAACATCAGGATTTAATGTTCCATTAAATGAGAATAAATCGACCATCCATACAACTAAAGCATCAGTTGCAACAGCGTCACTTAAAATTTTGATGATGTCTTTATCAGTGTCATGTTCAAGACTACTCGCGTTTAAAGCAAGCATTTTCTCATAACAAGAATTGCAGTATGGAATTTTAGGAACTCCATTTTCAACAATAGATTTTGAGATAAATCCTGATTTCTTTTTGTCATCACTCTGGAGAATTGCTCCACAGTTATGACATCTAATTACTCTTTTTGCTGATGCCATTTATTTATTCCTCCAATCAATGAGATTGCCTTTTTTTAAATGATATTTTCTTATTGGTCGATCGAAAATTCGATTAATGTGAGTTGTCCATTGGTCTTCTTTGACGATTTTTTCGGTTAAGACAACACGAATCTTCGCATTGTGAGCCGCTAAGACATCAGTCATCATTTGGTCTCCAACAAGCATAACGTTATCTTTAGATATATTTCTTTTAAGAATTTCTCTATTAATTCTTTTGGCAAATGGTTTTCTTGCGCTACTGAGAAATTCGACATTGAGTTCTGAAGCATATCCGATAACTCTTTTTGCTTTATTATTACTTATAATAATTGGTTTTATACCATTTTCTTTAAGACTATTAACATATTTAATTGTTCTTTCATTTGGTTGACGGGCTTTATAACTATCTAACGTATTATCCAAGTCCATGAATAGAACCTTAACGTCTTGTTTAATGAAGAAACTAGGTTCAATTTCGTATATAGATTTTGAATGAGCAAATGGAATAAAACTTTTAAACATCATAGTCTATATCCATTTTAATTGAAAAAGTCTTTATTTAATAGACTTTTGTGAATAATTGCTCATATCTTATTTTCTTTTTAAGAAAAAAGTAGTCAATTAATATATACTAATTAACTACTAATTTCTAACTATAATTGAATCGTATAACTTTGTTATATTAATCCAAATCATCAAATATTGATATTTGTTCAAAACTTCCAGGTTCTTTATCTTTTTCTTTTTTTTCTTGTTTTGTTTCAGCCTTATTTTCTGCTTCAGCTTCTGGAATTGCATTAGCTTCAGTAGATTTATTATTAGATTCTTCTACTACGTCATCAATTTTTTCTTCGGTGTTTTCAAAACTATTGTTTTGCTCACTAATATCTGATGAATTTGAAGCTGGGCTTTCTTTAATGATTATTGGATGAGAAACATTGTGCTTTCCAATATTTTCTATATCAGTATCAAAGACAAAACTAATGCGTTGTTTCAAAGTCATTTCATCAATGTTTTTCTTAGCGTACTGAGCCTCTGTATTCCTAAAATCATTAATTGTTAAAGGAACAATTGTTTGATCGTTTAAATATAAGGAAAGAGTTATATCGTCACTTCTCTTACACTTCATAGCATATACAATGCTATGTTGATCTCCTTTAAAACTTTGCAAAATCGATTGAACCTTTCCCAAACGATTGGTTCTGAAGAATTTACTCGTATCTGTTACACGCATGTGTCCTTTATTAGTAAATAATATGATTTTTGATTTTTCTTCTCGTTCAAAACTTAGAAGTCCAGCGGCTTGATTACTTCCTAATTGTGAAATTGATTTAACTCCTCCTGCTTTAGAACCAAGAATAGTTAATTCGTTTTCGTTAAATAAAGAACAATTACCGTTATTAGTAATTACTAATAAATCACTGTCTCCTGTTAATAATTCAATTCCTACAATGGAATCGTTAGTGAGAAGTTTCATATATTTGGCAGGGCGTGATCTTTTCACTAGTTCAAGAGAAGAAACCGCCATACGTTTAATTTGACCAAACTTGGTCAATATACCAAGATATAAGTCATTTCTCATCTCGCTTAAAGACATGACTTTAATGATTTTTTCTCCGCTTGCTAAGGTTGTAAACTCATTAATATGAGTTCCTTCATCTTTCCACTTGTTATCAGTGAGATTATGAACACCTATAACTGCGTAGTTACCTAAATTTGTAAAACAAATTAGGTAATCAGTGGTAAGAGCCTTACCCATTCCAACAAGCATATCACCACTTTTAAGTCCTGGTAATTCGTTATTGGAACTACTAAAACTACGAATTGAACTACGTTTTAAATATCCATCAAATGAAACCGCAACCATGACTTCTTCTTTTGCGATTAATTCACGTTTATCAATTTCTTTTGTTTCACCTTTTTCAGCGATTAAAGTTCTTCTTTCATCTCCATATTTATCAGAAATGTATTTGAGATCTCTAATCAACACCCGATTGAGTTTAGCGGGGTCTTCTAATATTCCATTAAGGTTTTGGATATCGTGTTGAAGTTGAGCTTTCTCTTTTTCTAAGATAATTTCATCAGTATGACTCAATTTATATAATGGCATGGTCACAATTGCTTCCGCTTGTTCGTTTGATAAATCAAATCTATTAATCAAATTAATCTTTGAATCAGCTTTGTCTTTACTTTTTCGGATGATATCAACTACTTCATTAATATTTAAAGACGCTAAAATTAATCCATCGACAATATGTAAACGGTCAGAATATTTCTTTAAATCAAATTTACTCTTACGAGTAACAACATCGACTTGATGAGCGATATAAGCATCAACAAAGTCTAATAAATTCAAAGTTTTTGGTCGACCATCAACAATCGCCACCATGTTAGCGGTGTAACCAGTCAATAAATTAGTTTTCTTCATCAAATATTGAAGAATAAGGTCGGCTTTTGCGTTCTTTTTAACATCGACAACAATTCTAATTCCTTTATAATCGGATTCATCACGAACCTCAATAATGCCATCAATCGCTTTAGAATGTCTAATTTTGTCTATTTCATAGACAAGCTGAATTTTTACCACTTTATAAGGAATTTCTGTGATGATTATTTGATTTATATCCTTTTTTTCAACGATTTCAGCTTTGCCACTGACTTCAATTCTTCCTCGACCAGTTTGATATATTGATTCTAAACCACTGGATTTATAAATATATCCTCCACCAGGAAAATCTGGACCTTGAACAAATTGCATCAAGTCTTCGACTGTTGCGGTTTTATGTCCAATTCGATAAATAACAGCTTCAATAACTTCTCTTAAGTTATGAGGTGGTATTTCAGTTGCTAAAGCAACTGCAATACCTTCAGTTCCATTGACCAATAAGTTAGGGAAACGAGAAGGCAAAACAACAGGCTCAAATTCTGTATCATCAAAATTGAGCTGCATATCCACTGTTTGCTTTTCAATATCAGAAATCAATTCATTTGATAATTCAGAAAGCCTACTTTCTGTATATCGGTACGCCGCAGGAGAATCTCCATCGATTGAACCATTATTACCTTGGAAATCAATTAATGGATATCTTACCTTCCAATCTTGGCTCATTCTCGCAAGAGCTTCATAAATCGATATATCTCCATGTGGGTGATATGTTCCCATGACCGCTCCAACGGTATGAGCACATTTTTTTGTTGGCTTATTAAAAGTGTTACCACTTTTATACATCGAAAAAATGATTCTCCTTTGAACTGGTTTTAATCCATCTCTCACATCAGGAATAGCACGATCTTGAATGACATATTTTGCATAGGTTGCATATCGATCACTCATTACATCTTCAAGAGGTTCAGTTGAAATATTTTCTTCAAAATTTTCTTCGACGATGTCTTGTTTTTTCTTCGCCATATTACTTTACCTCCTTCATAAATGTATCGATTTTATTAAAATCGACGTTCTCTTCAACCCATTTTCGACGCACACTAGCGTCATTCCCCATTAAGATTTTTACTCTCTTTTCAACAAGGAATGGGTCATTAATATCAACTTGAATCAAGAACCTCGTTCTTGGATCCATTGTAGTTTCTTTTAATTGAATCGCATCCATCTCACCGAGACCTTTGTATCGGTTAATCTTATATCCGGATCCAACTTTTTTCTTAGCTTTTTCAAGTCCTTCATCATCCCAAGCATATTCTTGGACAAGTTTTTTGTTTTCTTCTTTGTAAACACGATATAAAGGTGGAACAGCAATATAAATATGTCCAGATGTAATAAGGGTCCTCATATAGTGATAGAAGAAAGTAAGCAAAAGAGTTTGAATATGTGCTCCATCAGTATCAGCATCGGTCATGATAATGATTTTTCCATAGTGAATATCATCAATATCGAAACTTTGACCAAATCCAGCACCAACAGTATTGATGATGGTTGCAATTTCCTCGTTGTGGAGAAGTTTGTCTAAAGAAATCGAATCGGTATTAAGTGGCTTACCACGAAGTGGTAATATTGCTTGATGAATTCTGTCTCTTCCTTTTTTAGCGGTTCCACCAGCGGAATCACCCTCAACGATGAATAATTCGTTTTTGAGATATTCTTTCGATTGAGCTGGTGTGAGTTTATCAGATAAGATAACCTCTTGTTTTGCTTTTTTACTGCTTCTCGCTTCATCTTTTGCTTTACGAGCAGCAATACGAGCTTGCTGAGAATCAACACATTTCTTAATGATTCTCATCGCGTTTTCTTTATTTTCGGTTAAATAATAAGTAAACTTATTATAAATCAAATTTGACACAACTGAATTAGCAACAGGAGTTCCAAGTTTTCCTTTGGTTTGTCCTTCAAATTCAAGCAATTCTTCTGGGATTTTCAAAGAAATAATTGCGGTCAATCCTTCTCTAATATCACTACCTTCAAGCTTCTTTCCTTTAACTAAACCCGCCATTTCAGCAAAGTCATTTACTGCACGGGTAATGCCGGTTCTAAAACCTGATTCATGAGTGCCACCATCTCCGGTTTTTACGTTGTTAACGTAAGAATAAATGGTTTCGTTATAATCTTCGTAACAATATTGAAGAGCAATTTCTGTTTCAATGTTAGTGACAGGGTCAACTTCTGAAAAATTCACAACATCAATGATTGGTTTCTTTTCATCGTTAAGATTTGTGATATATTCGACAAGACCATTTTGATAGAAAAACTCTTGCTTGTCTCCACTTCTTTCATCACTAATGATGAAACGAACACCTTTCATCAAAAATGCACTCTCTTGTAAGTGGGATGCAATCGTATCATATTTAAAATCAACAGTCGAAAAAATCTCAGGATCTGGTTTAAATCTAACTAATGTTCCGTGTTTATTTGTATTTCCAAGTCTTTCTAATGGAGTGACTAGATGTCCTCCTTTTTCAAAACGCAAATGATAAATGCCTCCACCTTGATAAACAGTGACATCACACCAAACGCTTAATGCGTTAGTTACTGATGCACCGACACCATGGAGACCACCAGCGCTTTTATAAACTTGAGAATTGAACTTACCACCTGCGTGAAGTTCAGTAAAAACAATTTCGACACCTGGCCGACCTGTTTCTTTATTGATTCCGACTGGAATTCCTCTACCTTCATCTAATACGGAACAACTTCCATCTTTGTGTAATGTGACAGTAATATTCTTACCGTAGCCACTTAATGCTTCATCGACTGCGTTGTCGACAACTTCCCAGACTAGATGATGGAGACCACTTGAATTTGAGCTACCGATATACATTGCAGGTCTTTTGCGAACACCTTCAAGACCTTGTAAAATATGGATATCGTTTGCTGTATATTGTCTCTCCGCCATACTATACCTACCTTTTCGCCGTTCATTATAAACGGAAAATATTGAAAATATAAAGTAATTTAGTAGAATAGATTAGGGGTAACAAATGGATATTATATTATATAATATTTTGATTTCATTTTTAGTAATTTTTATTGGATATTTATTCGGTTCCATTCCAAATGGTATTTGGATTGGGAAGATATTTTTCCATAAAGATCCACGAGATTATGGAAGTGGAAACTCTGGCGGAACCAACGTTGGAAGAGTATTTGGAAAGAAAGTTGGTCTTATTGTCATCATTTTGGACGCAATAAAAGCTGTTTTACCATTATATCTCATCTGGTTGTTCCTAATTAAAGTCCCGTTATATAATAATTTACCGTTAATGCCTGACATCGCTCTTAAATATTCTGGCGCTGACATCAGTGGATATATGATTCAGTGGCCTGTTTATTGGTTATCAGTCATTGGATCAAGTCTTGGCCACTGTTATCCAGTGTTTTATAAATTCAATGGAGGGAAAAATGTTGCTGTTTATTACGGAATAGCGGTTTCATCCGGTTGGATGTTTGGTGTTATTCCTGGAATTATCTTCTTCATTGTTCTCAAAATTAAGAAATGGGTTTCCCTTGCAAGCGTATCTGGAGCATGGTTTTCAGTTCTCTTAGCGTGGATTTGGGCATTATTGATTCTTGCTGGAGTAGTTAACGGGTCAAATGTTTGGCAAGTAAATTATGGCCCTGCTCTTGAATGCAATTATGTCTTTGCTCTTGTCATGACTTTTGGCGCTGTAATTTTAACCATCAAACATCGTTCAAATTTTGAGAGAATAAAAAACAACACCGAAAGCAAGATTAAGTGGATGAAATAATTGATTAGTAGATGATTAGTATTAAATTAGTAAAAATAATAAATGTGAATTGAGTTTTCCACACACCGAGAAAACTCTTTATTTTTTCTTGATATAGACAATAACTTTTTAATTGACTTTTATATTCATTTTTTTGTATTTGTCGCATTACAAGGGAAAAGCTCCACTATTTACTTTATTAGCAAAAATAAAAGCACCAGAATCGATTTCTGATGCTTTAATAAATAACCTTCAATTTAAGTTATCTTTGTTGCCTTTTAACAGCGTTCATTGTGCGTTGAATATCAGCTTCGCTTGGCTTTCTTCCAACGCTTTGATAAAGAGCTCTAATCATCGCCTCGTTAATTGGTGGGTTCTTTTCGAGTTGTCTTTTGAAGAAATAACGTGCTCCAAAGAATCCTCCGATTACTCCAACGACAAGAGCGGCTACTAATAAGCCAATCCATGCTCCTGTGCCCATATTAAGCTCCTATGCTCTTCCGTCGTAATCACCATTATCAGTTCTTACTAAGACTACTTCGCCTTCTTCAATGAATAATGGGACTCTGACTTTTAATCCTGTTTCTAATTCAGCGTCTTTCATTGCTTTATTAACAGTGTCGCCTCTAATAGCAGGTTCACAATGTGTGATTTTTAAAGCAACTTTAGCTGGTAAGTTAATTCCAAGGACTTCTCCTTCATAACTTGTGATTTCAACTGTTTCTTCGCCTTTTAAGAATTGCATTTCCCAAGTGAGTCTTTCTTTAGAAATCTCGATTTGTTCATATGTTTCTTGATCCATGAAGCAAAGGAAATCACCGGTATCATATAAGTATTGCATTTGACGTTTTTCAAGTCTGATGGTTTCAATTCCATAGCCACTATTACGAGCGATTTCTGTGACAGCTCCAGTACGTAAATTCTTAACTTTGACTTTGGCGACCATTTTTCTCATTGCTGTCTTATTTAATAAGATATCTAAAACTTGATAAATGTTGCCTTCTTCAATGAAGTAGTTTCCTGGTCTTAATTCAGTAACGTTAACCATTTGTATATTCCTTTCTTTTAAATTCCTTTGGTATTATACCAAATAATTATTTTCTTAAAAAGTAGTTTAGTGCTAACTCATTTCCAATTGTCGAATTAGCGCCATGTCCTGGATATATTTTTGTCTCTATTGGAAGCCTTTTTAATTTACTTAAAGATTCTTCTCTTTTATTTGCAATTGCTCCTGGCAAATCATCTCTTCCAATTGAATTTTTAAAAAGAGTGTCTCCAGAAAATAAAATTTTATTATTTAATAAATAATAACAGACACTTCCTTTCGTGTGAAATGGAGTGTGTATTACTTTTATCGTATCTTCCTTTAAAAGCTGAAGTTCATCATTATCTTTCAATAATTTTGATTCGCTTTTAATTACAACTTCCTTATTTTCTCCATAAGAGCAATTTAAATATGTATTTGTCAAATTATCATAATCAAATTCGTGAATATATAAAGGGATGTGATATTTTTCAATAAGTCGATTGACTCCTCTCATATGATCAAAGTGACCATGAGTCAACAAAACACCTTTTAGTAATAAGTTTCTCGATTCAAGATATTTGATTATCCCATCATTATCAACGGATGGATCGATTACAATCGCGTTAGAAAAAGAATCGCTAACGACGTACGTATTAGCAAACAAATCATCAATATCGTTATAAGAGAATTTTTCTATTTTCATAATAGCAAGAAAAAAATAGGTAAAACCTATTTCTTTTTCTCACGATGAAGTGTTTTCTTTTGGCAACGTGGGCAATACTTTAATTTTTCTAAACGATCAGGATTGCTTTTTTTATTTTTAGAGGTGAGATAATTTTCTTCGCCACATTCTGTACACTTCAATGTGATTGAGATTCTTTCTTCTTTGGCCATAGATAGTTTCTCCTTAAATTGCTATGTAATGTTAACACAACAAATAAAATAATAAAAGTATATTTTTATTAATGTGAGGGGTAAAATATTGAGTATGAAAAGAAACGAGACTCGACAAATAAAAGTTGGTAACTTACTTATCGGTGGACAAAATAAAGTTGTTATCCAGTCAATGTGTAACATTAAAACTGAAAATTTCATTGAAGTAAGTAACCAAATCAATGAATGCGCAAAACTAGGCGCTAAGATGATGCGTGTTTCAGTTATGGATGAAAAAGACGCTCTCGCGATTAAAGAAATTAAAAAGAGAATCTCAATTCCGCTCGTTGCCGATATTCATTTTGATTATCGACTAGCAATTTTAGCCATGGAATCTGGCGTTGATAAAATAAGGATTAATCCAGGAAATATTGGAGACATTGAAAATGTTAAAAAAGTCGTTTCTATGGCTAAAGAAAAACATATTCCAATTAGAATTGGGGTTAATTCTGGTTCTTTAGATAAAACAATTCACGACTATTCAACCGAATACACCGCCGAAAAACTCGTAGCATCCGCTAAAAAACATGTCGATATCTTAGAATCGTTAGGTTTTTATGACATCGTTATTTCTTTAAAAGGCAGTAATGTCTTAGAAACAATTGCAGCGTATCGTCTAGCGAGCAAAACTTTTCCTTACCCACTTCATTTAGGAATTACAGAAGCAGGTTTTAAAGAAATCGCTGTAATTAGAAGCTCGGCAGGGCTTGCTCCTTTATTGCTTGATGGCATTGGAGACACGATAAGAATTTCAATTTCAGGAAGTGTTTATGATGAAATCATTACATGCAAAAGGCTTCTCCATGACTGTGGCTTATATCCAAATTATCCAACACTAGTTAGCTGCCCAACTTGTGGAAGAACGCAAGTCAATGTTGAAGAACTTGCAAGAAAAGTCATGGGTTATTTAGAAACCATAAATAAGCCAATTCATGTCGCTGTTATGGGGTGTGTTGTAAACGGACCAGGGGAAGCAAAAAACGCTGACATTGGCATTGCAGGCGGAAAACATGAATATGTTATCTTTAGAAAAGATAAGTTAATAAAAAAAGTTCCAGAAGACAAAGCTTTTGAAACTTTAATAGAAGAAATAAATAAACTCTAATCTCTCCAATTTACAAATTTACCGCTCCTAAGCATTTCAATTTCTTGCTTATAAGGAGCTTTTTCATTGTAATATGGGGTTTCTAATATCATTGGAATGCCAGATAATTTTGGATGATGAACAACATGATATAAGGCATCAAATCCTATAAAACCATATCCGATATTTTCATGTCGATCTTTATGCGCGCCAATCGGATTTTTGCTGTCATTGACATGAACCACTAATAAGCGATTAATTCCAATGACCTTATCGAACTTTTCGATAACCTCAGCAAACCTTTCCTTAACATCATATCCAGCATCACTAATATGACACGTATCCAAACAAACTCCTATTCGATCTTTAAATTTACATTTTTCAATAATCGATTCAACTTCTTCAAATGTAATTCCGATTTCTTTTCCTTTTCCCGCCATTGTCTCAATTGCAATTTTGACATCCGTTCCATCGTTTGCTAAAGCAACATCAAGAGCTTCTGCTAAAGCGGAAATGCCATAATCGCTTCCAAAGCCAACATGACTTCCAGGATGAAGAACCATGATTTTAGCTCCAAAAGCATATGTTCTTCGAAGTTCACTGATAATAAGTTCAATCGATTTTTCATATATTTCTAAGCTACTACGATTTGCGGCATTAATAATATAAGGAGCGTGAACAACTATTTTACTTTCATCGATGCCTGATTCTTCGATTAGTTTTCTTCCTTCATGAATTTTTAATTCATTCAAAGGCTTTCTAAAAGAATTTTGAGGCGCTCCTGTATAAAACATAAATGTGTTAGATCCGTAAGAAAGAGCTTCTTTAACACTTCCTAAATAATAATCTGGAGCACCCATTCCAACGTGACTTCCAAGATAAATCTCTTTATTTTCCATATTTCGATACACCTTTAAATATGTTAGCATATTTCCATGGAAGTTGCATTAATCAAGCCACAAGGATTTTGTTCCGGAGTCACTCGCGCTATAAAACTTGCAAAACAAGCTAAAGAAGAACATCCAGATAAGAATATCTATATTTTAGGAATGCTTGCGCATAATCAAATATTGATTAATGATTTATCTAAAGAAGGTTTTATTACGCTTACTGGAGATGAATTCAAAGAAATAGAAAAGTTAAATGAAGGAGATATTCTCATCTTTACCGCACACGGACATTCTGAAAAATTGGATAAAATCGCCTCTGACAAAGGTCTTATAACTTATGATGCGACATGTTTTAAGGTTAAAGACAATTTAAATAAAATTAAAAAAGAAATTGAAGCCAATCATCAAGTCATATATATCGGACAATCCGGTCATAAAGAATCAAACGCTGCATTATCAGTTTCTAAAAATGTATCATTATATGATACAAAACTACTAATTAACTACCATTTAATTACTGATTGTTCTCCGTTCGTTATTAACCAAACAACCCTTAATTTTTACGAATTAAAAGGATATCATAACGATATATTGAAGCATTTTCCAAACGCTAGAATTGAAAACGAAATATGCAATGCAACAAGGATTAGACAAGAAGCAATATTAAAGATTGATAAAGATACAGATTTAATTGTTATTGTCGGGCATAGTAAATCTAGTAACTCGAATAAATTATTTGATATTGCTAAAGCAAACTATCCACAAGCTTTAGTGGTTATGGTTAATAATCTTGAAGAATTCAAAAAGATTGATATCAAAAATAAAAGAAAAGCCACCATTGGATCTGGGGCTTCTACTCCACAATATATTGTGGATGAAATATATAAGTATTTATTGGCTATTTAATAACTATTGGAGTTTTCTCATGATCGACTTCAATTATTTCAAGACCATCATCCATTTCTTGGATGATTTTTTTCATTGCTGGAACAAATATTTTTTCGATTTCATGAGGCATGTCTAAATAATTATATTTGGCATTAACAATTTCTCTTCTAACATGGTGTGGCGCATCTCCAGAAATATAGATGTCATAGCCTTCTTCTTTAGCGTATTTCCAATTTCCGCTTCCGCCTCCACCAATAATTGCAACACTATTAATTTCTTCTTTTCCCTTATTAATCAATAAAGAGTAGTCGACTTTTAAGCATTTGTTCGCGTATTGAGCGAACTCAACAACATTCATTTGACGAGGTAATCGACCACCACGCATCATTATGTTATTTTCTCCAATTTTAATGTTTTGAAGATTAAGCGCTTCTGCTAAAGCGTCATTCATGCCACCTTTTCCGGTATCAAAATTAGTATGCATACTATATACAGGCACTCCAATAGCATCTAAAGCATCGCATAATTCTTTTTTAGATAAATCTCTAGCAAATACTTTTGATCGATATCCATATACCAAAGGATGATGAGTAATAACTAAATCTGGCTTTTCAGATTTGATTAAATCAAATATTTCCCAATCGCAGTCTAAAGCCAAAAGAATTTTATGGATCTCTTCTGGGAGCTTGCCAGTCATAAGTCCAACAAAATCATGATTCATTTTAGCGTATCTTTTAGGAAATCTTTTTGCAAGTTTATTGAGTAAGCTTCTCGTTTTCATAACATGGAGCGAATCCTTTCTTTTTCAGAATTCAATCTCTCAATTTTTTGAGAAGGAATATTTTTATTTGATAATAAGTTATCAATTTCTTTAATTCTTGATTGATATTTTGCTTTAAAAGTGAGCGATTTTTCATTTCTAAGAATTGGGCCGAATTCAAAATCAGGCTCATCTAAATATTTACATTCTCCAGAAATGAATTTTATTATTTCATAATAAATTTTAGCTTCATAAACAATATCTTCATCAGCGATGACATAGCCCATCTTGCAAATTTGTTTTCTCATTTCAGGAATAGCGTTATGAGCGTCAACTATTATCGTTTTAACATTTTTAAGTTTTCCAGGATTTTTCTTAAGAATATCAATAACGTTTTGTCCACCCATTCCAGCGATGACAACAATATCAACATCGCTTGGTAATTCACTAATGCCATCAGAAAACATAGCAGTGATATTGTTTTCAACGTGATGCTCTTCTAAAGCCTTCTTTAATGTGTTGAAAGGTCCCTTTTTATTTTCAATTGCGTACCCTTTACTAATAACTCCATTTTCAAAGAGGGAAATTATTAATTTCCCATGATCACTTCCTACATCAGCAACGACACCGGAAGGAACCATATCATAAATTGCCTGCAATCTTTTAGAGAGTTTCATTATGAATTACGGTAATCTCCTAATTTTTTACGTCTAGTTGGATGTTTAAGCTTTTTAATAGCCTTTGCCTCAATTTGACGAATACGTTCACGAGTAACACCAAATTCTTTTCCAACTTCTTCAAGAGTTCTTGGACGATTATCATCTAAACCGTAACGAAGTCTTAACACTCTTTCTTCACGATCAGTCAAATCTTTAAGAATTGAATCTAATTCTTCTTTGAGAAGTTTTTTGGTTGTGTATTCAACAGGTGATTCATTATCTTTATCTTCGATAAAATCAATTAAATGTGAATCGTCTTCCTCACCAATTGGCGTCTCAAACGAAACAGGTTCGAGAGCAATCCTTTGAATCTCTCTAATTCTTTTTGGAGTAAGTTCCCCTCCCATTGCCTCAGAAATTTCTTCAGCGGTTGGGTCTCTGTCTAAATCTTGAACGAGTTGGCGTTGAACACGAGTCATCTTATTAATGGTTTCGACCATATGAACAGGAATACGAATTGTTCTTGCTTGGTCAGCAATGGCACGAGTAATAGCTTGTCTAATCCACCATGTAGCGTATGTCGAGAACTTAAAGCCTTTGGTGTAGTCGAATTTATCGACTGCTTTCATAAGACCTAAGTTACCTTCTTGGATTAAATCCAAGAATAACATTCCTCTACCGACATAATGCTTTGCAATATTAACAACGAGACGCAAGTTCGCATTAATCAATCTTTGCTTAGCTTCTTCATCCCCTTGGAGGATTTTGGCGGCGAGGATTGGTTCTTCTTCCGGTTTAAGAAGTTCGTATTTTCCAATTTCTTTAAGGTAAATCTTCACTGAGTCATTTACTTTAACATCGCTTCCGATAGAAATATCTAAGTGATCGATATCGAAATCAAGTTCTTCCTGAACACCATCTTCATTTTCATAGAAATCGTCGTCATCTTCTTCTAAAGAAGCCATTTTGCTTTCATCAAAATCAACATCGTCAAGGCTATCTTCTTCTTCATCATCTTCATCGGAAATAATTTCAACGTTTTGATTAGCAAAATAAGTAATTAAGTCTTCAATTACATCATCTTCCAATTCATAATTGTTTAACGCATCATAGATGTCGGTTTGTTCCAAAGAATTACCATTGTTCTTTGCTTTTTTAAGAAGCTTTGCTTCGATTTCTGCTAAAGTCGCTAAGGTTTCGGTATCTCTTTTCTTAGTCGCTTTCTTTACAGTTGTCTTTTTTTCAGTGCTTTTTGTCGCACTAGCGTCTTTTCTTGGTCTACCCATTGTCTTTTTCTCCCTGTTCAACAATTTCTCTTTTATCTCTTAGCCATTTTTCTTTTTCGGAATTCAGAGATAATTCTTGCCTTTTCAAGCTCACTTTTTCCCTCTAATGAACTCTCTAAGATATCTTCGTCTGTGATACGCTTTTTTTCACCATCAATCGTATCAAGCAAATTATTTAATAATTTCTCATCACATTTATTCGGATGAGTTTCAATAAGTAATGAAGTTAAATCGTTTAATAATTCATCGCGATTTTCTAAATCACTGCTCTCAACTAAAACAATAACCCCATTGATATCCATGTCATCATGCGTTTCAGCGTATTCAACCATGAAATTTGCAATCTGACGATAGATGTCATCGTAGAAACCACCAATCTTTTGCTCATAAAAGCTTACTGCAGCCTTGTTTTGACCCATTTGGTATAAAAGTTCACGTTCAGCGGTTACGAGCTTCTGGAGGGCTTCTCTTTCTGGGTGGAAATTTTGGAACACCTCTCGATAAGAAGCTGGATTAGAAACGTTATAATCATTCGCTTTCGCTTTTTTTACCAATTCTCTAATCGATTCAACATCAAACCCAGTGATTTTTTCTAACTTCCTAAGATAGCTATCGAGCTCTATTTGACTATTAATCCTTAATAGGATTGGCAAGAACTCCTTAAGAAGCATCTTTTTTTCTTCAGATGTCTTAAGTGGATTGCTTCTCAAATAATAATTAAGAGCGAAATCTGTATGTCCCACCAGTCGATTGAGGTATTCCTTTAAGGCTTCTTCACCATCTTGATTTAAGATTTCGTCAGGATCTTTGCTACTTCCTTGGTTATCGACAACTCGGAAACTGACACCGGCTCTATTTAAGTCACGTGCAATTTTCATCATTGCCTTTTGACCAGGAAGATCACCATCAAGGCAAAGCCTTATTTCAACATTCAATCCCTTCAAGATTTGGATGTGCTCGCTAGTAAGGGCAGTTCCCATTGTCGCTACCGCAGCATCGATTCCAATTTTGCCAAGCGCATAGACATCCATAAATCCTTCACAGACATAAATGAACCCTTTTAACTTAGCAGCATCTTTTGCGATGTGAATGTTATATAAATTATTAGTTTTATGAAACAAATATGTTTCAGGCGTGTTCATATATTTGGCAGTGTCATCGTCTTTTAGTCTACGAGCACTAAATCCGATAACGTTACCATCAATATCGCAAATTGGGAAGGTAACCCTTCCTTCGTTCATATCCCGATAATTACCAACGGATAACATTTTTGCAATTCCAGTATCTTCGATAGTTTTAACGGAATATCCTTTTTTCTTTAAAAAATCAATTGTCGCTTTTCCATCTTTTGGGGCAAAACCTAGTTTATATTTGCTTCTAATAGAAGAATCGAGGTTTCTTGAATCAAAATAATCGATTCCCTCTTTTCCATCAGGCGTATTTAAAGCGAATTGATAATAGAGATTTAAGTCGTGTAAGCATTTGATGAGTTCTTCTTTTTTCTCATCGACTTGTTTCGGTTTTGCAAATTGTTCAATTCCTTGTGGATGATAATCACTAATGTCAGCAACTTTTTTAATCGCTTCATTATATGAAATATGTTCAATTTTCTGAACGAAATAAATGGCCTTACCACCAGTTCCACACGCAAAGCATTTAAACATTTGCTTTTCTGGAGAGATAGTTAAAGAAGGACTTGTGTCATCGTGGAATGGGCATATAGCCTTATAATTCTTCCCTTGCTTAGTCAAGTTCAGATAAGTTCCAACAACTCTAACAATATCCGCGTGTTTTAACACATCTTCTGCTATGTCATTGTTAAATCTGTTAAATGCCATATAATAAAATTATAAACCTACTAATTTTTTACTAAATTTTTACTAATAAAACAATTTCTCATTTAAATATTCGACAAGCTTATTTATCGGTAGACGAATTTGATTCATTGTATCTCTTTCTCTAATTGTCGCTTCATTATCTTCGAGAGTTTGGAAGTCGATTGTAATGCAATAAGGAGTTCCAACAGCATCTTGTCGACGGTATCTCTTTCCGATACTTCCAGTATCATCGTATAAAACTGGGAAGTGTTTATTGAGTAATGTCTCCACTTCTTTTGCTTTTTCTTCGAGTTTTTTACTCAGTGGAAGAATAGCGGCTTTAATAGGAGCAATTGCTGGAACAAGGTGCATAACGATACGGGTATCGTTGTCTCCAACTTTTTCCTCATCATATGCATTGCATAAGCACATGAGAACAAGTCTATCTAATCCAACAGATGGCTCGATACAATAAGGAACATATTTTTCATTTGTTTCTGGATCGAGATATTCTAACGATTCACCACTATAAGACATGTGGCGTTTTAAATCATAATCAGTGCGGTCCGCAATTCCCCAAACTTCGCCCCATCCAAATGGGAAGAGGAATTCAATATCAGTTGTTGCTTTTGAATAAAAAGCAAGTTCTTCTGGATCGTGATCACGATAACGAAGATTTTCTTCTTTGATTCCAAGACTTTCAACAAATTCTAGGCATCTCTTTTTCCAGTGAGCAAACCACTCTAAGTCAGTTCCTGGCTTACAGAAGAATTCCATTTCCATTTGGTCGAATTCACGAGTTCTAAATGTCATTTGTCCAGGAGTGATTTCATTTCTAAAAGCTTTTCCTGTGTTACAAATACCGATAGGTAATTTTCTTCTTGTTGTTCTTATGACGTTTTTGAAATTCACAAAAACACCTTGAGCGGTTTCAGGTCTTAGATAGACTGTCGACTTATTGTCTTCCGTTACTCCAATATGTGTTTTAAACATCATATTGAATTGACGAATATCAGTAAAATCTTCCGCTCCACAATTAGGACAAGCAATATGATGACCACGGATATATTCCATCATTTGATCATTATTCATCGAAGTGACAGGAGCATTTGGATCTGCTTGTTCAATCAACTGGTCTGCTCTAAAACGTTGCTTACATTTTTTGCAGTCGATTAAAGGATCGTTGAATGTTTGAACGTGTCCAGTAGCTTCCCAAACTTTTGGATTCATGAGGATGGCAGCGTCAATTCCTACGTTAGTAGGACTTTCTTGAACAAATTTCTTCCACCACATCTTTCTAATGTTATTTTTAATTTCACTTCCCAAAGGACCATAGTCCCAGGTATTTGATAAGCCACCATAAATTTCACTTCCTTGGAAATAATATCCAGAAGAAATAAAGTGGCTACATAATTTATCAAAACTGTATTCACCCATTGTGAAATACCTCCGTAACGAACGAGTAAAATTATGTTAGAAAAAGTATTTCTTGTCAACCCATTATGAGTGTATTTTTTATTATTTTATTTTATAAGTGTATCAACAGAGTTCAAATAGACTCCCAAATCATCCTTAACGTACTCTTTGAGATGCTTAAACACGACAATTTTATCTTCTTTGCTATATTTTTCTCCTTGGACGCAAGAATAATCTGGCGACTTAAATATATAGCGGATAAGTCTCATTTGATTTGGTGATAAATCATTATTCATCATCTCTTCAGCGCAGTTGCGACAAACAAAACCACCATCTGGGAAAGAAAATGTGACGATATCGTTTGTTTTTCCACAGAAGACGCATTGATTGATTTCGAGTTCTGCTCCTGCGTATTTAATCGCATGAGCTAAGAAAATCAATGACACTAATAAGATGTCTTTCCCACCATCAATCGCCTTTAATGCCCCTTCAATATCTTTAAATAAAAGATATTTTTCTTCATCTTGAAACATTTGATTGGTAACTTCAGTAATAAAAGAGATGGAATATAAATTTTCTAGAGAATTATTTCCAGTAAATGGAGAGAAAACTAAATTAGCATCTTTGAGAGTTGGATGCTTATATCGGCGATCAGAAAATTCCACTTCAGCGATTGTTAAAGGATTGTTAAGCCACACGATTTGGGCTTTATTATCTTGTCCGCGAAACGCTTTAAAGGAAAGAGTTTCAGTTTCACTGATCGCGTTAAAAATAACATCGTTTTCTTTATACTTTGTGTTTGATAATATGATTACTTTCATTTTAACGTTTTTTGTTTTTATATCCGTAGGCTTCGAGTAATTCGTCGCTATTTCTCCAATCAGATTGGACTTTGACAAATAGCTTGAGATAAACATGTTTATTTAATAATTTTTCGATATCTCTTCTCGCTTTTAAACCGATATCTTTAATACGTTTTCCGTTCGCACCAATAACAATTCCCTTTTGGGAATCTTTTTCAACAATAATTGAAGCATGGATATGAATTGGATTGTCTTCCCACGCAATATTATCGACATAAACGGCGATTGAATGAGGAACTTCATCTCTTAAAGTTTTTAGAACTTTTTCACGAATGATTTCTTTAATTTGGAAAATCTCATCTTTATCAGTGATTTCTTGACCAGGATAATACTCTGGGCCTTCTGGGAGGAGTTTTTCCACTAGAGCAATCAATTCCTCCAAATTGAATCTTTCGTTTGCTACCGTGTCAATAAAATGGCTTTCTGGAAGCTTTTCTCGATAGATGGACTTCAATTTTTCCACTTCATCAATTCTTGCGAGATCAATTTTATTAAAGACGAGAATTAATGGAGCGTTATTAATGTCTAAGTGATTTAACAAGAATTCATCACCTTCTGAAAATGGACGAGACGCATCAATAACTAAAATATTAACATCTGACTCATGGGCACTGGAATATGCCATCGCGTTCATTTCTTCGCCTAATTTTGCGTGAGGCTTATGAATACCAGGAGTGTCGACAAAAATAATTTGACTATCATCCCCTCGATAAATACCTCGTATTATATTACGAGTTGTTTGGCTTTTATCAGTGACTATTGAGACTTTTCGATTGATAACGCCATTCAATATCGTCGATTTTCCTACATTTGGATGCCCTAAGATGGCAACAAAACCTGACTTCATTATTTCAAATCATCCCCGCTAAAAGCGTATGGCAAAAGTTCTTCAACATTTGTTTCTTGAACATCACCTTTGATATTGCTCATTATAATGAGTCCATCTTTAGGAAAGAGTTCACTAATCACTTGTCGGCACGCTCCGCAAGGGGAACATGGACCTTCTGTGTCCGCTGATAAAGCTAAAGCAACAAAATCACTTTTCTTATAGCCATTCATCATTGCGTGATATAAAGCATTTCTTTCAGCGCACATACATAGCGGATAGGAAGAATTTTCAACATTCGCTCCTAAAAAGACTTTACCATCTTTAGTTAATAACGCTGCTCCAACTGCAAAGTGGCTATATGGTGAATACGAGAGGTTTCTTGCCTCCACTGCTTTTTTGATCAATTCTTTCTTATCCATTTAGATTCCTCTTTCTTTAAGGATTTTTTCTTGTAAATCAAACATCACTTCTTCATCTTCCTTATTCATATGGTCGTATCCTAATAAATGGAGTAAACCATGAACAAATAAGAAACAAAGTTCGCGTTTAATGGAATGGCCGTATTCTTGAGCTTGTTCGCTAGCCTTTTCCACTGAGATATAAATATCTCCAAGAGCGACCATTCCTTCTTTAAATAGGACTTTTTGATATTGATGTCCATCATCTAAAAAGGCAAAACTGATGACGTCTGTTGGTCGATCAATCCCTCGATATTTTTTATTGATACGGTGAATGTATCGATTATCAATTAAAGAAACGGAGATGATTGGGTCACACTTAATGCCAAGCATCTTAAGTGCGGTTTCCGCTAAAGAATAGTATTCTTCTTCGTAATCCGCATATTCTTCAAATTTTGAATTAAAATCGAGTTCCATTGCCTAATTAGTTTATCATAGATAAGTCCTTATAATCTACGAATTATTTTTCTCGACAATTGAATTGAGTAGTTTTGCACGGGCAAAATCATATTCTTCGCTCTGTTTAGAGAAGTCCATGATTTTGGAAAAAGTTCTTTTCAAGAAAACTGAGATACATAAAAAGAAAACGACATAGGTGATTTGTATTGTTCCAGTAATCGCCATCGTCAATATGATGGTAATTAGTAAGATTGCGATTTCTAAATAAGTATAGATATTTCTTCCTAAGCCAACTTGATATGCGAGAGAATGGGCTTCAGTGCTTTTAGCCTTAAATTGAAAATCGTTTTCAACTTCGAGTAATTCGCTTTCTTTTTCCACTATTTCAACTTTTCTTTGTTCAAAAATTGGGAGATAGATAAACACTTCAACAAACGCGAGGACCATTGGGAGAATAATGTAAATAACATTAATGGTTGCGTTCATCACTAAGATTACCGTAATAAATATTGAAACTAGAGTGAGATAGATGAAATTTGGAAAAATGGTTAATGAGATGTTGCGATATTTCTCAATGGTTTTATAAAGTTCGATATAATCTTGTTTTTCAACTTTAAAATCATAAGAGAATATTTCATCATCCATCCTTCTCATCGCATTGACCAAGTTATTGCGGAAGAGAATTTCAAAGATGATAAAAACTGAAAAGAAAATGATTGGAAGATAAAACAAGGAAGTATCACTTATAAAATAAGTGCCTAATAAGAGACTTATACCGCTTAGAATTTGTAAAATCGGGAGAGTAATCTTATCTTTCTTTGCAATAAAGTCTGGGAACTGAATAGGACATTTACTCGGAGTAATCTCTTTGACGATAAGAGCCCGATAAGTCCACTCCTTGAAAAATAGTTCCGTTGGGATTTTCTTTTTTCCAACATCCGGATCAAAAACAGTGATATTTTTTCGATTTGCTTTAAGCAATAGCACTGAATGATGGATCTTTTTTCGATTGAGTGTGACAACAATCGGAAAAGTCTTGCAGTTAAATAATTCTTCAGGTCGCAAAATCTTTACTCCTTGAAGAGCCATGTTATACTCGCTAGCAATCGTGACCGCATCATGATAACTATATTTCTTATCTAATTCGCATTTTAGATAAAGATAGTTTCGGTCCTTATGATAATTAGCGAGCATCATTTTTAGGCAAGCAAACAAACAATCTTGCTCGCCTAGCTGGGATATAAAAAACATATTTTCTCCTTCCGGGGACGAAATCTCCCCTCATTTAATAAATAGAGGAAGAAAATTGCATTTTTTTGAAAAAATAATTTAATTTTTTTCTAAATAAAATAAAAAGACCTTTTTAAAGGTCTTGTTTTTTAAATTTCTTTTTAAACTTTGCGAATAACGAATCATCTTCTTTACTCGCATCTTTATAAGCTTTAAGAGCGTCCTTCTGTTTTTTATTTAACGAAGTAGGACATTTGATATCAAGATGAATATATTGATCTCCTGGTTTTCCGGTTCTTAAATCTTTAATACCTTGCCCTTTTAGTCTAAGGATTTGGCCAGGTTGAGTTCCTTCAGGAATCGTGACCACCATTTCTCCATTAACTGTTGGAACATCAATTTTTGTTCCTAAGATAGCATCGATGAAATCGAGAGGGACATCCAAGTGGATATCATTTCTTTCACGCTTGAAATATGGATGTTCTTTAATGTTAATTTCGATATATAAATCTCCGTGAGCGCCTCCATTACTGCCAGCCCCACCCATTCCTGATAAACGGATTTGTTGGCCATCATTAATGCCGACAGGGATATGAATCTTCTGAGTTTTCTTAACGCGCTTATGACCAGAGCCACCACAGACCAAACATTTCTTTGAAATGATTTTGCCTCTTCCTCCACAATCTGGACAAACAGTTTCAGTATTTACAACTCCAAATAAACTTCTTTGTTGTCTTGTAACTGAACCTCTTCCTCCACAGGTTGGACATGTCTTAATGTCGTTAGGGGTTTCTGCTCCAGAACCATGACAATTTGGACAATCATCATCAAAGTCAAATGACACTTCTTCATCTTTTCCATTAACCGCATCCATGAAGTCGACTTTAAGTCTCATTAAGACATCGTCGCCTCTAATTGGACCGGTTTGTCGTCTTTGACGAGATCCTCCTCCAAAGAAACTGCCGAATATATCGCCTAAATTGATGTCTTCTCCACCGAATCCTGAGAATCCACTGAACGGATTTCCTCCAGCAGGTCCACCACCAGTTTGTTCAAATGCTGCGTGACCAAATTGGTCATAAGCACTACGTTTTTGATCATCATAAAGGATATCATATGCTTCCTGAACTTCCTTGAATTTGGCTTCATCACCTGTTTCTTTGTTATCAGGGTGATACTTCTTGGCAAGTTTTCGGTAACTTGATTTGATTTCATCTTTTGATGCAGTTTTTGCTACACCTAAGACTTCATAATAATCTCTTTTCGCCATATTTAATCCTTTCTATCGCCATTAAAGAGGGCAAAGCCCTCCTAATGACAATTAATTTAGTAATTAAGCTTTATTTTTATCGGAGTAATCAGCATCGACTACATCATCTGGATTACTGCCTGGAGTTGAAGAATTTGCTCCTCCATTTTGTTGACCCGCTTGAGCGTTAGCCATATATGCGGCTGCTTGTTCGAGTTCAGAGAGACGTTTCTTCAATGTTTCGATATCGTTATTATCTAAAGCAGTTTTGAGTTCATCTCTAAGTTTTTGAGTTTGCTCTTTTTGAGTTGGATCAATGCTATCGCCTTTTTCTTGTAAAGAAATGTCAATATCATTAATTAAAGTTTCGGCTTTATTTTTGATTTCTGTTTCTTCTTTACGCTTATTATCTGCTTCAGCGTTTTCTTCAGCTTCTCTAACCATTCTATCGATATCTTCTTTAGAAAGTCCGTTACTACCAGTAATAGTAATTTCTTGTTCTTTTTGTGTATCTAAGTCTTTTGCAGATACTTTAACAATACCGTTAACATCGATTGAGAAAGTGACTTCAATTCTTGGCTCACCACGTCTTGCTGGTTTAATACCGGTTAATTGGAAGTGACCTAAGAGTTTATTATCATGGGCCATTGGTCTTTCACCTTGATAAACCATGATATCAACCGCTGGTTGATTGTCCGCTGCAGTTGAGAAGACTTGTGATTGAGTGGTTGGAATTGTGGTATTTCTCTTAATGAGTGGAGTTAAGACTCCTCCTAAGGTTTCAATACCTAATGTTAATGGAGTGACATCGAGAAGAACAACATCTTTAACATCACCACTGACAACACCGCCTTGATAAGCAGCACCGATAGAGACTGCTTCATCTGGGTTAACAGATAAGTTTGGTTTCTTTCCGGTTAATTGAGCGACTAATTCTTGAACCGCTGGCATACGGATTGAACCACCAATTAATAAGACTTGATCAAGTTCATTAGCACTCATATGTGCATCGCTTAAAGCACGTCTTACTGGTTCTTCACATCTCTTTAAGAGATGTCTTGTTAAATCTTGGAATTTAGCACGTGTTAATGTAGTTTCAAAGTTAACTGGTCCGTTAGCGGTCATTGAGATAAATGGAAGGGAGACCACTGTTTCTAACGAAGAAGATAATTCAATCTTTGCTTTTTCAGCAGCTTCTCTAATTCTTTGTAAGCTTCCTTTATCAGTGATATCAACACCATTTTCAATTTTGATTTGAGCTTTGATATAGTCAGCGACGACTTGATCCCAGTCATCACCACCTAATTTGTTATCTCCTGCTGTGGAAACGACTTCAAATGTTCCATCTCCAATATCAAGGATTGAGACATCGAATGTACCACCACCTAAATCGAAGACTAAAATCTTTTCAGATTTATCGCTTTGTAAGCCATACGCTAACGCGGCTGCAGTTGGTTCGTTAATAATACGGACAACATCAAGTCCAGCGATTTGTCCAGCATCTTTCGTTGCTTGTCTTTGAGCATCATTGAAATAAGCTGGGACAGTAATAACTGCTTTTTCAATTTTGTGGCCAATATTTGCCTCAGCATATTTTTTCATATATGCGAGAATTTTTGCAGAGATTTCTTGTGGGGTGAAATCTTTATTCACACAGTTGATGTGAACTTTTTCTGCGCTGCCCATCTTTCTTTTAATAGAAGAAACGGTGTCAGGATTAGTAATCGCTTGTCTTTTAGCAGCGTTACCGACAATTTCTTCTCCACTTGCCTTAAAGGCAACCACTGATGGAGTGGTCATTGTTCCTTCTGGTGAAGGGATGACTTTCACTGTACCATCTGCCTGTAAATAGGAAACAACTGAGTTAGTTGTACCAAGGTCAATACCTAAGATAATTTCTTTTGCCATAATTTATTTTCCTCCTATGCATCAGCTTTTTCTGGTGCTGTTTCGTTTTCTTTATTAGTAACTTTACTCACGCTTACTTGAACCATTGCTGGTCTAATAATGCGATCGTGAAGTTTGTAACCTTTTCCATAAACTTTAAGAATGAGATTTTCTTTTTCTCCTTCTTCGGTATCCACTGCATTCATTGAACGTGAATCGAATTCATCGCCAACGTTTGGGCTGATTTCTTTTACACCTTCATTTTCCAAAATGGAAACGAGATTTCGATAAACGTATTGGAAGCCGGTTAAGTAGTTCTTAAGAGCGGGATCAGTTGGCTCATTAGCAAGAGCCATGTGGAAGCTATCAAGCACTGGAAGTAAATCTTCAATAAACCCTTCACTGCGATATCTCATTGCTTCTTTGTAATCTTTCTCAAGATTATTTCTTAAGTTTTTCGTATCGGCATAGGCTCGATAATATTCATTTTTCCAATGTTCGACATCCGCTTTTAGTTTTTCATTTTCTTCAGCGAGCTTATCGATTTTCTTTTTTTCTTTTTTATTCACTACTTCTTCTTGCTTTTCTTCGTTATCAGTCATCAGTGTTACCTCCTTTGTCGTTAAAGTATTTTTCTAATTCTTCAGATAAATATTCAAGAGCGCTTAGCGCTTTGTCATAATCCATTCTCTTTGGACCGACCAAAGTGATTGTATTTTCACTTGATGGCCCAATTTTAATTTTTGCGGTGATTAATGAAACGTCTGGGTTTCCATCAACATCGCCGATGCTTACTGAAGTTTCATTATCATCTGCGATTTGATAATCGGCTTTTCTTAACAAAGAAGCATCATCAAGTAATTTCATTACTCTCATAAGTGCATCTGTGTCATTTTTGAATTCTGGATGATTGAATAATTCATCTCTTCCATATAAGGAGAGTCGATCTCCCGCAAATCTCAATAGCGATTCTAATATTGCTTGATACACCACATCATGAGAAACAATGTAATCGGAAAGAACTGGTTTTAAGGATTCCATCTTACCAACTAAATCATTAATTGGTGTTCCTTTAAGTCGTTCATTTAGAAGTTCAACGCATTTCACCACTTCTTCAGATTTGATGTTTTCTTCAAGGATAAATGTTTTGTTCTCCACATATCCTTTATCAGTGACGAAGATTGCGGTAATCGTATTTTCGTTAATTGGTACGAGTTGAATACTTGCGAGATGTTCAGCGCTTTCTTCAGGACCCATAACGACACTGACAAGATTAGTCATATGAGATATAATCTCACAACTTCTTTTAATAACTTCTTCGACTGATTGAATTTTGCTATCGAGGACAGATTGAAGTGAGTGTCGAATGTTTTCGTTTAATTCCTTGTCTCGAAGATGCTTGCAGTAATATTCATAGCCCTTAGAAGAAGGAACACGACCAGCGCTTGTGTGAGGTTTTTCAATATATCCCATTTTTTCAAGTGCAGACATTTCATTTCTGATTGTGGCGCTACTATATGGGAGATTGTATTCATCGATGAGAGTTTGACTTCCAACTGGTTCAGCAGTCTTAATGAAGTATTCAACAATCATCTTAAGAATCGTTTCACTACGTGTTAATGACATTTAACTCACTCCTTTCTCTATTTTTAGCACTCATATTTTCCAAGTGCTAATTCTATTATAACGAAAGTGTTAGCACTGTCAACACATTAGTGCTAAAAAATTATAATTACCAAAGGTAAAAATTATTATTTCTCTTAAAAATTAATTATTATCTAAATAAATCGATGACTATTTTATCTAAAATCAACAACCCATCGAATGTTGCTTTTAAAACGTTATTTTCGATATATAAATAGTTAGAAGAAATGTAGGATTCAATTACTTCTTTTTTATTCTTATATAAATCATATTTAAATAAATTAAGGAATTTAGCTAAATCAAGTCCTTCATCTGTTCTCAAATTGAGCATGATTTGATATTCTTCTAAATCTTTTATGGTCACTATTTCTTCTTCTCTTATATTTTTATTATTTAAATATTTGTTTAAATTAGTGGTATTTCTATATCTAATGTTATCTTCATATCCAGAAGCACCTAAACCGATTCCGTAATATGTTTCATTTCTCCAATATGTGAGATTATGTTCACTTCTCTTCCCTTTTTTCGCCCAATTTGAAACTTCATAATGTTCATATCCATTATTAATTAAAATATTATTAATCATTTTATATGCGTTATAAGAGAATTCTTCACTTGGAGGACTAATCTTTTTTATTGAAAAAACTGTATGTTCATTAACGGTCAAAGAATAGCAAGAAATATGAGTAGGAGATAACGATAATATATTTTTAATATCTTTTTCTAACATTTTTTCGCTAACATTTGGTAATCCCAATATTAAATCAAGATTAATGTTATCAATTCCATTTTTTCTTAATAAATCCACTGCTTTTATTACATCAGAAAATGTATGATGACGATTAATTGCTTTTAAGACTTTGTCATCAGTGGATTCAACTCCGATTGAAATGCGATTAACTCCGTATTCTTTCATCATTTTAATCTTTGATAAAGTTAATGATTCTGGATTACACTCAAAAGTATATTCAATCGCTTTTTTACTAAGTGGATCAATCGCTTTTAATAGTCGAAGAAATAAATCATCTTCTAAAGAAGTTGGAGTTCCTCCTCCAACATAAATTGTTTTAAGATCTTTATTGAGCTCGGGATTAGATAGTTCTTTTTCTAACACTGATAGATATTTTTCTGCAAAATTACGAAAATACTGCAACTTCGTAAAGTCGCAGTAATCACATATTGATTCACAAAATGGGATGTGAATATATAAAGAATTTGGCTTATTCTTCCTCATCCTTATATTCTTCAACCGCTTTAGCGGTTTCTTCATCTTCTATTGGTTGAAGAACACGATCCATTTCTTCATGAAGAATTTGCTCTTCAGTAGGTTTATCGTCATGTTTCAAACGTGGTTTTAAGTATAAATAAATCAAGAAAGCGACAATCGCGATAACCGCTGCTGAGCCTAATACAATCAAGAAAATCATTACATCTGGTGACATTTTCTAAAATCCTCACTTTCTTTCTTTTGGGGTATAAACGAATTTTTTACCGAATTGCTTCTTTTCATAATACCCGAATTCAACGAGTTGTTCCATAGAAGTTCTCGCTGTTTCATAAACACACTTGACCGCTTTTTTGTATTGATCAATTGTGTAATACATTCCTAAAGTGCAATGTCTCGCATAGAAATGAGCTTGTCCTTTTTTAAGACGCACATCTAATTCTAATAGATGTCTCTCTAATCTTAAAGCAGTTTTTTCATCGAGTTCTTCCGGAATATAAGAAATCGCTAAACCTTGTGGTTTATTTTCTGGCATTTCCGCTTTTTCAGCTTTTTGAGGTTCTGCTTTTGGAGTTTCAATAGTAGGAGCAGGAACAGGTACTTCACGAATTATTTCTCTGACAACTTCTCGAACAATTGGAGTTGGTTCGCTCTGCGAAATAACCGGCTGTGGTTCTGCTTTTACTACTTCTTCTTTTGGTGTTTCTTCAACTTCATCAGCTTTGTAGAAATCATCTCGAATCATTTGAGATGAATATTCAGCGATATTATCAAGCATTTTATCGATTAATCTATTAACTGAATCAAGAGCGTAAGAAACATAGTATGTTGTATCAGAAGTTGCTTGAACTTCTCCAAATAAACGATTTACTTCGTTTGGATTATCATTAAGTAAAGTTTCTAAAGGGAAATAAGCAGCAAATTCACCAACGCTTTCATGCGCTAATACTGATTTTGCTAATAAAATAGCAATTTCATCATTATGCAATTTAAATGGTTTAACGAATTCAACGTAATAAAAAGTAATTAAAGTTTTTGTTAAAGCACCTAATTGTGGCTCTTGAATAAAAGAGAATAAGCCATCCATCATTTGTTCGATTAAAGCATGAGGTGCTGATTTATATCTACGGGAAATAATACTCATCGAATGAGAATCTTCTAAATCAGTGTCGCGATAAAAGGAGGTTAATTCTGGATTTCCAGTAACCAAACTATATAAATCCGCTAAATAGTCGATATCAATCGTATTTGAATATTTAGCTTCAACATGTTTAAGAGATTCAACATAATTAAATAAATCACGATTTGCTCTTATTCCATGAATAACATCTTTTAAAACATCTTCTTCGCAAATCAAATCTTTTTTAGCGGCAACATTTTGTAAGCACTTAATTAAATTTGATTGTTCAAAGTATTTTGAGTCTCCATTGATACGATTGAGTTTTCTAAACTCATTTAATAATCTAATCAATTTTGTTTCAGCAGCGTTAGCCTTTCCTGAAACAGTAGGACATAGACAAATTCTTAATTTATTTTTATCAATTCCACGGATGGAAAGATATTGATAAAATGGTGAACGATAAGATAGAATCTTATCCCAAACACCATCAATCACTGATATTTTAAGTTCACGACTCACTTCATTTTTTGTCGCGTAATTATTTTCTGTAAAACGCACAGCAAGATCATTATTTCCCATAATTATTCTTCCTTTCGTTTTATATTATATTTTAATAATTCTTGTTTAACAAGATATAAACCAAAAAACTACTAATTTTCTACCATTTATGTATTTTATTCTTCTTCTTCGTCAATCGATAAAATTGACATAAAAGCTTCTTGTGGAACTTCAACCGATCCCACTTTCTTCATTCTCTTTTTGCCTTCTTTTTGTTTTTCTAAGAGTTTCTTCTTTCGAGAGATATCTCCACCATAGCACTTAGCCAAAACATCTTTTCTAACCGCTTTTACATCGACTCTAGCAATGATTTTACCTCCGATAGCGGCTTGAATTGGAATTTCAAATTGTTGTCTTGGAATGACTGTTTTGATTCTTCTAATTATGCCAAGCCCTCTATTATATGCTTGTGGGCGATAAACGATGCTACTAAGAGCATCGACTATTTGCCCGTTAAGCATAACATCCATCTTGATTAATTCACTTGGTCGATATGTTGAAGGTTCATAATCAAATGATGCATATCCTTTTGTGCAACTTTTTAACTTATCAAAGAAATTGTAAACAATTTCGGATAAAGGAAGTTCATACACCAAAATCATTCTTGTATCATCAAAATACTGTAAGTCCAAATATATTCCTCTTTTTTCTTGACAGAGTTCCATAATTGGACCGACATATTCTTTTGGAGTCATGATATTAGCCTTAATATAAGGCTCTTCAATCGATTTTATTTTTGATGAATCTGGCAATTTTGATGGATTATCAATCATCACCATTTCTCCGCTAGTCAAGTAAACATGATATATGACCGAAGGGGCGGTCAAAATTAAATCGATATTATATTCGCGTTCAAGTCTTTCTTGAACAACATCCATATGAAGTAAGCCTAAAAATCCACATCTAAAGCCAAATCCTAAGGCTTGTGAAGTTTCAGGAACAAATTGTAACGAAGCATCATTTAGAGATAACTTCTCTAAAGCATCTTTTAAATCTTGATAATCATCACTA
>JAGBLE010000025.1 GCA_017635565.1 Bacilli bacterium
ATTCAGAGCTAGGGTAATGCTTATTTTGACCTATAAAAAGCAAAGGTGATACATCTTCGCGGATGTACCACCCTAAACTTTATAGATTTTGAGATATTTTTCGAGTATCCCACTCTAGACCACTCTAGATTCTAGAGAGCCATTTTTTTCTTTTAGAAATGAAAGCAATTAAATCGCCATGATTTCTTTTTCTTTTTCTTGAAGGATTACATCGACTTGTTTAACCGCTTCATCAGTGACTTTTTGAATGTCGTCTTGTCCTCTTTTAAGGAGATCTTCAGAATAAGAATCATCAATTTTAATGACATCCATATAATCTCTTCTAACGTTTCTAACCGCTACCTTAGCTTCTTCAGCGTATTTATGAGCTTGTTTAACGATATCTTTTCTACGCTCTTCAGTTAACGCTGGAATGATAAGCCTAACGACATTTCCTTCGTTAATTGGGTTTAATCCTAAATCAGAAGCGTGAATTGCGGCAACAATGTTTTTCACATCATTTTTATCATATGGTTTAATGAGAAGTTGACGTGGTTCTGGAACAGAAATAGAGGAAATTTGATTGATTGGAGTAGGACTTCCATAATAATCAACTTCAATTCCATTCAGCATAGCAGGGCTAGCTCTACCGGTTCTTAAAGTAGCAAGAGTATTACGATAGCTCTCGATACATTTATTCATTTTTTCTTTTGCTTCTAATGCATAAGCATCCATATTTTATCTCTCCTTTTTGCAAATAGTACCGACATTTTTTCCTTGAGCAGCAAGTTGGAAATTTTCAACGTTTTGCATTGAGAAGACAAGGATTTCAATGTCTGTTTTTTCAATTAAGTCAATTGCGGTTTGATCCATGATTTGAATATTCATATCCTTCATTTCTTTAAAAGTAATTTCAGGATAGAAAACTGCATCAGGATAAACGGTTGGATCTTTATCATAAACACCTTTAACTCCATTTTTGGCCATTAAAATCGCATCGCATTCTGTTTCAATAGCTCTAAGGGTTGAAGCGGTGTCTGTGGTGAAGAATGGTTTTCCAGTTCCACCAGCAAGGAAACATACTTTTCCTTGAGATAAATCTACTTTTACTTTATCAGCATCGTAGTCAGTTGTCACTTCTTTAATTTCTGGAAGAGCACTATAAACGACAGATTCGACTCCTAAATTTTTAAGAGCACTGCTCATAGCAACCGCATTAATAACAGTGCCAAGCATACCCATATAATCAGCAGGAACTCGCTCAATTCCGATTTTTTGAGCAACTTTTCCTCTCCAAATATTTCCCGCTCCAATAACGATTGCAACTTCAATTCCATCATCGTGTAAAATTTTAATTTTTTCACAAATCGAATTTAATGAATCAACATCAATGATGTTACTGGAATTCTTTTCTCCAAGAGCCTCTCCACTGAGTTTTAATAATACGCGTTTATACATACTTTCTCCTTTTAGAAAAAGGAAACACAAAATGTGCTTCCTAATTGAGTTATCTAGCTTGACTCATGACTTCACTTGCGAAGTCATCTTTTCTCTTTTCAATGCCTTCACCAACTTGGTAACGGACAAATTTTAAAACTTTAACGCCTTTTTCTTTTAAGAATTGACCAACAGTTTTACTATCATCCATTAAGAATGGTTGAGATTCAAGAGTCATTTCTGCAAAGTATTTATTGATTTTGCCTTCGAGGATTTTCTCTAAAACTTGAGCTGGTTTATTTGCGAGTTTTTCATCGTTTTTAGCAGCTTCTTTTTGAACATTCATTTCATGTTCTCTAATGTCAGCAGGAACATCATTCACTGTGGCATATTGAGGATTATTAGCGGCGATGTGCATTGCAACTTGCTTTGCAAGTTCTTCATCTCCACCATCAAGAGAAACAGCAACAGCAATTTTTCCACCCATGTGGATATAACTGCCAATGACATTGTTTTCTTGTTGGATAATGGTGAATCTTCTTAAATCGAATTTTTCACCCATTTTGACTGTCGCATCAGCGAATAAATCAGTGGTAAGTGCTTTTGCTTCATCAATATCTTTTGGTTCATTTTTGAGAAGAACACTAGCAATTGATTCAACAAATTCATGGAATGGTTCACCTTTGGCAACGAAGTCTGTTTCACAGTTAACTTCTAAAACGACGGTTTTTCCACATTTTGGGCATTTAACTGCTAAGGCTAATCCTTCGGCGGCAATACGATCTGCTTTTTTAGCAGCTTTCGCAATACCTTTTTCTCTTAACCAATCACAAGCTTTTTCGATATCGCTATTACATGCTTCAAGAGCAGCTTTACAATCGTTTAAGCCAGCACCGGTTCTATCACGTAATTCTTTGATTAACTTAATGTCAGCCATATTATTTTTCCTCTGGTTTTTCTTCTTTTTTGGCTGCTGGTTTTTTAGCAGCTGGTTTTTTGACGGCTTTTTCTTCTTTCTTTAATTCGGCTTCTTCTTTAGCAACTGCAGGAGCTTTATCGTGACTTGCTTGTCTAAGAGCTTGTTCTCTTTCATAAGCTTCTTGTCTTGCTGCTCTTTCAGCACGAATCTTTGCTAATTTTTCTGCATTTTCTTTATCGGTTTGTTTGATGACTTCTTTCATGGTAATGTCTTCACCTTCATCTTTGGTGTAAGCAACCACTGGAATTCCACCTTTACTTTCAACAATAGCATCGGCAATAACCGCTAAGATTAAGCTGACACTTCTAATTGCATCATCATTAGCAGGAATGACATAGTCGACTAAATCTGGATCGCTGTTGGTGTCAATAATACCAAAGATTGGGACTCCGAGTTTTCTTGCTTCTGCAACAGCGTTATGTTCGATATTTGGATCGATAACAAAGAGGGCATTAGGAACTTTTCTCATTTCCTTGATTCCTTCTAAGTTTTTAGAAAGTTTTTCTTTTTCTTTTCTTAATTGAGCAGCTTCAACTTTTGGTAATAAATCGAGTTCGCCTTCTTCTTCTCTTCTTTCAAGTTCTTTTAAGAATCTGATACGACCTTGAATGGTCTTGAAGTTGGTGAGTGTTCCACCTAACCAACGGTTAGTAATGTAGAAGCTACCAGAACGTAAAGCTTCAGCTTCAACTGCTTCTTTACATTGTTTTTTAGTTCCAACAAAGAGAACTTTACCACCATTATCAACGATTTCTTTCATTGCTTTATAGGCGGTGATGATTAAGTCTACAGTCTTTTGTAAATCGATAATGTAGACACCGTTACGAGCACCATAGATGTATTTCTTCATCTTTGGGTTCCAACGTCTTGTTTGATGACCGAAATGTGCACCAGCTTCTAAAAGCTTTTTCATTGTGATGATAGGTGCATCAGGATCATGCATGACTGCTTCCATTGGGTTTTCAGCAGGTTGTTCGTTAACAACTTCTTCGTTAACTACTTTTGTTTCTTCGCTCATTTTGAGCCTCCTTATTTTGTTTAGCCTCCACCACTTCTAACAACTACCCTCACTTTGTGAGACATCGGAGTTGAATTCATGGTGTGTGTATTTCTGTATTAATACAGCGTGTTAATGATATCAAAATAGTCCATGTAAGGACAAGTAAAATATTAAATATTTTTATTCTTCACTCTTTTTATGGGCTCTTGGATGTGAAAATGAATATGCTTCTTTCATCGCCTCCTCAGTGACATGGGTATATATTTGAGTGGTATTAATACTTTCATGACCAAGTAGTTCCTGAATGACTCTTAAATCTGCTCCATTTTCGAGAAGATGAGTGGCAAAACTGTGCCTTAAAATATGTGGATGCAAGCCGACAAATGTGCCAGTTTTTTGTTCAATCATATCGAGAATATATTCAAGTCCTCGCGTCGTTAATCTTTCACCTTTATCGTTTAAAAAAAGTGGCGATCCTTGAGCGACATGATTACCTTTAGCAACGGTCAATAGTTCTCTTTGTTTATTTCTTCCTAAGAGTTCTTTTCTTAGCGTTTTTATGTAGGTATCAATGTCTTTTTTGCATTCTTCAGTAATTGGAACGATTCTTTCTTTGTTTCCTTTACCGATAACTCTTACTAATCTTTGATTAAGTGACACTGATTGAACGTTTAAAGAAACGAGTTCGCTAGCACGTAATCCAGCGTAATATAAAGTCGATAAAATAGCTTGATCTCTAACCGCTAATTCATCTGTTCTTTTTTTGTTTAATTCAAGGATTTCTTTAATTTGATCTTTATAAAGAACTCGTGGATATTTCTTATCAGTTTTAGGTGATTGAACAAACAGAAACGGATTAGTGGAAACATACTGTTCCCTTAATAAAAATTTGTAGAAATGCTTTAAAGCACATAGTCTTCTTTTGCAACTTCTTTTGGAAACCCCTTCATTTAATTCGTCTGTCAAAAAATTGCGGATGACAATTTGATCAACTTCTTCAAGTTCAACATCTTCTTGATAAATGAATTTAAAAAATTTCTCAATATCATTGGTATAGGAAATAATTGTCTTTTCAGAATAATTTCTTTCGTTTTTTAAATAGTATTGAAAATCGCTTAATGGTTTATTCATATTCTTTGAATATTATATCAAAAAAAGACGTTATTTGCGTCTTCTTTTGTTAATCTTTTCCATATGATTACATTTTGGATAATTGGTGCATCCTAGGAAATAACCATATTTGCCGCGTTTCTTAACTAAAACGCCGGTTTCACAATCAGGGCATTTTCGATTTTCTTCGTTTTCGTTTTCACTAAATTGTTCCTTAACTGTGTAATTACATTTTGGATATCCTGAACAGGCAACGAAAGATTTTCCTTTGGAATATTGTCTAATAACTAGAGGCTTACCACAAATTGGACAATTTTCACCAGTGTATTGGAGTTCCTTCTTTTCTTTTTGAACATAATCGCATTTTGGATAATTGGAACATCCAATAAATTTACCGTTTTTTCCTTCTTTATATACAAGGTCTCCACCACATTTTGGACATTTTTCACCAGTCTTAACCGCTTCATCGACGTACATGATTTTATACGCTCGATCAATTTGATCAACAAAATCATAATAGAAGTCAGAAATAATTTTTAACGCAGATTGATCTCCATCAGAAATGGTATCAAGTTTGCTTTCCATGTCAGCGGTATATTTCGCATCAACAATTTCTGGAAAATATTTTTCTAACACATGAGCAGTTTTCATTCCTTGCTCAGTCACTGTTAAAATACCTTTTTCTTCAGTGACATATTTTCTTTTCTTTAAAGTGGAAATTGTTGAAGCATAGGTAGAAGGTCTACCAATTCCAACTTCTTCCATTAATTTAACTATCTTAGCCTCGCTAAATCTTGATGGAGGAGCTGTGAATTTTTGTTCAAAGTTACTATTAGAAATTGTAAATGAGTCTCCAACATTAATTTCAGGAAGTTGCTTATAATGTTTGGTTTCTTCTTCATCTTTATATATCACTTCGTAGCCTTGGAAAATTGTGTGAGTGAATTCGGCTTTAAATTTCACCCCATTCACATCAAAAGTTAGATTGAGAATCTCTTCTTTTTTACCTTTAAGCAAGGAAGCGATTGTTCTATTATAAATTAATTTATAAAGATTATATTGATCTGGAGTTAGATATTGTCTAATTGATTCTGGCGTACGATGGTTTGAAGTTGGTCTAATGGCTTCATGAGCATCTTGAGTTAATTCAGTTGCTTTAAATTGTTTCGCGTGACCTAAAAATTCTTTACCAAAAGTTTCGATGATATAGCTTTTTGCTCTTTCGACATAAATTGGAGCAAGTCTAGTTGAGTCAGTTCTCATATAGGTGATTAAACCAACATGTTCTCCATTTACTTGAATGCCTTCGTACAAAGACTGCGCTACTCGTTGAGTTTTATCGGTTTTGAACTTTAAACGAGAAAAAGCTTCTTGTTGAAGAGTTGAAGTTGTAAAAGGAGGCTTGCTATCAATTGTCTTAATTGTTTTATCAGCAGAAATAACTTTAGCATCTCCATTAAGCAATTTTAAAATTGCTTCAGCATGCTCTTTATTTTTTACTTCTTTATTTCCGTTACCGTCACTAACAAAAGTTAATTCGTATTCTTTTCCATTTAATAAAATCACACAATTAATTTTGTAATATTCTTCTGGAACGAATTTAGAAATTTTTAATTCTTGATCATAAGCAAGTTTTAAAGTAGCGGATTGAACTCTTCCAGCACTTCTTGAATGAATTTTTCTATTAATTAATGCAGATAGTTTAAAACCAATGATACGGTCAAGCATTCGACGTGTTTCTTGAGATTGAACCAAATCAAGATCAATTGTTCTTGGATGTTTCATTGCTTCTCCAATTGAATCTCTTGTAATTTCATGGAACTCAAGCCTTTTATTGTTTTTAATGTCTAAATCAAGCACTTTTGCTAAGTGCCACGCAATAGCTTCTCCTTCACGATCAGGGTCGGTTGCAAGGATAACTTCATCGGCCTCTTTTGCTAATTTTTGTAAGTCGTAGACTACCTTTTTCTTATCTTTATTTATTATATACGCAGGCGCGAAATTGTTATCGACATCAATTCCGAGACCACCTTTACCTTTAGTAGCAAGATCTCGAATATGTCCATAAGAAGCTTTAACAACGTATTCGTCTCCTAAGTAACGTTTTATTGTTTCACATTTTGTTGGCGATTCGACGATAACTAATTTCATTTTGCCTCCTGACGTTGTGATAAATTATGGTCCTTAATTTGCATACAAGTCAACGAGAAAAAACCTTATATGTTTTCTTAAATAATTTAATATTTAATTTCCTATAATAATTTTTATTGCATGATTTCAATAACTTGATTTGGACTCTCAACTAAAAACGCTCCATCTCTAATTGATTTGTTGCATCCAGAATTACCTAAATCGCTTGAAGGAATACACATTACAGTTTTCCCATAATTTATTGCATGCCCAACTGTAATCAAAGTTCCGCTTCTAATTTTTGCTTCAGTAACTAATAATCCCTTTGAAAGCATAGCGATTATGCGGTTTCTTATTGGAAAGTTATCTGGATTAGGTTGAGTTGAACCTGGATATTCAGATATCAATAAGTGATTCTTTTTGATGTTTTCGTATATATCTCTATTAACAGTAGGATAGCAACAATCAATACCGGAACCTAAAATAGCGATGGTTTTTCCTTCGTTATTGCAAGCACATTCATGAGCGATACGGTCAATCCCTGCTGCTAAGCCTGAAACGATAATATATTTCTTTGCTAATTCCGTACTAAATTTAATCGTATTACTGACTCCGTACTCAGTTGGTTCACGACTCCCGATAATTCCAAGACATTTACTAGGATCGTTTAATAAAGAAATATCTCCGTAATAAAATAAAACAAGTGGCGGCATATAAAGTTCCTTTAAATATGGTGGATAATCACTATCAAGCATTGTTAAAACTTTGCATTTTACTGAAGACAATAATTCCTGAACAACCTCACTTGATAAATAATCTTTGCGAGTTAACGCGGCGACAATTTCTTTCCAATTGCCTTTGTAATAGATTGCCTCTGCAATCAACATTTCTCTTGCGGTCATAAAAAACCTCCTCATTTAATAAATAGAGGAAGAAAAATCGATTTTTTTGAAAATTTTTTAAAATAATTTTACTTTTTCAATAGTAAATTTCTTTACTGGTGCATATGTAAATCTATAAATAGATTTAATTGGTCCATATTTCTCCAGAAGTTCTAAATGTAATTTTGTTCCATACCCTTTATGTTTCGCAATTTGATATTGAGGATATTTTTTATCGAGTTCATAACAAATATGATCACGAGTAACTTTCGCCATAATACTTGCTGCGGCAATACACATCGCTTTAGCATCTCCATGAATAATTGCTTCAAAAGGAAGATTGGTTTGAATTTTAACAGCATCAGTCAAAATCATGTCATATTTATGATTAAGCTTTTTCATGGCTTCCACCATTGCTTTTCGAGATGCATTTAAGATATTAATTTGGTCTATTTCTTGAGGAGATACTTCCGCAACAGCCCACGCTAGAGCGTGCTCTTTAATAATTTGATAAGCTTCTTCTCTTTGCTTTTCGCTGAGTTGTTTTGAATCGTTAATTAAATCGCATTTAAAATCTTTAGGTAGGATAACTGCTCCAGCGACAACAGGTCCTAATAAACAGCCCCTACCTGCTTCATCACAACCAACGATAAATTTAATTTCATCACTATAATATTGTTGTTCGTAATCTAAACTCATAATGATTTTTCTAAAGTAATTCTACCTAGTTTTCCTTCTTTGAACTCTTTTAAAATCAAGAAGTTTGCTTTATTTAAATCATATTCTCCATTAGTGATTAATCCTCTTTTAATAGCAACTTTATTGCTGACGATTATTGGATCGGATAAATCATCAATATCGAATCTTTCCACTAAAGCATTCGGATAATTTTTATTTAAATATTTTATTAGATGTTTTACTAATTCTTCATTAGGCAAAATCTCTTCTCTGATTGAACCAAGTAAGGCCAAATTAACTGCATGTTCTTTATCTTCGTAGTTCATAGGAAGAACACCTGGAGTATCAAGTAAAATGAAATCTTTATTAACCATAATATATTGTTCTCCTCTAGTAAATCCTGGCTTATTTTGAACTCCTGCAGCGTTGCGCTTAGCAATTCTATTTATTAAAGAAGATTTCCCAACGTTAGGAATACCAATAATCATTGCTTTTATTGGCTGTGGTTTCATACCTTTAGAAATTTCTTTTTTGTGCTTTTCTTCACCTAATTTTAAAACTTCACCGCTAATTAATTTTTCAGATTTCGGATCATTTAAATTTAAAATAAGCAGGGAATTGACCTTGTTTTTGAAGTAAAAAGCCCATTTTTTTGTTTCGTTTGGGTCTGCTAAATCTGATTTAGAAATAACCACCAATTTCTTTTTGTTTTGGATACGTTTTTCAAATTCTGGATTAATCGAACTTAATGGCGCTCGAGCATCTAAAATCTCGATTACTACATCAACTAGTCTAATCTTCTCTTCTATTTCATTTAGGGCCTTTTTCATATGCCCTGGAAACCAATGTATCTGACTCATAAAATTAACCTCTAAAAATTATACATTGGTGATATTTCGTGTTTCTCGATAATGTTATATTCATCACCATTTTTTTCAACTTTAGCGTATCCTTGAATGCAAATAACTTTCCCTTGTATATTGCTTCTATTCAATCGTTCAGGTGAAGTAATTTTAGCAAAACTATCGGTACTATTTCCCCAGTTATCTCCCATAACGAAATATTGATTATCATTAAGTGTGATTGTAAACGTTCTTTGCTGAGCAGCATTAGTATGAAATATTTTTCTTTCGGTTTTAAAACAATAGGTGTTCATGGTGACTTTACTATCTACTTTATCAACTACTTTTTCTGATTTTGGAGCAACAATTGTGTATCTTGTTTCTTCACCAACGGTCACTTTAAATCTTGACTCACTATCAGTGGTAACCATCGTTAATGTCTCTCCAGGAAATCCCCATATTCTTTTAACGATTAATTCCTCCGATGCACCCCACGATTTCGGATAGTAGGTGATAATTACATCGAATCTTTTTAAGTTATCAATTGCACTATTTGATGTATCAGCAATGCCGTAATGATGCATATTATTTTCGCCTAATAAAGTAGGTAACATGCTTGGCCCACTAACAAAAATATTTGTATAAAATGTTTTAGTAAAAATCATACATCCTGAAATTGCTATGCCAACAATAAAAATTGTGTACATTATTGGATATAAGATTTTTTGGACTAATTCATTTTTAAAAAAATTCATGTCCTTATTATATTAATAATAATCTATGAAAACAATAAAAAAGGAATCGATAGTCGATTCCTTAATTGGTGAGTACTTATAATTATAAGACTTCTTTGATACGTGCAGCTTTACCAGAACTCTTGCGGATGTAAGTAATTTTGTTTCTTCTTACCTTTCCTTTTCTTACCACTTCAATACTGGCAATATTTGGGGAATGTAATGGGAAGGTTCTTTCCACACCGATGCCACTTGACACCTTACGAACGGTAAACGTAGCATTAACACCGCCACCTCTTCTTTGAATAACAACGCCTTGGAATACTTGGATTCTGGATTTGTTACCTTCGATAATACGAACAGCGACTTTAACTTCATCACCAGACTTGAATTCTGGAAGATCGCTTCTGAGTTGGGATGCTGTAATTTCTTCAACTAATTTGTTGTTCATTGTTACGCCTCCTATAGATAATTGATCTCTTGGTGTTCATTCTCAACTGACAGCGGAGCACCCGTAGCATGATTTGGCATGCTTGAATATATTACTCTCGAAACTAGGTTCTTGCAACGAATATTTTATATATTAGGAAAAATAAATGTTTATGTAAAGCAAAAATGCTTGACACTACTTTATCTAAATATTACTATAGTAAAGCAATTCAGGAGGAAATTATCATGGCAGTTAAAATTAGATTAACAAGAATTGGCCGTCATAAAGATCCATTCTTCCGTATCGTTGCCGCCGATAGCAGATACGCAAGAGATGGACGTTATATTGAACAAATCGGATACTTTGATCCAGAAAAAGGCGTTGAAAACGCAGTGATCGACGAAGAATTAGCTCTCAAATGGTTAGCCTTAGGTGCTACTCCATCTGAAACAGTTAAAGCAATGTTCAATAGAAAAGGCATCAACGCTAAAGCAATCGAAGCAAAAAAAGGAAAATAAACAATGGACTACGAGAATATCATTCACAGCTTAATTGATAGTATAGTCGAAGATCCATCTTCCGTACTCATAAGAGTGTCAGAAGGAAATTCAGCAAAAGATGTTCTCATTATTATCGCAGCAGAAAAAAATGATACTGCTCGCCTAATTGGCCATAAAGGTACAATTGCTAATGCACTTAGAGAAGTCGTTGGCATCGCAGGCAAAAGCGAAAATAAGCATGTTCATCTAAAATTTGAATCATTTGAAGACGATAAGATGGGGGACTAATTAATCCTCCATTTTTCTATTATGGAATATTTAAGTTTAGGAAAAATTGTTGATTCATTCGGTATTGATGGAACCATTAAAATATACTCGACCACTTCTTTTGGAAGCAAGAGATATAAGAAAGGCTCCAAGGTGTTTTTGTTTAACCCACAAAGCAAAGAATTAATAGAGTGTGAAGTTGAAAAATATCGTCACTCTGGATTTTTTGATTTTGTTAAATTTACTAATTTCAATAATCCGGAAATTGTTAAAACATTAAAGGGTTTCGAAATTCAAGTAATTAAAGATAATAATGACTTAGATAAAGATACATATTTTTATAGTGATCTTAGGGGATGCACCATTATTGATTCAAGCGGTAATAAATTAGGAATAGTAAAAGAAGTCGAAGAGTTTCCTGCTCAAATCACATTGAGAGTAAAAAGAGAAAAGGCAAGCGATTTCTTTGTTCCATTTATCAAAGAATTCATCAAAAAAGTCGATATTTGCGCCAAAACAATTGAGATTAATGTTATTGAGGGACTTTTATGAGAATAACAATTTTGACTTTATTTCCAGAGATGTTTGATGGCTTTCTCAGCAATTCAATAATTAAACGAGCAATATCAAAAGACATCGTTGAAATTGAGATCATTAATATTAGAGATTATACAAAAGATAAATATCATAGAGTGGATTCTGCTCCTGTTGGTGGAGGAGCCGGTTTAATCATGAAGTGTCAACCAATTGTTGACGCAATTAACGATAATCGAGCTAAAAATTCTAAAGTAATTATGCTTTCTCCTCGTGGAAAAACCTATAATCAAAGAAAAGCTATCGATCTTTCAAAAGAAGAAGATATTATACTACTTTGCGGACATTACGAGGGAATTGATGAAAGAGTAAACAAGTATGTCGATGAGCAGATTTCAATAGGCGATTATATACTAACTGGTGGTGAAATAGGATCAATGGTCATCGCTGATTCTATTATTAGATTATTGGATGGAGCAATTGCTGAAGAATCAATTGAAACTGAATCATTTGATGATGAATTATTAGAATACCCACAATATACTGAACCATATGATTTTAATGGTGATAAAGTACCTGATATTTTATATTCTGGGAATCATACCGCGATTAATAAATGGAGAAGAAAGCAGTCTTTATTATTAACCAAAGAAAATCGTCCAGATTTATTTGAAAAGCACGAACTAACTAAACAAGAAAAGAAATTATTAGAGGAAAAAGAAAAAGCGAGTTGGGAACTCGCCGCTATCGAAAAAGGTAAAAAATTTATTAAATAGAAGGATTATCTAAATCCTCCCATACCTCCAAATCCTCCAAGTCCAGGTGGCAACTTGCCACTTTTTTTGTATGACTCCATTCGTTTTGACATTTCTTTCATCTGTTCATATTTCTTCAGAACTCTATTAACATCACTAACTTGTTTGCCGCTTCCGTTGGCAATACGTATTTTTCTGGAATATTTCAAAATATCAGGGTTGCTTCTTTCTTCTGGGGTCATTGAGTTAATAATTGTCTCAACATTTTTCATTTCTCTTTCAGCCGCAGCTTCTTGTTCTGGAGTAATTTTTGGTCCTCCAAGAGCTGCCAAAATTCCACTTAAAGAGCCAAGTTTCTTTGTTTGTTTCATTTGACTTAACAAATCATTTAAATCAAATTTTCCAGACATCATCTTATTTGCGGCTTTTTTAGCTTCTTTTTCATCGATTTCATCTTGGACTTTCTCAACGAGAGTCATGACATCTCCCATTCCCAAGATTCGATCAGCCATACGATCTGCATGGAAAACATCTAAATCACTAACTTTTTCGCCAACACCAGAGAACTTAATTGGAACTCCAGTCATATGTCTAATACTTAAAGCTGCACCACCACGAGCATCTCCATCAAGTTTAGACATAATAATTCCAGTAAGAGATAACAAATCATTGAAGGATTTAGCGACATTAACAGCGTCTTGTCCACTCATCGCATCAACAAGGAGCAATATCTCGTCTGGATTAACTTCTTTTTTAATTTCATCGAGCTCTTTCATCAAAGGCTCATCTATTGCAATACGACCTGCTGTATCAATAATCAAAACATCATAATGATCATTAAAGGCCATTTCTTTAGCTTCTTTTGCAATCAAAACAGGAGAAACATTTGTGCCTTTAGAAAAAACAGGAACATCTATTGATTTAGCAATTTGTTGTAATTGATCAACCGCAGCTGGACGATAAACGTCACCAGCAGCGATAAGAACTTTTTTATGCAATTTGTTCTTCATCAAATATGCTAATTTACCAGCAGAAGTAGTTTTACCACTACCTTGTAAACCAACTAATAAAATAACGGTTGGACGATTATTTTGGTATTTAATTTCATTCTCGCCACCACCTAATAAATCTTCCAATTCATCATGTACAATTTTTGTAATCATTTGGCCTGGATTAAGTTTAGTTAAAACATCTTGACCAAGTGATTTTTCTTTGACATTATTAATGAACTCTTTAACGACTTTGTAGTTTACATCTGCTTCAAGTAACGCAACACGAATTTCTTTTAACATTTCATCCATGTTGGATTCTGTTAATCGAGCCTGGCCACGTATTTTCTTAAATATTCTTGATATCTTTTCTGTAAGATTTTCAAATGCCATTTTCTAACTCCTCCAACACTTCTTGTAGTAATTCTTTTTCTTCGTTTTTATCGACAATTTGCAGTAATTCAGCGAGTTTTGCACGTAAATTTGCATCTCTACTCATAATTTTTAATTTATTTTCATAATCATCCAATTTCTTAACACTCTTATTCAAAGCATCTTCAACAGCGGCGCGAGAAATCGACCTATTTTCGCTTATCTCGCTTATCGATAAATCAGCAAAATAATAATCTTCAAAAATAGCTTTCTGAGCATCGCTTAAAAGTGCACCATATAGGTTAAATAATTTTGTGTATTTTAAAGTCTTTTCAATCTTTTCCATATTTTATTTTTCAACGCACAAACCATAGATGTAACTATCTAAGTCGAACTCTTTTAAATCTTCCATTTTTTCACCCAATCCGATGAATCTGACCGGCACTCCAAGCTCATCTCGAATTGCTAAAATAATCCCGCCTTTACTTGTCCCATCCATCTTTGTTATAACTACACCGGTTAATGAAGTAACTTCCGCAAAAGCTTTGGCTTGAACCACACCATTTTGTCCAGTTGTGGCATCAATAATTAAAAATGTTTCATGTGGTGCTTCTGGTATGACTTTGCCAATAACCCTTTTCATTTTTGAAAGTTCATCCATCAAATATTGTTTAGTTTGTAATCGGCCTGCAACATCAACAATTACTAAATCAACGTTGTCTTTTTTTGCTTTTATCATTCCATCATATGCGACTGAGCTTGGATCAGAATTATAATCGCCTTTAACAATATTTATTCCAAGTCGATCAGCCCATATTTGAAGTTGTTCAGTTGCACCAGCTCTAAAAGTATCTCCCGCAACTAAAAGAACGGATTTACCTTGTTTCAAATATCTGTTAGCTAATTTAGCAATTGTTGTTGTCTTACCAACTCCATTAACTCCAACAACAAGGAGAACAGTTGGACCATTATTAACAAAGCGAACATCAGTAGCGGTTTCACCTTTTTCCATGTAACCACTAAACATATGATTAATTAAAATCTCGTTTATTTCTTCTGCATCAGTTATATGTTTCTTTTTGCTTTCTTCAAGAACTTCATCAATAATCTTGAGAGTTAATTTAACTCCAACATCACTTTCAATTAATATTTCTTCTAATTCTTCGAAATAGTCTTGGTTAACTTTGTGATATTTTTTGGATAAAGAGTTTAATTTATTAGAAAAATTCTGACGAGATTTGCTCATCCCTTCAGAATATGCATCAATATCTTCAGTTTTCTTTTTTGAGAATTTATCTTTCAAAAATGATATTAATCCCATTAAATGCTCCTTTTACTCAAAGCGTCTTTAGCAGCGGCTTCTTCTGCAGCTTTTTTACTCTTTCCTTTTCCTTTTCCCAAAACAATTCCATTAAATAAAACTTCAACTTCAAATGTTCGGTCATGAGCAGGACCACTTTCACCAATAAGAACGTATTTAACAGCTTCACGATATTCAGATTGTATTTCCTCTTGAAGTCTTGTTTTACTATCAACAATATCATCAATTCCAGTATTCAAAACATCTTCATATAAGATTTCTTTAATTACTCGATACGCTACATCGATACCTTGATCCAAATATAACGCTCCCATGAGAGCTTCAAAGACATCTTCAAGAATTTTGTCGCTTTTATATAGTTGTTCTTGAGTGATTGAATGCCCAATACGTATATATTGATAGAAATTGTATTTACGAGAATAATTTGCTAAAGATTTTGAACAAACTAAATATGAACGTAATTTGCTCATCAATCCTTGGTCCATTTCACTATGTACTCTATAAATAATATCAGCGGAAACAAATCCAATTACTGAATCTCCAACAAATTCAAGCCTTTCATAATCTTGATGTTTCGTGTTTTGTTCAGAATTACAAGAAGGATGAGTCAACGCTAAAAGATATAAATCAGTATTATTCAAATTAACTCCAAATTTAGAGAATATCGATAGGTAGTCCATTAAATTCCCTCTTTAATCTTTCCACTTATATCTTTTTCAACAAGTTTTTTTGCAACTCTAATTGCGCAAAACATTGAATATGTATCTGCGTTACCATGAACTTTGACAACCACTCCATTAACACCGAGTAACATCGCTCCACCAGTGGATTTATAATCCATGATTTTACTAATGTTTTTAATTCCTTTTCTGACATGGAGATAACCAAGCATAGTCCATAAATTTTTCATAAAAGCATCTTTGAATAATCCGCCCATCATCTTGGCCATTCCTTCACTGCTCTTTAAGAAAATGTTTCCTGTGAATCCATCTGTAACAATAACATCAGCTTCACCATTCAAGGCATTTCTTGCTTCTATATTACCTTTGAAGAAAGGATAGTTAGATAATAGTTTATATGCTTCTTTGCCAACTGGAGATCCCTTTTTTGGTTCAGTTCCATTTGATAACAAATATACTTTTGGATTTTCAACTCCTAAAATATGTTCGGAATATAAAGCACCCATTAAGGCAAATTGTTTTAATTCTTCAGCAGAATTTTCATTGCTAGCACCTATATCCAAAATAACAGCGTAATGTCCTTTAATTTTTGTAGGGAAAGGCGCAACAAACGCTGCCCTATTTACTCCAGGAAGAGTCTTAAGAAGCAATGTTGATGAAGAAAGGAATCCTCCGGTAGAACCAGCGGAAACAACTGCATCAGCCTTTCCTTCCTTAGCGAGCATAACCGTTTTATACATCGAGGAATTTTTCATCCTCATAACTTCTAAAGGTCCAGCTTCCATTGGAACAATATCAGGGGCATCAACGATTTCACAAACGCCCTCTAACTTTTTTAATTCTTCTTTTTTTCCAACAGCGATAATAGAAACATCTTTATATTCTTTTAAAAATTGAATAATCGCTTCAACAACAGGTCCACTGCCGTTATCGCCGCCTAAAGTATCTACTGCAATTTTAATCATATATATAACTATAACAAAAAATAACTAAATATAAAACCATAATGGTTTTTCTATACTTATATGACTTTATGCCTTAACTATATCCGATTCTTCTATACTGTTTTTGCAGTAATTAATTAAAGATGTAAATTCAGTATTATTCTTGTTAGCCAAGATATAGCGAGCATCGTCACGAGCAACAATAAAAATTTTGATATCATCAATCATATTAAGGAAGCGGAAATCAGGTATTCCAGATTGCCTAATTCCAACTAGTTCACCAGGACCACGAATAGATAAATCTTTCTCAGCAATTTCAAATCCATCATTCGATTTAACTAATATTTCAAGTTTGTCTTCTTCATCCATATCAGTAATCGCTAATAAGCAAATCGATGGATGTCCATCTCGTCCTATTCTACCTCTTAATTGGTGTAAAGAAGCTAATCCAAACGAATTAGCGTCATATATAACCATTGCACTCGCTTTTTTAACATCAATTCCAACCTCTATTACTTGAGTTGAAACAAGAATATCAACATCTCCATTAACAAATTTATCGAGAACTTCTTCCTTCTCTTCTTGTTTCATTTTTCCGTGTAAAAGACCGACTTTTGCGCCAAATTTTAGCACAAAACGGGCAAAAAGTTTTTCAACTGAATATTTTCCATCTTCACTAAATTCGATTAAAGGAGCAACGACATAGACCTTTCTTTTATCTTCAAGAGTTTGACCTATAACCTCCATTATTTCTTCTGATTCAGAATTGACAATTTTTGTTGTTACATCTCTTTTGATATTAGGGAATTTATATAGAGTAGAAATTTCTAAATCACCATAAATTGATAAGGCTAAAGAACGAGGAATTGGAGTTGCTGACATCATAAGCAAATCTGCGTGATCGCCTTTGTTCATTAAAGCTTTTCTTTGGTTGACTCCAAAGCGATGTTGTTCGTCAATAATGACTAGACCCAAAGAAGAATAAACGACTGATTTAGTAAATAAGGCATGAGTGCCAATAATGATGTCATAACTTCCATCTTCAATATCACGGTATATATCTTTCTTTTCACTTGGTGATAATGAACCAACAAGTAAGGCAATTCTTAATTTTGTATTTTTAAATAGTTTCATGGCGTTTTCATAATGCTGTCGAGCCAATACTTCAGTTGGCGCCATTAGTGCTCCTTGATTACCTCTAACATAATTAGCATATAATGCCACAAAAGAGACTAAGGTTTTTCCTGTTCCAACATCACCTTGAAGTAATCGATACATAAGAGAAGGCTGGTTCATATCTTCAATTATTTCTTTAGCGGCCACTTCTTGATCATCCGTCAACTTATATGGAAGGGTATTTAAAAACGATTCACAACTCGATAAATCAATTGGTTCTTTTTTGATTTTTTGTAAAGATTTATTTTCTTCTTTGATTAATTGATTTTTTAAAGAAAACAAAAGTGCTTCTTCATATTTCAAATATCGCAAGCTCTGTCTTAATTCTTCATTATTTTTTGGATTATGAGCATACTCAAGAGCGGTTTCTTTATTAATAAGTCGATATTTTTTTCTATAAGAAAGAGGGACACTAGACACTATTTTACCTTTTAAGGCGCTTAAAGCCTTATTTACGAGCCGAATATAATCTTTATTAGCAAAATCTTTAGGTAATGTATAAACAGGCCTTAAAGTCTTATTTTTCTCAATTTTGCCATTAACGATGTTAATTAAATTAATTGAATTTCTTTTTTTATCATAAGTTCCAATAATTGTACAAAATTCATTTATATTAACTATTTTAGGTAAATAAGGGCGGTTATAAGCAACAACCTTAAAATAAGTACCTTGATTAGTTAAAACATCAAAAGTCGCTACAGAAACTCTTCTAAAAGAATTAGACAATAAAACTTGACTAACAACTTTCGCATATATTGTCACTCTTTCTTTATCGAGCAGATCTCTTTCTCTAGTTAATGAATAATCATCATATCTTCTCGGCAAATGATTAACGACGTCATAATAAGAAAAAATACCCATCTTATAAAGAAGAGAATTAATTCTAGGTGAGGAAGATAATTTTTCTGACTTAGCCATATAATAAAAATAACAATCGCCGGATTGTTATTCAACACCAATTAAGAAAGAATAGATATTTTGGTGACCATCTTTAATATCGATATTCAAATCTGGATATCTCTTTTCAATTTCTTTTTTGGTTTCAAAGAGTTCTTCACGAGTTACATCTTCGCCCAAGAAAATGGTAAGAAGAACGCTATCTTCATCAATCATCTTATCTAATAAATCGAGAAGACATTCATATTTATCAGTGTTACCAGTGACGATATCTTTTTCATAAATTCCAATAAAGTCATCTTTGGTAATTTTTAGACCATTAATTTCACAATCCCTAATCGAGAAAGTGATTTCCCCACTTTTGATTCTCTTAAGAGAATATTTCATATTTTTAAGATTTTCTTCTGGTTCAGCTTCTGGATCAAAATTTAACGCTGCAACAATTCCTTGAGGAATAGTCTTACTAGGAATTACAAAGACATTTTTACCTTTTTCTGAGGCTAAATCAGCAGCCTGATTTGCCGCCATAACAATATTTGAATTATTAGGGAGAATAAAGATATTATCAGTATCTAATTTATCAATCGCAGCCAAAAAGTCTTCACTACTTGGATTCATGGTTTGTCCGCCAGAAACAATCAAAGCAATACCAAGTTCTTTAAAATATTGAGAAATGCCGCTTCCACTACTAACAGCAATAATTGCATTATGTTCATCAATAAATTCGCTATTTACTTCTTCAACTTTGACTACTTCTTCTTTAACTAAATCAATATGTTCTTCAACTTTAGCCCCATTTTCTAAATGGTGATGTTGTTCAGTCATATTTTCAATTTTTAATTTTAAGAATTCACCATATTGTTGTGCATAATTTAAGATTTCTCCAGGTGAAAGAGTGTGAACATGAACTTTAACAATGTCTTCATCTCTAACAACAACTAAAGATTGACCATGATTATTTAACCATTCAGTAAATCTTTTTTGATTGAAAATTTTCTTCACTGAATCTGGTCCAAGAGACATGATAAATTCAGTGCAGTAACCATATTCTTCTTCTGCAATGCTTGCAGCGGCAGAACTCATAGAAGCGCTTGTGGTAGAACTGTTTCTCTGAACGAATTCATCTTTTGACGCTAAATACATTCCTTCAATAATTCTGACAAGACCAGTTCCACCAGAATCAACAACGCCAACTTCTTTTAAAATTGGTAATAATTCAGGAGTTCTATTCAAAGATAAATTAGCTTCTTTAAGAAGGATTTCAAGTGTCTTTTCAATCGACATTCCACCTTTGACTTTTTTAAGTAAAGCACTACTACTTTCTCTAATAACTGTAAGGATTGTTCCTTCAACAGGTCTCATGACTGCTTTATAAGCAGTATCGCTACCCATTTTAAAAGCTTGGGCTAATAAAAGAGAATCAACTTCATTAACGCCTTCTAAAGCAGCGGCGAATCCTCTAAAGATTTGAGAAGTAATAACTCCTGAATTTCCTCTTGCTCCCATTAATAAACCATGAGCAAAAGTTTTAGCGACTGTATATATATCTGCATCATCTTTAAGTTCATTAATTTCACTAGCGCCACTAGTTAAAGTGAGGTTCATGTTAATGCCAGTGTCACCATCTGGAACTGGGAAAACATTTAAAGCATCGACTTCAGGGTAATGATTGAAGAGGTTATTGCTTCCGCTATTGAATAATAATTTAAGATTTTTACTATCAATTGTTTTCATTTTTTTACTTTTCTTATGCTAGCATAAGAGATTTCATTTTACATATAAGACTAATTAAAGTCAAGTTTGCTAAATTTCATCGATTTACTTATTCTTTTGATTATACAAATGAACAAGATTTAAGAACTCAGAAATTATATTACCATAAGTAATAATAACATGGTTCCCAAAATCTTCCCTTAAAAGATTGAAAAGCCCTTCTTCATCATCAAATTTAACTTCAATTTGAGTGCGGCAATAGCTTTCATAAGTGCGATTAGCGACAATTTTTCCTTCTAAGAATAAGGTATGATCAAGTTTAGGAGTTAATTTAATTATTGAGACATCTCTTTCATTTAATTCTCCTCTTATTCCAATTCCTAATCCACTTTCAAAATGTGTCATAAAGGAAATATTAGAGACCATATTAAGTGGAACTGTACAGTGAGCGAAAAGAACATTTCTTGTTGAGATATCAATTTTGCTTGGATTAGCCTGGAAAGAAGGTTGATTAGAAACTGCTTTAACAAATAACATTGTTAACATGCTTGGAATGTCTCCTTCGCAAGTTCCAATATATCCTTCTTCATTTAACATCGCTAAAGCGAGACAAGCAGTATTTTTATATTCTTCAATTAAATCAAAACAGCGAATTGTGAATCCTTTAAGTTGATATTTTTCAATAAGTCTTTTGATTCCAGAATAAATTTGTAAAGCTCCAGATAAATATTTATTGTCTTTACCCAATTCATTGATTTGAGATATTTTTGGAATATTATCAATAATTCCTTTTTCGATTTCATTTTTAAGTTCACTAGTCGAAATATCAATCAAATTAATATTATATTTTTTCTTCACTTCTTTATAATCGACAGTGGACGCAATTAACCAATCGCTTGGTTTTCCAATCACTCCTAAGTTCGCATCATCGACATATGTTTTCGCGTTGACGAGTTTAGCAATGTCTTTTATCGACATCGCTACTTCTTTTTCATTTCCAAAAAGGAAAATTGAATCTTCATCATATTGATTAGAAAGATATGTTTTAATCTCAAAACATGCAGGAAGTGAGTTATTTTTGCAAGTTGAGATCATAACGATTGGTCGAGGAAGGTCTTTTTCAATTTTTAAAAAATGTTGTTCGCTTCCACCAGTTTCAATCAAAATTAAATTAAAAATAGGATCAATTTTTCCTTCGACAAGTTCAATATCATCTTCAAATAATTCATTATTTAAATCTTCAAT
>JAGBLE010000026.1 GCA_017635565.1 Bacilli bacterium
TTAACGAGTGGTGTGAACGGCATTTTTTATGGCATTTTAGGTAGATGCCAGGCATCTGTCAGTAATAACTATATTTCATTCCAAAACGGATATGTTCAGGTTTACGGAAGAAGAATTTATGTTGAAAGTGGCACCAAGATTTCTGTCTCTTTAGATGGCTCTGCTTATGGCTATGTGATTATCAAGATTGACTTAGGTAATAACACGATTACTTTAGAGAAAAAAGAAGCCAGTTCTGCTTATCCAACTCTTACTCAAAACGACTTGATGAATGGTGGGCTCATTTATGAGTTCCCACTCTGTAGATACACCAAAACATCAACGTCAATTACACTAGACACAAACTACGACCCACCTTCAATTAAAAACGATCAGACAAAAATCAATGAAAAAGGAACTGAAGTTAAAAATGATGCAAGTTCTAGATATGGCCCTGTATGGGACATGTATTCTTCTCTTTCGTATGGAAATTGCTATGTCTTTGAGGACATCACTAGCTTAAATGCATTTAATGCTATCATTTCGGTTTATGTAGGTGGAACTAACGTTTTATTCTGTGGTGCATCGGTTGGTGGTAGTGGCGGTATTGTTTATTACCGTTATAACGGACAAGATTGTTATCTATCATGTCAATTAACAAGTTCAAAACTTTATGTAGAAGATTCAAGGGGGAACCAACCTAAATATGCAAGAGTTATTAGATAAATTATTTTCACCAAACAAAGTGCTTCTTTGCTATAGGTGCGGATCATCAATTTTTGGATTAAGCGAAGAAGAAAGTGATAAAGATTACACAGTAGTTATTGACGGGTTTGACGGTTGTAACGTTGTAAAAACCGATGACTCTGATTTCTTTACCTTCGGTAGGAGTTATTTCGAGAAGCTCAAATGCTTTGATAGATATTGTCTTACTTATTTCCTTTGCTGGCTAGATAACACATTGCTCGCCAAAGACAATATTGTGTACGTCGATGATTCGATTAAAGATAAACTTGATGAATTATTATACATCGACTTTGATAAGCATTTTAATGATTGGTTATACCGATTGATTGCTTACTTTGGAATCAGACTTGAAAACTATAAAGAAGAGAAAAGCCTCTATCATTTATATCGAGTTGAATCACTTATTAGACACTATAAGGAAACTGGCAAATTTGAATACTATTTCTCAAAAGAGAATTATGAACTTGCCAAAGACCTAAAAACCCACATGAACATTGAAAAACATCTCCCAAGATTAAAGGAGATTTTTTCTTACTTATTAACTCTATTTAAGGAGGAAGCTGAATGAATCAAGTAGTGGAAATCATTATTATCATCGCTTCTGTGATTACTGCGTTAGGAACTATCATCGGTTGCTTTGCCACGATCCATAAATGGATTCTACGTCAAAACAAGCAAGATGAGGATATCCGTTCCATCAAAGATGAACAGAAGATATTAACTACAGGTGTCCTTGCCTGCCTCAAAGGCCTTAAAGAGCAAGGATGCGATGGCCCAGTAACTGAGGCTATTTTCTCAATTGAGGATCATTTAAACAAGGAGGCTCACAAATGACCTCTGCTAAACAATCTCCTCGAATTGAAAAAGATGGTTCGCTTCGTTGGTATGAAGGTGACACATTCTCCTTAACTTTTAACTTTTCACTGAAAGATGTTAATGGAGATACCATAGGTATAAAGCCCACCGATAGGATAGTTTTTCAGTTTAAAGATGAAAAAAGTGTAATTCAGGAATTTGAAAGCACAGGAACAGCTTTGCCAGTATTAGAGTTCACTCAAGAAATCTCTAACAAATTTAAGGAAGGTCGATATTTTCTTGAAGCTAGATTCAATTCTGAAAATGTTACAACTCTCCTTAAGGGGAATATGGTGGTGGTTGAATAATGGTTGGCAAAATAAAAGTTACCGTTAATTCTTCACTTACCATTTCTTGTCGAATTACTATCGCGGTTAACAAAGATCACTCATCTTTAAACAATCTTGATTATGAACACTCTGGTCATACTGGCTTTGCCAGTAAAGAATATGTCGATAGTGTTAAAGGCACAAAACTATATGTTCATACGCTTCACTTTAGAGTAAATGGTGACGTTAATAGTCAGCCTAGAATCTTATCGACAAGAAAAGAGGCATTCACATCGCTTCTTGATATTTATAACCATAGAGACACTATCTTATCAAATAGCAACATCGATACCCTGTTTTATACCCAGTTCGATTTAATTTATCTTTACGACTTATACACTTTCCAAGGAACACCTGCAGTTCGTATTTTTAACATAGTTAATAAAGATTATACCTACTCCACGAATGTTGTTTTGGTTAGTGATACAGTTACAGGAATTTAGGAGGATTCAACATGAATCAAATTTTACTTAATATTCTGGCGGCGATAGTGACATGTATTGTCTTGCCGCTTATTTCCTTTATAGGAATCAAATTCACCCAGTGGCTAAATACCAAAATCAAGAATGATAAAGGTAAAGCCCTGATGGAAAGAGCCACTCAAATTGTTCTTGATGCTGTTAGATGTGTGTTTCAAACATACGTTGAGGCCTTAAAGAAAAGTGGTGGTTTTGACCAAAAAGCTCAAATCTATGCTTTCAATCTCGCTAAAGATACAGCGCTTAAACAGCTGGGCGATGATGCCAAGAATTATATTTCTGAGAACTATGGAGATTTACAAGATTGGTTAAAAACCGAAATTGAAGCATCAATTAATAAACTCAAAAATTAAATTAATCCCTGTGAAAACCGATTGTGGTGAGTAACAGGGATTTTTTTATTACCTTGCCTCGAACTATAAAATATGGCATTTTTTTAATGTAGACTAACTCAAAGAGTTAAAGAATATTAATAAAAAAAGTTTGTAAAAATTTTGAAAAACGACACTACGGAATAACTATGTTATTCCTTATATATAGTGAGGAGGTGTTTTATGAAAAACATCAAAAACAAAGACTTAGAAAGGTCATTCAAAGATCTTCAAGAATGTTGGCGAATCGAAGCTAAACTTCTTAAAACAAATGAACAACTCACTATAGAAGAAAGCGACTTTATTAAAAAGGAAGCTAGTAGTGGTTCTCCACTTGGCGAGTTCATTTATGGTTTATACTACCTTTTGAACTTACAAGATGAGAAAACAGCTGAAGAATGGTGGTCTAAATTCTTTTATCATAGTAACGGTGAAGCCTTATGGAAAGCATCTGGCATATTTGCTTTTCTAGGAGATGAATATTACGACTGGTCTATGAAGTGTTTAAGAAGAGCGGCGTGGAGACAACATCCAATCGCTAAAGCAATGTATAAAGAAATGAAAGAGAATCCTTATAAATTTCCAGAAGCCTAAATTTTAAAACTCTTAAGGAGATTACTAAGATGTAGACTTCTTAGTGTTAAGGCAAAACCGATTAATTGTGCATATTTTATATATTTAAAACTTAGTTTTCCTTTGTGGTGGACATTATAAGCTTAGCCCAGAAACGGCAAAACTTTTTGATATCTTCTTTAACTTTTTTCTTATCTTTTTTATTTTCTAGTTGCTTAGCGTAATATAGGCACGAACCATATAATCCTTCAAAGAAGAATATTGATAAATAATCACTAGGAACATCATAACTAACAGATTTAATCAACTCATTTATATATTTGCCATAATTAGTGGCTAGAGCGTTTTTGAATATCTCCATTGGAAAAGTATCGCCTTCATGGATGAGGTTTTGGATTTGCTTATAATGCTTCGCTACCCAATCATAAGTAGCCATTATCGATTGATACTCAATTTCTTCAGGATTTGTTTCTTTTCTTAAAATCTTTTTATATGCTTCGCTATATTCTTCGTTGATTAAATTAATTGAAGCTAGAGCTAGCAAATTGTCTTTATCCTTATAGTAATGATAAAAAGTCATCTTTGTTTTATTAGCTAAAGAACATATCTCATTAACAGTGATATCATGATAGTTCTTTTTCGATAATAGTTTGAATAATGATTTCTCAAATTCTTTTTTAGTTTTATCTGGATTTCTCATATTTATGGATTACGTTTATTTTTACTCATTATACATCAATAACTTTACTTTGATTATTCGGAAGTATAGTTAAGGCTTGTTTTGCTTGAAAATATATCAACAATATATTATTTCTTATTATGTGTAGATTATATACATAACAAGAAAGGAAATTTGTAAATGAAAAAGAAATTAGTCTTAATGACGTCTGCTCTTATGGCTATTGGTCTTTTAGCGGGTTGTGGAAATAAACACACTCATGAATGGGGTGACGTTTCCTATACATGGGCTGAAGATAATTCGACATGTACCGCGACAAGAGTCTGTAAAGGCGATGAGAGTCACGTCGAAACTGAAACTGTAGACACAACAAGTGTTGTAGTTACGGAAGCAAAATGTGAAGAAGATGGTTTGAAGAGATATACTGCTGATTTCAAAACCAACGAAGCATTTTTAGATCAAACAAAAGACGTTACATTAGAAGCCATTGGCCATGATTATCAATTTGCGGAATTTGTTTGGACAGAATTCACTGCTCAAGCAAAATATGTTTGTTCTCATGATGCTAGCCACGTTCAACTTCATGATGCAACAGTGACTAATGAAGTCACAACTCAACCAGGTTGTGAAACCGAAGGTGTCAGAACCTATACAGCATCTTATGATGGACATACTGGCACAAAGACAGAAGTTATTCCTGCTAGTGAACATAGCTGGGGAGAACCAACTTATGTTTGGTCTGATGATAACTTAAAATGTACCGCAACTAGAGTGTGCACAAAAGATGCTAATCACGTTGACATTGAAACAGTTAACGCTGTTATCACTCCATATGAAGAACCTGATTGTACTAACGATGGATATGGTAAATATACCGCAACATTCACCAAAGAAGCGTTCGCAGTTCAAGAAAAAGAAGCTGTTATTGCTAGACTCGGTCACGATTATCAATTCAGCGCTATTATATGGGACGATGAAGGGTATACTGCTGTTGCAGAATTAGTTTGTTCTCATGATGCTAGCCACACCAAATATGAAAATGCTACTATTACTAGCGAAGTAACCACTCAACCAGGTTGTGAAACCGAAGGTGTCAGAACTTATACTGCTAATTATGATGGTCATACAAGCACTAAGACTGGTCCTGTTTCTGCAACTGGTCATAATTGGAATAATCCAACTTACACTTGGTCTGCTGATAATTCAACTTGTACCGCCACTAGAGTATGCGCAAATGATGAAAGTCATGTTGAAACAGAAACAGTAAACACATCCATTTCTTCATCTGCAAATCCAACTTGTACTGAAGATGGTAGTAACACATATCTTGCTACATTCACTAACGTTGCATTCTCGGCTCAAAGTAAAACCGTTACAGTCCCTGCTCTTGATCATAGTTGGGGAACGGCTGAATATGAATGGAGCAGTGATTATTCTTCATGTGTCGCTATCAGACATTGCACGCATGATAACGAACACGTTCGTAGAGATAATGCAATTGTGACAGTGGAAATCGTTACTGCAGCCACTGCATCTGCATATGGAACTGGTAAATTTGTTGCAACTTTTGAAGATGAAACTCTTGAAAGCGCCGAAACAGAAGCCATCGCCGCTGTTCCTAATGTCGAATTAAGCGAAGATTCACAATCTTATTCTGTAGTTAGATTAAAAGATGTTGCTGTTTCTGGCCCTATTGCTATTCCTGGTTCAATTAACGGTTTACCTGTAACAAAAATTGGTCCTGATGCTTTTTACATGTGTGAAGATATAACTTCTGTTTATATTCCTGCTAGCGTTAAATATATTGATACATACGCTTTTAGTGGCTGTAAATCTCTTACCAGCGTTGTGCTTGAAAAGAATAGCCAATTAGAAAAAATTGGTGCGGCCGCATTTTCATTTTGCAACAATCTTGCTGAATTAGCGATTCCTGATAGTGTTACTTCTATTGGTGATGCCGCTTTTGATAAAACAAATCTAGTAACAAATTGCATCAAATATGATAACGCTCTCTATTTAGGAAATGAAAGCAATCCATATTTCATACTATTTGCCGGCAAAGAAAATACTATCGAATCCGTTTCTATTCATAAAAATTGTGAATTTATAAATAGCTTTGCTTTTAACCAATATACCGCTTTATCTTCAGTCACATTTGAAGGAAATAATGTTAAATCTATTTTAAGTTCTGCCTTTTATAGTTGCGATGCTTTAGTAAAAATAGATCTCCCTGATTCTATCAAAAATATCAGTAGTAATGCTTTTGCTTATTGTGATGCTTTAACAAACTTTACTTTTGGTAGAAATCCTCAATTAGAAACAGTTGGCGGAAATGCTTTCTATCAATCTGGCGCATTAGTGTTTAATGAATATGATAACGCCAAATACATTGGTGATACCAATAATCCATATTTAATCTTACATTCTGGAAAGAATGAATCTATCACATCCGTTGTTATTCATAAGGGTTGTAGAGTTATTTATGGTAATGCTTTTAAAAATTATTCATCTTTAGCAAGTGCAACAGTTGAAGAAGGAAACGCTCTTCAATCATTAGGAACCTCTGCTTTCCAAGGTTGCACTCCTCTAAAAGCATTTGATATTCCTTCTACAGTTACTTTTATTGGAACTAGCGCATTCAGAGATTGTAAATCTTTAACTTCTATTGTTATTCCACAAAACGTTGAACAGCTTGGTGGCAATAGTTTTAGAAATTGTGACAAGCTCAGTAACTTTACTTATTTAGGAACAAAAGCTCAATGGAACAGTATTACTAAGGGTGGTTACTGGAATACTAATCTCGCCGCAACAGTAGTTCATTGTTCTGATGGTGATGTCACGCTTTAATTTATAATTAACAAAAAACAAAACCGATTAGGCTAACCGCTTAGTCGGTTTTCTTTCGCTTATAATTTCAATACGAAATAATTCTAGTTATGTGTCTTGGAAAAGGACTAATACAAAGCATTAATGCAAAATTGGATAAGGCTCACTCAATTGTGAGCCTTTTTTCTTAACCTCGGTAGTGGTTAGGTCGTGGAAAAGCAAGAGTGAAGGATTTTCACTGTTGCTATCTAATATCACGATTCGTGAGGTTAGCTATCCTATCGATTTGCTTGACCAGGCAGTGGATCTAAAAGCTAGTGCCAAAAATCTTGGTATCAGATACCATGCAATAGCTGACGCCAATAATTAGCGGTTAGGTCAAAAACGAAAAAGTGTAAAAAGCATGCGAAAAAGCATTGTTTTCCTACACTCTAATTCTGCTTGATCTTATTTCCTAGAAATAATTTGACTCTCTTTCAATAGAGAGTTTTTATTACATACGAAAGGATTGTCAGGAAAATGAGTCATAACTACAGAGTTGAACCTTTAAGGTACTATTTAATAAAATTGAGGGAACTTCGACATCTTACCCAGAAGAAGGTTGCTGTGCATCTAGAAATGGAAACACACAATTATTCGGCAATCGAAAACGGATATAGGGGTAAGGGTAAATTCATGAATGCAGAGAGACTAGTTAAATTGGCCGAGGTCTTTGATATTTCATTGGAAGTTATATGCGCTTTTGAAATCCGATACCAAAGTATTATTAAAGAAGCTTTATCGTTTAAACGAAATAGTCCTGAACAAAACGCTATAATTCGTAGGTATATCAACGAATGTAATAGCGAGTCATTTATTCAACAATTCTTTCACCAAGAGGAATTAATCTAATAAGAAAGGAAAAGGGATAGATAAAGTGACCGTTAAACAAGACACAATATCTAAACTGTGTCCTCTTGGTTTTTATAGAAAGTATCATAACAACACTAGCCTAGGATAGTGTTTTATTTTCCTTATATAATATAAATATATGGCCTGGATCTTAGAATCAAATCGTATTCCAACTGAAGTTATTATCTTGAAAGAAACAAGAGATTTTATAACCGTGCAAATAAAAGGCACAGAAGGGGCAATTAGATTAAGAAGGTCAAGAATATTCAAAACTAAAGAAGATGCCTTAAAATCTATAAAAACAGTGGAGAGTAGTGGCTCAGGCCATCATGGGCCATTTGGACATTAAAGCATATCTTGTAGGTTACGATTCTGTCAGGAGGCTCAACGCTCAGTTAACTTCGATTATACATTGACAAGATGTATGTTTAGGAAGTATACTTTCAGTATAAATTTCCATCCGGAAAAATAAAAAACTAGTTAATATGTATGTTACATATTAACTAACACATATGGAACACTATTGAGATTCGAACCAACGAATCTCTTTTATTTATTTAATAAATAATTTTTTTGACCATCTTTTTGGTCTGGCGACATGCCAATTGCAGTATGAATTCTCTGTTCGTTGTAATAGTGGATATATTTTTCTAGATATTGTTTGATTATGAGTGAATTTTCATATTTATCAATATTAATATTGATTTCTTCTTTCCTTAAAGTTGAATAAAAGCTTTCCATAACTGCGTTGTCGTATGGATTACCAGGAAAAGAAAAGGATTGAGAAATGCCTAACATCTTTAAAGTAGTCATAAAGGCCTTAGAGGTGAATTCTCCACCTTGGTCCGTGTGAAAAACCAATCTTTCTGGTTCGTTTCTATTTTCAAATGCATCTTTAAATGTATTTATCGCTAGTTTTTCGCTTCTTTTATGTGATAATCTCCAGGCGATAACTTTTCGTGAATATAGGTCTAGTATTGCACATATATAAAACTTTACATAATTAACTTTTAATTCTAAAAAATCCGATACCCAAACTTTATTTGGAGATGTTTGATTAAAATGTTGTTTTAAAAGATTGATTTTATAGTTAGCTTTCTTCTTTTTGTTGTTTTCTTTTGCTGATGGTCTTTGAATAACTCTTTTAACTTTTAAATTATTCTCTTTCATTATTTTGGAAATTGTAACTGTAGTAGTGTTAATTCCTTTTTGCCTTAACACTATTTGAATTCTGTTTTGCCCATATAGTCCTTTGGATTCGTTAAAAATACTAATTATTTCTTTGGTGAGTAACTTCTCGTTCTTCGCATATACGGTTTCTTCAACTTTGTGATGAAGATAATTATAAAAAGTTCCTCTTGATAAACCAATAGTGGTACATACTTCATAAGCGGTAAAAGTTGGATTTAATTCAAGAAATCTTTTGGTAGCCTCTTCTTTTTCTTGAATTGAAGCATTGTAACCAATTCCAATATGTTCAAAGATAAAAATCTTTCTTATTAGCTTCGTATTCTCTTCTAATAACCGAGCTTTCTTAATCATTTTACATTCCCTCCGGCAATGTGGTAAGAATATCAAATTATTAAAAAAGTGGAACTCTATATCTCAAAGTGCTTTCTCCTCCTCCTCCTCCTAAAAAATAAAA
>JAGBLE010000027.1 GCA_017635565.1 Bacilli bacterium
ACCATCTGTCAGCCCACCAAGACCGGCACCTTCCCTCGCACATGACTGGGTTTGAACTTAATTGGGTCGATATTTTAGTCTAATATGAAAATTTTGCTTCTCGGTGCTTCAGGATCAATTGGCACTCAAACGATTGATGTCATAACTAAAAATCCTCAAGATTTTACTCTTGTCGCTTTTTCAGTTGGTGTACACACTAGATGCATTTATTCAATCTTAAAAAAACATCCTTCTGTGAAATATGTATTTCTTATCGATCACTACAAAGCAAAATATTATCAAAAAAGATATCCAAACGTCACTTTCTTAGATGACAAATCACATAAATTAGAAGAATTAATCACTTTGAGTGATTGCGAAATGGTTGTTAATGCTTTAGTTGGTTTTAGAGGCTTATTGCCTTCTATCACCGCTCTTGAAAATAACAAAAAACTTGCTTTAGCAAATAAAGAATCACTCGTCGTTGGTGGAGAAATAATTAATAACTTGCTTAAAAGTGGCAAAGGCGAGCTCTTTCCAATTGATAGCGAGCATTCTGCTTTATGGAAATGCCTAAAAGTTAATGACCGAAACGTCTCAAAAATGATGTTGACCGCTAGTGGTGGGGCTTTTAGGAATTTATCGAGAGATGAACTTATTAATGTTACTGCTAAAGATGCTTTGAAACATCCAACTTGGAAGATGGGTGAAAAAATTACAATCGACTGCGCGACGATGATTAATAAGTGTTTTGAAATTATAGAAGCAGGATATTTATATAATTACCCATATTCAAAAATTGGGGTTACTCTTCATGATGAATCTCATTTACATTCTTATCTCGAATATAAAGATGGAACGTATCGTGGAGAAATATCTAAACCAGATATGAGGAATCCAATTAAATTTGCTTTATATGAAGGAAAAATTCCTTTTACCACTCAAACATTTTCTTCTTTAAATGATTTAAAGGGCTTACATTTTCATGAATTTGATGAAAAGAGGTATCCTCTTGTATCTTTAGCAAAAATTGTTTTAGACAAAAAAGGAACTTATGGAGCAGTTTTAAATAGATCAAACGAAGTAGCGGTTCAGGCGTTTTTGAGAGGAAAAATCAGTTTCCTTGATATTGAAAAAATAGTGTTCACTTGCATGAATGAACATAAAAACATCAAAAACCCTACTTTAAAACAAATTATTGAAACTGATTTATCAATTAATTTAAAAGCTAATTGCCTTGTTATGAAAATTATGGAGGAAAGAAAATGATTATTCTATATATCTTACTATTTGTTCTCTTTCTATCTATTTTAATCATGGTTCATGAAGCGGGACATTTAGCCACTGCGAAAATATTTAAAGTATATTGTTTTGAATATGCTATAGGTTTTGGACCTAAATTATTTTCTAAAAAAAGAAAAAACGGAGAGACATATTTCTCTATTCGCGCGATTCCTTTCGGTGGATTTGTCTCGATGTATGGAGAAGAAGAATCGATTCCTGAAGGATTTGAAGGAATACAAATCGACCCAAAAAGAAGCTTATTAGCAGTTGCTAAATGGAAAAGAGCGATTATTTATGCAGCTGGGGTAATTATGAACTTTATCCTCGCTTTAGTGATATTCTTCGTTTATGAAGTTGCTTTCCCAACCCATGTTGGTAGATACGCTCACGTAAATGTTAGTAATGATTCTATTGCTTATAATGCTGGAATTAGAAGTGGAGATACAGTGTATGCTTCCATTTGTCAAACAGGTGATAATGCATTTATCTTCTATGATGAAAAGGCAGTTCTTACTTATCCAAGTGGAACGGTTGAGGTCTTTTTCGGTTTTGACTATAACTCATTAACCATCAAAGATACTTCTTTACTCAATCACGCAGTTGCATATCAAACGAGTTATTTTGGTAATTATATTTTAAATACATATCCTTCTAAAGAGATAAGCGAAGTATTATCTACAGACTATTCTTCTGATGCTGTAATAAATGAAGAAATAACAGGATTTATTAATGGCTTTGGATATAAAAAAGAAGGAAATTCATATATAGTTCAATTCCATTTAATTGAAAATTTTGCTGAAGAAAATCCAGAATTTGTTGTTGCTGAAATGAATTTAAGTGAAGAGTATTTCAAAATTGCTTCATTAGTTCCTATTAATAGTGAGATAACTGTTGCTGGTGATATCTATGAAAAAGAGGTTGATGGTAAAAAATATAAATTCATCAATGTTAGTGAAGAATATTTAATGCCTTATCCAAACGTATTAGGGAATAATTTGTTGAATCACTTTTATAGTGGTTATCCAAATCAAGATCCAAGTAAGATTTCATTTACTTTATCAGTTCAAGATCCTGCTCATCCAGTAAAAAGAGGAACTAGCCACATTCTTAACGATGTTCCATTAACAAAAAATGGAAATAATTACACTCTTCCAAATAACATTGGTTTATCAATGAAAATTGATGAAGTTTATAATAAGTTTGGAGAAGCAATTGTAAATACTTTTGAAGATTGGGGTAATTCCGCAACATTAATTGTTAGAGGCCTAGGACACTTATTTACCAAAGATGGTTGGAGAGATGTCGGTGGAATTATTGCGATTGGTTATTCAACCACTCAAATGCTCCAACAAAATGGATTCGGAATGTATTTATATTATTGGGGACTCATCTCTGTTAATTTAGGAATTGTTAATTTACTGCCATTCCCAGGACTTGATGGATGGCATTTAGTGGTTCTTGCAGTCGAATCAATTACACGTAAAGAAATCCCACCAAAAGTAAAGAATATCGTTTCTGCAGTAGGAGTTATCCTCCTATTCGCACTTATGGTTTTAATTATCATAAAAGATATCATCGGTCTAGTTTAGGAGAAGAAATATGAAAGACAAAATGAGAAGTTTTTTAAATCATATTCACATCGAAAATATCGATGATTTTGATCTTGATTTTGAAATGGTCGGAAGAAATCGTTTCAATTATCAACAAATCGATATGATAATTTTGAAAAACACTCCTTGGAATTATGATTTATTAAGAGAATTTATTGACGCTTTAGGAACGATAGATTATCCATATACTTTGCATTTTTCATATTTAAATAAACCAACAAGCGCTGATGCAATCAATCTTTTTAACGATTGGTATCGATTCATTTATCGAACTGAAAGTGATATTGAGCTAATTGAAAAAGATAATTCAACAATATTGGTCGAATATTTAGATGAATCATTTAAGAATCGTAACGAATCTATCGTCAGAGAGTTTGGTCAATTTTTATCATTTATTTCTTACGATTTTATCGACATCATCGAAGAGATTAAGCCAGTTGAACAAGAAGTGGTGGAAGTTGACGAGAAAACAAAGAAGAAAGCCACTAAAGCCGCAACTAAAATCGCAGAAATTGAAATTGAAGAAAATAAAGGTGAGCCAGAAGTCTTAGATAGAGATGATATTCAAGAACTCGTTGAAAAAGATCAAAAAGAAAAGAATCAACAAGTTGAAGATGCACTTCTTAAAGAGATGAAACGCAACCGCGAAATCATGCTTAAAGAAAGAGAAAAAAGAAGACTTAATCAAAGAGGCAAATACGAATATATTGAAAAGATTGATGATATAACTGTTGGAAGCGATCACGTTGATTTTAACGGTAAAGTTTTCCAACTTGAAGTAAATGAAAGAGGAGAAAGAAAGCGCCTTGTTTTTGGTGTTGCTGATGAATTTGGTGGTGCGATTAGTTGCAATATGTACCAAAACCTTCAAGTCAATGATGAATTAGTAAGCAAGATGCTTCACTCAAATGTAAGAATTAGAGGCGTTGCGTACGTTGATGAATATGATCACAATTTGAAAATTAAGACACATTTTATCGATTTGCTCCCTCCTAGTGAAGTTCTTCCTGATGCCACACCAATAAAAAGAGTGGAACTTCATTTGCATAGTAATATGTCTACTCAGGATGGTATTTCCACCATGGGTGAATATTGTTCTTACGCAAAAAAACTCGGTCATACAGCAATGGCTATTACTGATCATGGCTGTGTTCAAGGATTCCCTGATGCGCAAGCTGCTGGAAAGAATAGTGGCATCAAAATGCTTTATGGCTGTGAATTTTATATGGTCGATGACAAACTCAAATATGTCGATAATCCAACAGATATCGAATTGAATAAAGCAAGTTACTGTGTATTCGACTTTGAAACAACAGGATTAAGTGCGAGATACAACAAAATCATTGAATTTGGTGCAGTTAAAGTTGTTAAGGGAGTTGTCGCTGGTCGTGTTGACATTTTAATTAATCCAGGAACACCTATCCCTGAAAAAATATCAAAGATTACTAACATTACCGATTCAATGCTTAAAGATTGTCCAAAAATTGATGAAGCAATCGATAAGATTATGGATTTTATTGGTGATTCAATTTTAGTCACCCATAACGCATCATTCGATATTGCATTTTTGAACCAAGCTTTGATTGATTTAGGAAGAGAGCCAATTAAAAATGGAGTTGTTGACACTCTTACAATTTCTCAATATATTTTCCCAGAAAGTAGAAGCCATCGTTTAGGGGCATTATGCCGAAACATGGATGTTGAATATGATGAAAAAAGCGCTCACCGTGCTGATTACGACGCATTTGTTCTTTCAGAAGTATGGCAAACCTTACTCGTTAGATTAACGAAAAATAATTTACATCTTAAACACAAAGACCTCCAAAGCCTTGAGGCTAAAAAAGAATTAATTGCGCATTTAAGACCAAAACATGTAATTGTTTTAGCAAAGAATAATGAAGGTTTAAGAGATTTATATAAACTTGTTTCTATTTCAAATATTGATTATTTAGCAAGAGTTCCTCTTCTTCCAAGAAGTGTTCTTAATCAATATCGTTCCAATTTATTAGTGGGCTCTGCTTGTTTTAATGGAGAAGTATTCGAAAACGCTCGATATTACAATAGTTATCGACTTAAGAAGACGATGCAATTTTATGATTATATTGAAGTTCAACCACCAGAGAATTACTCTTTCCTTGTTAATATGGATGAACTATCTCAAAGTGATGTTTATCAATATATTAAAGACATCATTTCTGCCGCAAAAGAAATCGATAAACCAGTCTGTGCAACAGGAGATGTACATTACTGCTTAAAAGAAGAAAAGATTTTTAGAGATGTTTATATTTCAGCTTTACAAGTTGGAAAACAAAACCATCCATTAAATCCACATTCACGTGATGATAAACCTTTATTTGAAAACCCAGATCAACATTATCGTTCCACAGAAGAAATGATTGAAGCCTTTTCATTTTTAGAAGATAAAGATTTAATCAATGAAATCGTTGTCAAAAATACAAATTTAATCGCAGATTCAATTGAACCAATTTTACCTGTTCCAAATGATAAATTATACACACCTAAGATTGATAACTGTGAAAACATGCTTAGTGAGATGTGTTATAACAAAGCGTATGAACTATATGGAAATCCATTACCTGAATTCATTAAGAATCGATTGGAAGTTGAATTAAATGGTATTATCACAAATGGATTCTCTGTTATTTATTACATTGCTCATCAATTAGTGAAGAAGTCTAATGAAGATGGATATATCGTTGGTAGCCGTGGATCAGTTGGTAGTTCTTTTGTTGCTACAATGGCAGGAATTACAGAAGTCAATCCTCTTCCGCCTCATTACCGCTGTCCAAAATGTAAGCATCTTGAGTGGGGCAAAGAAACTTATCCAAATATTCGTTCTGGATTTGATTTACCTCCAAAGAAGTGCCCTGTTTGTGGCGAAGATATGGTGTGTGATGGCCAAGATATTCCATTTGAAACATTCCTTGGTTTCCACGCTGAAAAAGTTCCTGATATCGATTTAAATTTCCCGGGCGATTATCAAGCAACCGCTCACGAATACACAAAAGTGCTATTAGGAAAGGATAATGTATTTAGAGCAGGAACAATTGAAACAGTTGCTGAAAAAACCGCTTTTGGTTTTGCTCGAGGATATATCGAAAGAAGATATATTGCTCAAGGTAAATCAAAAGAAGAAGCTGCTAACTTGCTCGCTAAATATCCAAAAGCAAAGATTGATTATCTCGCTAGTGGATGCGTTGGTGTCAAACGTACAACAGGCCAACACCCAGGCGGGATTGTCGTTATTCCAAGCGACCACACCGTTTATGATTTTACTCCGGTTCAATGGCCTGCAGACGAAGTTGATAGTGCGTGGAAAACAACTCACTTCGATTTTCATTCAATTCATGACACAATTTTAAAACTTGATATGCTTGGTCACGTTGACCCAGTCGCTTTAAAAATGATGTGCGATTTAACTCATATCAATATTAAAGACATTCCGATGAATGACCCTGAAGTTTTAGCTCTTTTCTCAAGAAATGATTCGCTTCATTTACATAACAATTACATGAATGAAACGACTGGAGCACTGGCAATTCCTGAATTTGGTACTGATTTCGTTAGAGGAATTTTAGTTAAAACTAAACCAACCAAATTCTCCGATTTAGTTATTATTTCTGGATTATCACACGGAACTAATGTTTGGAACGGAAACGCTGAAACGATTATTGATAATGGAACCGCTACTTTACAAGAAGTTATTGGATGTCGTGATGATATTATGACTTATTTAATTGGTAAAGGATTACCTGCTTCGATTTCATTTGCCATTATGGAAGATGTCCGTAAAGGTAGAGGTTTAAAGAAAGAATATGAAGAAGCGATGGTGGCGCATAACGTTCCTTCTTATTACATTGATTCATGTAAAAAGATTAAATATATGTTCCCTAAAGGACACGCAGTTGCATATGTTACGATGGCGATTCGCGTTGGCTTCTTTAAAGTCCATTATCCTCTTGAATTCTACGCAACTTTCTTCTCAGTTAGATCGAAACAATATGATATTGTTCCAATGATTAAAGGCGAAGAAGCAATTATAAACCGTCTTGATCAATTAAAATCAAAAGAGAAAACCCAAGGTGAAAAATTGACCACCAAAGAAGAAGATCAATTTAAAACCTTACAGATTGCCGTTGAAATGACTCAAAGAGGATATAAATTCTCAAATATTGATTTATATAAATCTGATGCAACAAAATTTGTTGTTGATCACGAACATAACTGTTTGATTCCTCCTTTTATTACAATTGATGGATTAGGGGAAAATAACGCGATTACTGTTGTTGAAGAAAGAAAAAAGAGACCATTTACTTCTAAAGAAGATCTTTTGAGAAGAACAAAACTCACAAGCACAAATGTTAATGACTTAAGTGCTTTGGGTGTACTTGATGGATTAAATGATAGTGACCAATTATCATTATTTGATTTTGGAGGGTTTTAATGTCGGGAAGTAGCGCAATTTGGTAGCGCATCGATTTCGGGTGTCGAGGGTTGCCGGTTCAAATCCGGTCTTCCCGACCATATTATTCTCGTATGAAATTATTAGAAAAAGAAAAACTACAATTTGACAAAAGAATTCATGAAATTGATTTGTTTCGTGGTTTTTTAATTATCTTAGTTATTTTCGATCATTTAATGTGGTTTATTAATTTTTATATTTGTCATCACTCTTCTATTTTTCTTAATTGGTATTGGACAAGCACTTTAAGATATGCGATTAGACAAATTGTCTTAATGATGTTTTTATTCACTTGTGGAATCAGTTGTTACTTATCAAGAAATAACAAAAGAAGGGGTTTCTTACTATTTTTACTCTGTATTGGCATTACAATTGTGACCCATATTGGACAGCTATTACCAATGTTTTCTAATCGAATTATTGCTGTAGATTTTAATGTATTGGGAGTTATTTCTCTTTCAATATTTCTGTTTGCTTTTTTTGAAAAAGAAAATGACAAAAATCTATTATTAATTACTGCAGGATTAATGCTTTTTTATTTCTTTATTCTTTTGAGTAGTAGATTAAGCACAAATACTGCTTATTTACCTTTCAGAAGCATATTCTATTGTGAATTTAATCCTGTCAAAGAAGGATATGTTGGTGATTACTTGCCACTTTTCCCATATATTATTTTCTTATTTTTGGGTGTTTTATTTGCTCGTAAATTCTATAAAAATAAAGTATCTCTTATTAATAAAAAAGGTAAATGGGAAAAACCAATTTGTTTTTTAGGTCGACACACTCTTATTATTTATATAGCTCATGAAGTGATATTCACATTAATCTTCATGCTTATTGATTTAATTTTTTAGGTACCGCTGATGGAAGAACATTTAACTTTATATCAATCATTTAAATTAGCAGTTAATAAAACGCCTAATGAGATCGCGATTTATTATTTTGATAGTAAAATTAGCTATGCTAAATTACTTAATGAAATCGATGAAATGGCATCAATTTTGCAAAACTTATATCGCATTGAAAAAGGCGATGTTGTTTTAGTTTCTCTTCCAAATATTCCCGAGGTTATCATTTTACTTTATGCATTAAATAAAATTGGTGCAATCAGTGATATGGTTCATCCAAATTCACCATTTGAAGTTATTCAAAAATATTATGATGATGCAGATTGCAAAATGGCTTTCCTTTTTGATGAAAGAGTGGACAAAGAAATTAAAAGTTATCTCAATTTTAAGGGAACAATTGTTCTTTGCAGTGCTTCTACTTATTTACCAAGAAGAGAAAGACAAATCTATAATTTCGTGAATCGAAAAATGTATCGTGAATTAAAAGAAACTCACAAATTTCAATTCTCATATAATTTATCATCTAATGGTTTAATTTCTAGTGAAAAAATAATCGCTAGAGACGAGATAAGCGTTCTCCTACATTCCGCTTCTACAACTGGAATATCTAAAACGATTTGCTTGGGCGACAAGAGTTTTAATTTCACATCGAGTAAAATCCCAGAAATAATGTGCATGGAACAAGATGAACTTATTGGAAAATCAATCATCAGCGTTCTTCCTTCTTTCCATGGATTTGGATTATGTATGACAATGCACGCGCCTCTCGTGAATAGCTTTGGTATTGTTCTAATTCCAAAATTTTCTAGCAAAAATATCGTGAAAATGATGAAAAAATTGAAAAACGTAATTTGTATTTGTGGTGTCCCTAATATTTTTAAGCAGCTCATTAATGATTCAAATTTCACTAATTCCAGATATTTAAAAACATTGAGAAGTTGTTTTTCAGGTGGAGATACACTTAGTTCAATTATCAAAGAAAATTTTGATAGTGCGATGATCAGAAAATCTTCTTCTTGTCGACTATATGAAGGATATGGTTTAACCGAAGCTTTAAGCGTATGTTCAGTTAACACACATCGCCATCATAAGATTGGTTCAATTGGCTATCCAATTTCTGGAGTTGAATTTAAAATTATTGGCGATAACAATCAATCTTTAGAGCCTAAAGAAATCGGTGAAATTGCCATCAAAAGCGATTATAACATGCTCAAATATTTTAATGATGAAGAAGCCACAAAAGCCACTTATCGAGATGGGTATTTATTAACTGGGGATTTAGGTTATATGGATGAAGATGGTTTCATTTATTTTACTAATCGAAAGAAAAGAGTTATTAAGGTAAATGGTGTCGCTGTTTTTCCTCATGAAATTGAATCTGTTATTTTAGGTTTAAGTGGAGTTTCTTCTGTTTGTGTTATTCAAATACCTGATGAAAAAACAATTCATGCTGCTAAGGCTTATGTTGTCAGTAAAAACAAAGATCCAGAAAGAATTAAAAGAGAATGTAAAAAGAAATTGATTAGCTGGTCGATTCCTCGAGAAGTGGAATTTGTTGATAAACTTCCAATGACTAGATATCACAAAGTTGATTATCGCAAAGTTCAAGAGATGGAAAACAATAAAAGAAAAGTGTAGAATCTATTTAATTGTGACTATGGCGGAATTGGTAGACGCGCTAGTTTCAGACGCTAGTGAGGCAACTCGTGGAAGTTCAAGTCTTCTTAGTCACACCATTATTAGTTTAGTGATATGAGAAAATTGATATTTCTCTTTTATTAAAATATCATTTCTAATAAAATAGTCGTGTTGCCCGAGTGGTGAAATTGGTAGACGCAATGGACTCAAAATCCATCGGTTAACAGCCATGTCGGTTCGAGTCCGACCCCGGGCACCATCTAAGTACACAATCCTTGATACAATTCGTATTGAGGATTTTTTCTTTGATTACATCGAATTTTTTTGAAATATTGCGACTGTATCAGAACTTATATTTAGTCTATTATGAAGGTAAAAATAGTGGCAATTTCAAGAAGCGGTTATCGTGTCTACACGAAATTCATCATGTCTACACAGAATTCATCATGTCTACACGATATTAGTTTTTAACTGCGCCATAAGCCTTTTTTTAATTTACAAAGTAAATTTCTAAGGCATTTTGTGTGCCTTTTTTCATTGTGCGGACATATACCCGCGTGATAGAATTTTAAAAGTTATAAGCCTAAGGTGGGTTGTGTTTATGGACAGAAGAATTACAGATGATATTTTTAATCGTTTAATGAATCATCTTCCTGATATTTGGGATGGTAAGGATGCCATTCTTTTTATGAGAGATAATGGGTGCTCTAACTGGAGACAAATGGAATGGCCGGGATGGTATTTCCAATTTATG
>JAGBLE010000028.1 GCA_017635565.1 Bacilli bacterium
AATATCATAGACTTTTGTCCATTTTATTATGCGTCTATGCATTGTTATTCTTGAACAACCATCCACAACAGGCGTAAAACCGCTCTTCTTGTACTCAAGCACCATCTTGAGTTTTTCTTCTTTTGTCCATCTCATGATAAAAACCCCTCCAGTTAGTTGTCCAACTTTTGGGGTTCATATCAAATCTCTTGGCTTTTTATGTAAATATAAAAGTTAATAAATTATAGTAATGAAGGTAAATCTGTTTCTTCGATAAGACTATCGAGAATTGTTTCTATAGTCATCAAACATCTTGGTAAGTGGTATGGTCCTTTCCACAGACTTCCTTTTTGAGTGTGACTCACTGAGCCATCTCTATGTAAATATCCATACCATTCACCATATTCCTTATCAGAGAAGTGATTAAATGAATAGTCGTGGACTTTTTTAAACCACTCAAAATATTTTTCTTCTTTTGTGAGCTTATATGCGGTTAAAGTTGCAATTAATGCTTCATTATGAACCCACCAGAGTTTCATATCGTGTTCTAACTGTTCACATGGTCTATTAAATAAATCGACAAAATATTTAATTCCACCAAATTCTTTGTCCCAACCTCTTTCAAGTGACCAATTTAAAATATTGAGAGCTTTAGTTAATAACTCTTTATCATTAGTCATATTGGCGTAATTCATCAAGAACCACGAATTTTCAATTGAATGACCAGGATTAATCGTCCTTCCAGTTGGATTATCTAAAATTGAACCATCTAATTCGACATTTTCTAAGACACATTTATACTCTTCTTTATAATGAAGAGAAATCATATCGTGAATAATGCTTTTAATAATTGGATCATATTTAGAAACGTTGCCACTTATTCTTCTTAATTCTTGAGCAGTGCTCACCAAGACCATCGGATTAGCGTTACTATGTAAATTCCTCACTTTGCTATTTTCTTTTGGGGTTATTTTGAATGGATCAGTCTCTGGTTGGCGATATAATTGATACATCAAATCAAAATATTTTTCCGCTAATTGGAGATCTTCCTTGTTTTTGCTAATGAGATAATATTCTGCAAAACCGGCGACTAAAAACGATTCAGAGAAATAATATCTTCTCTTTCTTATTGGAAGTCCTTCTCTTGATACAACAAAGAACATTCTTCCATCTGAATCAATACAATGTTCTTTAATGAATTTCGCCCCGCTTTTAGCAGCGTCAACCCATTCTTTGTTATATCCGTAGTTATTAACTAATTTTGAGAATGTCCATAAACATCTCCCTTGAAACCACACTGATTTGTCTGGGTTATAATTTCTTCCTTCGCGGTCCACACTAGAATTGAATCCGCCATATGTTTCATCAATTAAATCGGAATTCATCCAGAACGGAATAACATCATCTAATAATGCCTGATGATAAAAGCTTTTTAATTTTATTAATTCATTTTTTTCCATACTTTTATTATCCATTAATTTCTTTTAAAAAGATATGGCTAAAATAATCAAATATTTGCTCTTTACTGCCTTTTATTGTCAAATTAAGTTCTGCTAGTCGACTTATTTTGATTTTTTACGACATAGGGACATAAATTTTTCTTTATATTAAAGAACTATTCTGTTTTATTTGCTTATTGCGTTTTTTCAAGGTTATACTTAATACTTGAAAAGAGAATCCTATGGATGCATTTGTTAATTACTTATTACAAAACTGGGCATTGATTCTTATTTTGCTCGCTTTTCTAATCATGCTTAAGATAACTGTTTTCATTGATAGGAAAACCGCTATCAGAATGCTCCTTTTGGTTATTTCAATTTTTGCACTCTCAATCATTGTCTTCACTGAATTCTATCTTGCTGATCTCGGCGGATATCGAGAAGCTCGACTGTCAATGATGGCGATAAGATATAGTGCAACTCCGTTAATTATCGCCTTAATCTTATTTGCGTCACTTGGAAAGTGGAGATGGTATGCTATTATCCCTGCTGCTATATTCGCAATACTCAATATTGTTTCTACATTTACTGGAATCGTATTTGACATTGATAATTCAGGAAATTTAGTACGTGGAGTATTAGGTTTCTTACCATATATTGCTGTTGGAATTTATAGTGTAGCTTTAATTGTTACTCTCATCTGGAAGAGCGATAAATTAATTACTGATATTATTCCAATTTCGTTTACTGCGTTTGTTCTTGCTTCTGGAGTTATTTTCCCTCTTGTTATTGGAAAAGAATATTCAAAGATTTTCTGTACAACCATCGCCATCGCGTTATTTGTATATTACGTATTCTTAATCCTCCAACTAACCAAAAAAGATTCATTAACTGGTTTATTAAATCGGCAGGCATATTACGTTTCAATTAAGAATAACGCGAAAGAAATCACCGCTTTTATCTCAATCGATATGAATGAATTAAAAACAATTAACGACAATTATGGCCATTCTGCAGGAGATGAAGCCTTAATTACTTTATCTAAATGTTTTACTGATGCGGTAAAAAGAAAACAACTCGTTTATCGTGTTGGTGGAGATGAATTTGCAATCATATGCTTAAAAACATCAGAAGAAGAACTTAATCAATTATTAACTGACATCAAGGAAAATGTCGCTAAAACTAACTATACTTGCTCCATTGGATATTGTTATTCTCCAAATGAATCAAAAAATATGAATGAAATGATTAAAGAATCCGATGAGATGATGTATGAAGATAAGGCAAGATATTATAAAAAAAGTGGATCAAATCGACGAACTAAATAAATTAACAAAATGAAAGTGAGATATTGATATTTTCTCACTTTTTATTAATTTTTATCCGAAATGTTAAAAAGTAAATTTGGTGATATTGAAAACAAGAATTATATTTCATAAAATATAAAAAATAGGAAGTTCTAATATGGTCATTAAAAATCTTAAAATCGTTTTAGAAAATCGAATTATTGAAAAAGGATATCTCGCTTTTGAAGATGGAATAATTACTGAAATCGGAGAAGGAGAATGCCATAAGACCGCTATAGATGGAAAAGGATATATCGCGATGCCTGGCTTTATTGATGTTCATATCCACGGAAGTTCAGGAATTGACTTCATGGATGCCAAAGAAGAAGATTATCCAGTCATTGCTAATTCTTTATATAAGGAAGGTGTTACAACATTTTTAGCAACCACCTTAACTAGTGATCACGAATCGCTAAAAAGAGTGTGTCAAGTTGTTAACAAAATCAAAAAAGAAGTGCCTTCTTTAGGCGGAATTCATTTTGAAGGCCCTTATATTAATGAAAAATATAAAGGTGCTCAAAACGAAAAATATATTCGTTTGCCAGATATAAAAGAATTCGATGAATTACAAAAGATTTCTGGTAATTCAGTCAAATACATTACTTTAGCAGTTGAAAAAGAGGGGGCCCTTGAATTTGTTAAGCATGTAACTAGCCAAGGAGTGGTAGCGTCTGTTGGGCATAGTGACGCAACTTTTGAAGATGTGAAAAAAGCAATTGAAGTTGGTTTATCCAATACCACTCATACACATAATGCGATGTCTCCACATCATCATCGTCACCCTGGAATTGTTACCGCGGCTTTCTATTTTGATAATTTGTTTACAGAATTTATTTGTGATAAAATCCATGTTTGTCCTGATACCTTACTCGCATCTTATAAAATCATTACTCCTGAGAGATTTGTGATGATTACCGATGCTCTAAGGATTAAAAATTCGAATATTGAAAAATTTCAATTATTTGGACTTGATTGCGTGAAAAAAGATGGTGCTGCTTATTTGACTAGTGGCCCGTTAGCGGGATCGATATTAACGATGGACCAAGGGTTACGAAATATGAAAGAAATAACTGGAGCTTCTTTAATTGATTTAGCAAAGATAACAAGTAGGAACGCCGCTAAATCGCTTCATTTATCAGATCGTGGAACTCTCGAAGTTAATAAGCTTGCTGATTTTGTTTTATTGGATGATTCATTACACGTTAAAGAAACATATAAATTAGGCAAGAAGGTATATTGATATGAGAAAACCAATCTTAGAACCAGAATTCAAACCAGCGATAATTGAATTAAGAAACTTTGAAAATGAAGTTAATAAATTCAAAAACAAAGAGCATGTTGTTGTTTCTGTTGAAAGAGCGGGTGGATACATTTATCGAAGAGAGTTTGACATTCTTCCAAAAGGCATTGATGATGAAAGAAATATCTTCATTGTTGAAAGACTAATTAAATGTATCCTATGGGTCGTTGGTGGTTATAAGATTTATATTGCGGGACCTCATTATATATATGAAAAAATAAAAGAATTTTATTCTCCAAACAAATTGAGAGATTTTGATTTTCATTTCATGTCAACTGTATTTGAAAAAGAAATGGAAGTTATTGAATGCAGTTATGAAGACATTCCTAACCAGAAATCTAGTTCGATTCCAATCGGCGGCCATTTAGAAGGTAGACGTATTGGCTTTGATGTCGGTGGTAGTGATATTAAAGTTTCTGCGGTGGTTGATGGAAAAGTCATTGATTCTAAAGAAATCGTTTGGTTGCCTAAATTAAATGAAGACATTAATTATCATTATGATTTCTTTTATAAAGCAATGAAAGATGCGGTAGATGTCTTAGGCGGAGATGTTGACGCGATTGGAATTTCTGCGGCAGGAGTAATCGTGGAAAATAAGCCAATGGTTTCTTCGATTTTTATCAAAGTTCCAAAAGAGAATTTTGATTTAGTTAAAGGAGCGTATATAAACACGGTCCATAGATTAGAAAAAGAATTAGGACATAAAATACCTTTTGAAGTCGCTAATGATGGTGATGTTACTGCTCTTGCTGGGGCTATTGATTTGAAAGATAACTGTGTTTTAGGAATTGCTATGGGAACTAGTGAGGCGGTTGGTTATGTAGATGAACACGGCAATTTAACTGGCTGGTTTTCTGAATTAGCGTTTATGCCTGTTGATTTCAATAAAAACGCCGAAGTGGATGAGTGGAGTAAAGATTTTGGTGTCGGATGTAAATATTTCTCTCAAGATGCAGTTATTAAACTTGCTCCAAAAGCTGGAATTGTTCTTGATGAATCATTAACTTTAGCGGACAAATTAAAAGTTGTCCAAAAGCTTCATGAAGAAGGACACGAAGGAGCGAAACAAATCTTTGAATCTATCGGAGTATATCTTGCTTATACGATTGCCTTTTACGCTGAATTTTATAAAATTAAACATCTTATTTTATTAGGAAGAGTGACTTCAAATAAAGGTGGGGAAGTAATTTTAAAAGTTGCTAAAGAAACTTTGGAAAAAGAATTCCCTGAATATAGAGATATCGATATTAGGATGCCAAGCGATTTTATGAGGCGATTAGGTCAATCAATTGCCGCTGCATCTTTAACTGAGAACAAAGCGTAGAAAAAATTGAAAAAAAGACGAACTAATTAATCCCGCTAAAGAATGATTTTTGATAATTATTACCTATAGAACTAAATAGCATTTTTTGAAATACATTTTTTTAACTATCTTATAGTTATTAAAATTCTTTTCACAATTTTTCATTTTTCTTCCTCTATTTATTAAATGTAGTGGTTATGCATGACTTCTACACGTAGCTTCACTATTAGCAGTAGTGTTAGTAAATTGTTCTTTTTGTGGTTTCTTTTCAATACGAAACACCTGTTAAGGGTGTGCTACGTAAAGAAAGAAGGCGTGTATGGAAGAAGCAATTCTTTTATTACTTATATTGTGTATCCTTGTGTACATGATAAAAAAATCCCCATCTGACAACAATAGATAGGGGGAAAACTTCTTCTCTTTAAGTAAACCACAATCAAGGGATGTTGTCAATTCAGATAGTTTTACAATACTATCTAAACATTTTGGAGGAAAAATGAAAAAAATTAAGAATACTTTTATAAGTAAACTTAGATGGTGTAAAATATATTCATCGAAAGAATTATAGATATAATTTTCAGCAATTAATTTTTTGCTGAACTTTAGTTAAAGGAGAATCGTTTTAATGAAAAACACTAACGCGTTTAGAACACGTGCGAAAGATGAAATCGCAAAACTTGAAAAAGATACCTATGGTAGAGACATTTCTCATGAAGAAATTGAAATTGTTTTCTTATCATATGTTATGGGATACATTAAGGGACTATTTGTTGTTGCTAGAAACACCGATGGAAGAATTTATGAAATTTCTTCTAATCCAAACACCGGAAAATTCTATATCGATGTTTACAAAAAAGAAGGAAATAAAGTCGTTAATATCTAATTGTTAAAGTTGCCTTAAATAGATGATTCTATATGAGGCTTATAAGGAGTCTATATGAAAACTGAAAACATTCGTAATGTTGTTATTTTGGGTCACAAAGGAAGTGGTAAAACTTCTTTAGTTGAATCTTTAGCGTTCACAAGTAAACTCATTTCTCAAAAAGGATCTGTTGAAGCTAAAAACACTATTTCTGATTACACACCAGAAGAACAAAAAAGAGGAAGTTCCATTCAAACCGCTGTTATTCCGTTGGAATATAATGGTTACAAAATCAATCTTCTTGATATTCCTGGAAGCGATGACTTTATCAGTGACGCTATTGGAGTTACTGGAGTTGTCAAAGGTGCAATCTTAGTAATTGATGCTTCTGTTGGAGTTCAAGTTGGCACTGTTAAGCACTATAACATGCTTAGAAAAAGAGGAATCCCAACATTTATCTATGTTAACAAGATGGATAAAGAAGATGTTGAATTTGAATTAGTTCTTGAAGATATTCGTGAAAGACTTGGTAAAGAAGTTATTTCATTCTGCTATCCTCTTGGACATGAAAACAAATTTGATGGATTTGCTAACGCTGTTGACTTAAAAGCTCATATTTATAATGGAAAAGAATGCGTTGAAGCAGAAATTTATCCAGATAAGAGAAACAAGATTTTAGAACTTCATAACACAATTGCGGAAGAAGTTGCTAAAACTGATGATGCTTTACTTGAAAAATTCTTCAACGGCGAGACATTTACTCAAGATGAGATTAGAACCTCTTTACGTAAAGGTGTATTAAGTGGCGAACTTACTCCATTAATTGTCGGTAGTGCTCTTAAAAATATCGGTTCTCAAACATTATTAAATATGTTCATTAGTTACTTGCCAAGTCCAAGCGATCTAAAACCATTAGAGGCCACCGATGAAAACGGAAAAGAAAAAATTGTTCCTACATCAATTGAATCCCCAACTTCAGCTTATGTATTTAAGACAATTGCTGACCCATATGTTGGTGTTGTAAATATTGTCAAAGTATGTTCCGGAACACTCAAAGTTGGCGATGAAGTTTATGTCAATGGATCAACACAAAAAGTTAGTTCATTATTTGTCATGACTGGCAAAAAAATGGACTCTGTTAGCGAATTAATTGCTGGAGATATAGGCGCTATTACTAAACTTGATAAAGTATGTTCTGGTGATACATTATCTTCACCTAAATCGATTACTGTTTTTAAACCAGTTAGATATCCAACCGCAGTTATCTTTAAAGCAGTTGTTTTGAAAAACAAAAATGATGAAAGTAAACTCAGCCCAGCTTTAGCAAAGATTCAACTTGAAAATCCTGATTTCGAAGTTAAACGTAATAACGAAACAAAACAGCTTTTATTGGGTGGCGTTAGTGACTCATATCTCGCTTATGTCATCGATAAATTGAAGAACGTTTATAAAATTGATTTAACAACAGAAACTCCAAAAATTGTTTATCGTGAATCGATTAAAGGCACTGCCGAAGGAGATGGGCGATATGTTAAACAATCTGGTGGTAGTGGATTCTATGGTGTTGTTAAGATGAGATTTGAACCTTCTCAAGAAAACGAATTTGCTGAAGAAGTATTTGGTGGAGCAGTTCCAAAGAATTACTTCCCTGCAGTTGAAAAGGGATTCTTTGAAGCCCTTAATAGTGGTTTATTAGCAGGTTTCCCTGTTATTGGTGTTAAAGGTGTTCTTGTTGATGGAAAATATCATCCAGTCGATTCTAATGAGCAAGCCTTCAAGATGGCAGGAATTCTTGCTTTCAAAGATGCATATATGAAATGTAAACCAATTATCTTGGAACCAATCATGAAAATTTTTGTTCACGTTGAATCTAAGTTCACCGGAAACGTTCTTTCTGATTTAAATTCAAGAAGAGCAAGGATTCAAAATATTGAAGAAAAAGAGCATGGTTCTCAAGAAATTGAGGCTCTCATTCCTGAAGCAGAAATTATTGATTACGCGACTCAATTAAAGTCACTTACTCAAGCTAGCGGCTTCTTTAACAGAGAATTCGTCGATTATGAAGAACTTCCTGAATATCTCAAAGATAAAGTTATTCAAGAAAATAAAGTTATTTAATTAAAACGAGCCACCTAGTTAGGTGGCTTTATCTTAACTCATTAATCAAGAGAGAACATCTTGTCGGTGTTCTTTTCTTTTGCTTTAGTGTCTAGTTGATTATTGAGCATAAAAGTAAAAAGAACCAAAATTGATGTCTTTTAAGCACGAATCTATTTTCTGTTAAATTTCTCATATTAATTATTAAAAATTTTATTGATATAAATTCAAATAAAAGTCGAACTGCCCGGTATTTTGTCGAAGTCACTCAATATTTATTTTTAAAAAATCTTAAAACGGTTCTATATCGAACTATTGCGATGCATTTTGAAGAGGAGACCCTCTTGTATATTTGTTATCTAAATGCTATATTCTTAATAGTGGTTTTGTCCTTGGGCGTTATTACCTATGGACTTTTTTATTGCTTCCGGAGAATTAGTATCACCAATAATAAGATGATAACAAGAATAACTAAGTATTCCATGTCACCTCTATAGCAAATAGACAAATAACAAGAGAGTCGATTTATGGGTTGTTCCATAAAAACCTCCTCATTTAATAAATAGAGGAAGAAAAGTGGAAAAATTTGAAAAAATAATTAAAATTTTTTCTAACTATATAATAGTTAATGTATATTGATACTGATGAAAGATAATGATATCTGCAATTTAAAAAAATTAAGAAACAAAATTAATGAGTGTTCAATTATATTTTTTGATTTGGATGGCACTCTTATTGATACAGAACCTTTATATTTCCGGTTTTGGAAAGAAGCGTGCTTATTTTATGGATTTGTTTTAAAAGATGAAGACGCATTAAAATTTCGTTCGTGGGAAAAAGAATCCGCTAGTGAGTATTTAACAAAAATCAGTAATGGAAAACTTGATTATTCAATTATAAGAAAAAAGCGCATTGAATTAATGAATAAATATTTATTAACGCATCCAATTAAGCTTAAAAGTGGTGCGATTGATTGCTTAAACTATCTATATCAAAAAGAAAAGAAAATATATATTGTTACCGCTAATGAAGTGAATAAAGCAAAAAATATAATTGATTCACTTGGTTTCTTGCATCTAATTGAAGGAATAATTTCTGCAAAAGATGTGAAAAGAGGCAAACCTTTTCCTTACGTATATTTGAAAGCTTGCGAAATGGTAAATAAAAAACCGAACGAAGTCGTGGTTTTCGAAGATTCTCCTAATGGATTAATGTCTTCAAACGCAGCAGGATGTTTTACTGTCATGGTTGAGGATTTATCTCCATATCAGGAAGATATGGATTATGTTGATGCTGTTTTAACTTCTCTTGATGAACTTATACAAAATTGAACGATGATATAATTCGTTATTTTTAATATTTCCTTTATCTTTATAAATCAGAGATAATCCTTTATTTTTTTCTTCAAGCATTTCTAATTCATCAATGTCTTTGTTAATGACTTTTATTTCTTCGTATCCATTTTGCGAAATGTCAATCGATATAGTGTCATTAGATAAAAGAACATTTCCTTTATCGATTATTTGAAAATTGTTCATATTAAATAACAAGTCATTGGATAAATGAATAACGTTATCAGTGTCACTAGTAACTCGATAATCAATTAGGAGTTCGTTTTTATCATCAACAATTGAATAGGTCACATATATATTTAAGTTACCGGGCTTTCCATCAATCATATTTTTCTTATTAAAAAAGAATGATGCTACGAAACTATGATCATCAAATGTTGGTTTAGAAGAAAAGATAAAATTTGGACATGAATATTGTTTATTTTCTATTTCATAAGGCCCAATTGTTCTTCCTAATGTTGAATTATTGAGAAAATCTTTAACATATTTTGGAGTAACAGTGATGAGTTCATCATTTAATTGAATTGATTTAATTGCCGCTCCAATAGGAGAAAAAATAATTCTTAGTCCACTAGAATTAATAACTTCAATAAATATTGCTTTTCCAAATTGATGGGTCTTATATTGCATGTATATATTTTATATTTATTACGCGTAAATATATAACTTTAATTAATATACGCGCATGCGAGAAAAATAATTTACAAAAAATTAAAAATTTATAAATACAAAGTATTTATCTGATTAATTTTTATAAAAAATAAAAAAATATTTAAAAAAATGCTTGACCATAAATATTAAAGTGATAGACTTATAAGCACCCACACCTAAGGAAACGATGGTGATGGAGAGGCAGTAAGTATCGATAGATACTTAAAGAACGCCTAAGTCTAGGTAAGACAATCGACGAAACAAACTAAGTTGACAGAACGGTTTCAAGAATAAAGCGTCTTGGATTAACGATTGCACTAGCATATAGATGATTACAGTATCATCTAGTGGGTCAACCTCCCTGCTACAGTGGTTGCTGAGTTAGAATTTGACAGCGTAATTCCACCGCCCGACACGATCGAAGAGGACATGATAAGCTTAACGAACTTATCCCAGCCGGTTCACGCTAAAGTCAACTCAAAACGTGAAATAAGTAGAGAATCAAGTTTCGCTGCGAACATAGGCCGTCAAAGTTTAGCCCTTTGTGACAATCAACCAATAAAACGACGTTGATAGTAAGGTTCCAGAAATAAATCTTCTGGTTAATGATTGCGGGGCTTATCAATCGTAAGACTGATTAAAAGGCAAACCTCCCTTCTAGTGGTCGCTGAGTTAGAGCTTAACAGCGTAATTCCACCGCCTGACACGTTCAAAGAGGAAAGAAAAAACGCTCCTTAGTTAACGCTAATGAGCAAAACCTAATCCACATTATTCAACTCAAAGTGTGGTGATAATGGAAGAACTGCAAACTCCTGATATCTTCCATGAAGAAATGGTCTACAGAGCTTAAGACTAGATAAGACAGTCGAGTCCACAAATTGACTATGGACTTCCAGAAGTTAAAGACATTCTGGTTTACCGACTGCGCTAGCAAAGAATCATTACGAAAGTATTGATTATCGGTACGTTCCTCCCTGATAGCTTGCTATCATCGGTCTCTGCGTTAGAGTTTGACAGAGTAAATCCGGCACCGGACATGACAAAGAGGAAAACAGCCTTGACGCTAATAACGAAAGGAAGCTGGCCACCAGTACGCTACTCAATTCAAAACGTATTGCCAACAAGAAGCACCACCAGCCAAAAGGAACTTAACTTGGGTATTGTGCTGCAGGGTGAAATCCCCTGCCACAGTGCAACGGTTATGAGGCAAAAGAGAAAAGCCTCATTTTTTTTGCTTTAAAAAGTGAAAAAATGTTTATAATCGATTCAACAATCGATATTCAAGAGGGGTCATTCCCTCTTTTCTTTTAAATAGTTTATAAAAGAAAGTTAAATTGTTATATCCGATATGTTCAGCAATATCGTTAACACTGATATCGGTGGATTCTAATAATGTTTTACTAACTTTTAATCTCTGATCTTCTAATATATTTTGAAAAGAATAACCGGTTAGTTTTTTTATTTTCTTAGATAAATAATTATAATCTTCCTTTAGTTTGATTGATAAATCATATAAAGTTGCGGTTTGATAATTGTTTTCGATGTAATTATAAGTTTTGAATAGAAGCATTGAATCATAATTACTGGCTTTTGTTTCTTCAGCTTTTTCGGTGTGTTTTAATAATTCGAAAATAAGTAGAAGGAAATAATATCTCAAAATATTATTCATTTTTTCATCTCTTTCTTCATAATTGATCAAAATGTTATAAACAATATTTTGAACTTGTTCACAATTTGATAAGTGGAAGATGATTGAGTTATTTGATTCTTTATCAGAAAGAAGGTTGATCAAGAAGTTTTTAATTGTTCCATCACTATCAATAAAAGGGATAATAAAGTCAAAGAACTCAGATAAAATGATAAAATTCAGTAAAATATCGTTTTCTTTAGCAGGTAAAAATTCATGTTTACTATTTTTTCCTAAAAATATAATTTCTCCTTGTCTAATGGTTATTTTATTTCCATCGACAATCTCTTCGATTTCGCCAGAAAGAACATAATTAATTTCTAAATAGTTATGACTATGTTTTTTAACAACACAAAAACGAGGGTGCTTTTTAATCATAATCATTCCATCTTTTAAAAGAGATTTAGCATCCACAATTTGAGCAATATCAGTGAGATATGGAGTATCGTTATGCTTCTTTTTAAATTCGATCGCTTCGAGTTCTTCTTGATTGTATTGACGGTATTGATCGATAACTTCTTCGAGTGTTTTCATAAAATTATTAAAGCATAAAAAGGCAAAAATGGTTAGTGTAAATGACAAATTTAATCATTTAATATCAAAAATGGTTAATGTATCATAATTAAGTAAAAGATAATTATTCTATAATTACCACTCGGAGGATTCATAATGAAAAAATTCATTGATTCACCTTTTGTCAAAGAAGTAAGTGATATTACTTTAAATATGTATCGTCAAGGTTGGGATGAACGTAATGGCGGTAATATTTCATATCTAATTGATGAAAAATATGTTCGTGAATATTTTAAGGAAGATAAAGTAATTAGAAAGATTCCTTTAGGATTTGAGGCTGATGAAATTGTTAGAGGCAAATATTTTCTCGTTACTGGAACTGGCAAATATTTCAAAAATGTCAAAGGCGATCCAGAAACAAACCTCGGATTAGTCAAAATTTGTGATTGTGGGCATGACGCTAAACTTATTTGGGGATTTAAAGATGGTGGTAAATTTACCAGTGAATTCCCTGCTCATTTAATGAGTCATGCAGCTAGACTTAAAGTTGATCCTAACAACAGAATTGTCATGCACACCCATCCAACTTACACAATTTGTATGGGAGCGTGCTTACCGACCGATGAAAAAATATTCACTCGTAAATTATGGAAGAGTAATACAGAAGCAGTTGTTGTTTTCCCTGAAGGCATTGGAGTTCTTCCATGCATGATTTGTGGCACTAATGAGATTGGTGAAGCAACTGCGAATAAAATGAAAGATTTTAGACTTGTAAGTTGGACAAACCATGGTATTTACGGAGTTGGACATACAATTGATGAAGCCTTTGGTCTAATTGAAACTGTTGAAAAGACCGCTCAAATATATATGTTGACATTAGGACATGTCGTTAACGAAATTCCTGATGAAGTAATTATTGGTTTAGCGAAACTTTGGAATTTAAAAATGATGCCAGGCGTCATTGAGGAAAAATAATGAATTACTATTTAGCAATCGATCTTGGGGCCACTAGTGGAAGACACGTTGTTGCCCATAAAGAAAAAAACGAAATTGTTTTAGAAGAAATATATCGTTTCAAAACCGGAATGGATGACACTAAAGATGGTTTGGTGTGGAATATTCCTCTCTTTTTTGAAGAAATTAAAAAAGGAATCAAAATTGCTTTCGAAAAATATCGTAACATCATTTCTCTATCAATTGATACTTGGGGTGTTGATTATGTTCTCATGAATGGGGATAAAGAAATTCCTCCATTTTATGCCTACAGAAACGCAAGAAACTTGTCTTCCTGTGATTTAGTTGATGAAATTATTCCTTTTAGAGAATTGTATCGTCACACTGGAATCCAATTTGCAACATTTAACACGATTTATCAACTTTATGATGATTTACAAAAAGGGAGATTAGATAACGCGACTGATTATTTAATGCTTCCAAGTTATTTCACTTATAAATTAACTGGTGTTAAAACTCATGAATACACTGATGAATCAACTGGGGCTTTGCTTAATATTGAGACAAATGATTATGATTTTGAAATTATAGATAAGCTTGGGTTACCAAGAAAATTATTTACTGAAATCAAACATCCTGGCTATGTAATAGGAGATTTATTGCCAGAAATTCAAAAAGAAGTTGGTGGGAATTGCAAGGTTGTTCTCTGCCCTTCTCACGACACTGCTAGTGCTTTTGAAGCGGTAGATCTTCCAGAAAAATCGATTCTTATCTCAAGTGGAACTTGGTCTTTACTCGGTGTGAAAAATAAAGATGCAATTGTTACAGATAAAAGTAGAATTGCAAATTACACAAATGAGGGTGGGGTTGGTTATTACCGATTCTTAAAAAATATTATGGGGATGTGGATTGCTAACTCATTAAGAGATGAAACGGGTCTTCCATTCCATTACATTGATAATGGATTGCGATTCTCAAAATATAAAAATACATTTGATGTTAACGATCCAAGCTTAACCGCTCCTAAAGATATGAGGATGGCTATCTATTATTTGCTTAGAAATAATCCGCCTAAAGATACAATTGATATGTTTGCATCAATTTATCAATCAATGGCAATCTGCTATCGAAAATCGATTGAAGAATTAGAGAATATCACCGGCGAAAAATATTTGAATATTTATATCGTCGGAGGAGGCGCAAAAAATAAATACTTAAACAAATTAGTGGCAAAAGAAACAGGAAAGAATGTCAAAGCTCTTCCTATTGAAGCGACTAGTATGGGAAATATTAAAACTCAGATGGAGGCATTTAAAGAATGAGAAAAGAAGTAAGAAACAAATACAAAGAATACGGAGTTGATGTTTTTGAAGCTCTTAGAAAGCTTAAAGAAACAAAAATATCTCTTCACTGCTGGCAACTTGACGATGTTAAAGGATTTGAAGGCGCTGGAGACTTAACGGGCGGAATTCAAACGACTGGTAATTATCTCGGAAGAGCGAGAAATTTCAAAGAACTAACACAAGATTTAGATGTTGCTCTTAAATATATTCCAGGAAGCAAGAAAATCAATCTTCATGCGATTTATCAAACTGGAAAAATTGTTGAAAGATGTGATGTTGGACCTGAACAATTTAAAGAATGGGTTAGCTATGCTAAAGAAAGAGGTCTTGGTCTTGATTATAATCCAACAATCTTCTCTCACCCAATGCTTAAAGATGGATTAAGTTTATCCTCTCCAGAAAAAGAAGTAAGAGATTATTGGATTAAACATTGTATTAATGGATTAAAAATCACTGAAATGTTTGGCAAAGAGCTTGGTCAAAAATCTCTTATGAACATTTGGATTCCGGATGGGTTAAAAGACACTCCTGCAGACCGATTAGGCCCAAGACTCCGCTTAAAAGATGCTTTGGATGAAATTTTAACTGGCTATAAATATGATAAAAAAGTAATGGATGTTTCCGTTGAAAGTAAAGTTTTTGGAATCGGTGTTGAAAGCTATACAACTGGAAGTAATGAATTTTATTTAAACTACGCGGCAAGTAGAAATATTTGTTGCCTTTTAGATACAGGACACTTCCATCCAACCGAAAATGTCGCTGATAAAATTTCCAGTATGTACGCTTTTTATAACAAATTAGCGTTCCATGTCTCTCGTCCGGTAAGATGGGATTCCGATCACGTCTTAAAACTTAATGACGATCTTCAAGATGTCGCGGATGAATTGGTGAAATGCGATGGACTTAAGAGAAGTTATATTGGTTTAGATTATTTCGATGCTTCTATTAATAGAATTTGTGCTCTTGTTATTGGTGCTAGAAATATGGAAAAAGCCTTATTAAAAGCATTATTAACACCTTGGGGTTTATTAAAAGAAGCACAAGATAAAGGCGATCACACTCGTGTTTTAGCCCTCCAAGAAGAAATTAAAACTCTTCCATGGGGAGAAGTTTGGGATGAATATCTTAATCGTCAAGGCATGGTGAGCGATGCTCAAATGTATCAAGAAATTAAAGAATACGAAAATAAAGTATTAGTTAATAGAAAATAAAAATTAATTGGAGATGTTAACCATCTCCTTTTAGTTTAAAGCGATAATTATATTTGCTTATTATGCTATTTATATTTTATTTTTTGCTATCTTGTCTCTAAACATTGAAATTATTTGATTAATTTATAAAATTAAATTAAGTGATAAATATGGACACAGTAAAATTAAAAGGAATTACAAAAGATTATATCTGGGGTGGAAAGAAACTTTTTGATTACGGTAAATCTTCTTCTCAAGATATTATTGCAGAAAGTTGGGAATTGTCTTTCTTTGATGATAATGAATCAATGATTGATTCAGGTAAATATAAAGGCAAAACCTTAAAAGAAGTTATTAGTGATAAAGAACTTGGAAAAAACGTAAAAAAATTCCCGTTCTTTCCAGTTTTAATAAAATTAATTGATGCGAATAAAGATTTATCAATACAAGTTCACCCAAGCGATGAATACGCTTTAAAATACGAAAACTCTTTTGGCAAAACCGAAATGTGGTATGTCGTTGAAGCTGATGAAAATTCTTATCTCCATATTGGATTTAATAAAGATGTCAGTAAAGAAGAAGTTGAAAGAAGAATTAAAGACAATTCTCTTTTGGAAATAATGAACCATATTAAAGTCAAAGAAGGAGATTGTTATTTCATTCCAAGCGGAACCCTACACGCGATTGGCAAAGGTGTACTAGTTTGTGAAATTCAAGAAAACTCAAATTTAACATACCGTGTTTATGATTATGGTCGCCTTGATAAAAATGGAAACCCAAGAGAATTACACGTTGAAAAGGCATTGAAAGTTCTTAACTTCAATAAATTAATTCCTCAGAATATTCAATCTTCTGTTTTAGCGGATTGTGAATATTTCAAAGTTTGTAAATATGAAAACGCTACCATAATTGAAGCAGATGAAAATAGTTTTGTCTCTTTTACAATTGTTGAAGGTAGTGGTTTTGTTAACGATTTACCATATTCTAAAGGGGACACATTCTTCGTTCCTGCAAACGGAAAAGCAGTGATTAAAGGAAAAAATAAAATTATTACTACAAAAATAAATTAGGAGAAGCGTATGAGACATATAATTGGTATTTCTATAGGCGGCACTAAAACCGCAATTTGTTACGCAACATTAGGCGATAATAATGAAGTTTTGGAAGTTGTTAAAAAACAAACACCAACTCTTCCTTTTGATCCTGATACCAATATGAAAAATATCTATAAGGCAATTGATGAATATCCTCAAGATTTTGATTTCATTTCTGTTATTGCTGGTTCGCCAATGGATGCTGATAATGGCTTAATATTAGCGCCAAGCAACCTTCGTGGTTGGCATGATTATCCAATCGTTAATCTTTTAAAAGAAAGGTACAAAGTCGATTCGACTCTTCTTAATGACGCTGATGCTTCTGCTTTAGCGGAATACATTTATGGAGTTGGAAAAGGAAGTAGAAACTTTGTTTATCTCACTGTTGGAACTGGTTTTGGTGCCGGATTAATTTTAAATGGACAATTATATTCTGGCGGATGCTTCAACGCTGGAGAAATTGGTCATCTTCGTGGTAGTGAAACTGCTAACGGACCAACAAGAAATGAGAAAAAAGGAAGCTTTGAGAGCTTAGTAAGTGGAGGCGGAATGGGTGATTATGCTAATGCATTTATAAAAGACCATCCAAATTCGCTTCTCAATAAATATGAAAAAATTAGTGCTAGAGATGTTTTTACTGAAGCACGCAATGGCGATGAATTCGCGTTATTTATCGTTAATCAATGCGCAACTAAATTAGGAGAAGCATTATCAATTATTCTTGATCTTCTTAATCCTGATGTTGTTGCTATTGGTGGCATATATCCTCGTGGACTAGATTTATTAGAGAAAACTGTTTTAAAAGTTGCTGAAGAGAATTCTCTTCCAATTAATTTTCATCACGCTAAAATTCTTCCTTCTGAGCTTGAAGAGAAAATTGATGACTATTCTTCATTGATGGGAATTTTTAAAAATAAATAAGGAGTTTATTATGTTTCAAGAAGTGCTAGAAAATAAATTGGTTCCTGTTGTTGTCTTTAAAACACTCGATGAAGTTGAACCAACTATGTCTTCTTTAATCAAAGGAAATATCAGGGTTGCCGAGATTTGTTTTCGTACTGATGTTGCTCCAGAAGCATTAAAGAAGGCAGTTAAAAACTACCCAAACATTTTAATTGGAGCGGGAACAATTATTAATAAAGAACAGGCTGAATTGGCAATTAGTCTCGGCGCTAAATTCATTGTTTCACCAGGATTAAGCGAATCAGTTAATGAAGTCTGTGTAAAACATAACGTTACTTATATTCCTGGAGTAGTAACTCCTACAGAAATTATGAAAGCGTTAGAACTTAATATCACTTATTTGAAGTTTTTCCCTGCTGGAGTATATGGTGGACTTAAAGCCATTAAGGCATTATCGAGTGCTTTCCCACAAGTAAAATTTATGCCTACTGGCGGAGTTGATAATTCAAATTTAAAAGAATTAGCTAACGAAAAATCAATTTTTGCTATCGGCGGAAGTTGGTTACTTAAAGGCGATGTTACAGCAGTTTGCTTAGAAGCTAATAAAATCATTAAAGGAGAATAAACATGGCCAAGGTTGTTACTTTAGGAGAAATAATGCTTCGTTTATCCACTAACGGAAACGAAAGATTTGCTCAAGCAAGAAATTTTGAAATTAATTATGGTGGTGGAGAAGCTAACGTCGCTGTTTCTTTATCTCATTATGGTCATGATGCATATTACATTAGCAAGCTTCCATCTAACGACATTGGAGAAGCCGCCATTAAGGCCTTAAGAGCGGAAAATGTTAAAGTAGATTATGTTGTTCGAGGCGGAAATAGAATTGGTATTTATTATTTAGAAACAGGTTCTTCCTTAAGAGCGAGTAAAGTTATTTATGATCGTGCTAATAGCGCAATTGCTGAAAGTAAAATAAGTGAATATCAATTAGAAAAAGCACTTAAAGGTGCTAGTGTTTTTCACTTTTCAGGAATTACTCCAGCGTTAAGCGATAATGCTGCTAAACTTACTGAAAAGGCCTGTAAAATCGCTAAGAAATATGGCGTTTTAGTGTCTTGTGATTTAAATTATCGTAAAAAATTATGGAGCAAAGAAAAAGCAAGAAGTGTCATGATTCCGCTTATGCAGTATGTTGATATTTGTATTGGTAATGAAGAAGACGCTGAAGCTTGTTTAGGATATAAACCAGATGCTGATGTGACAAAAGGTAAAACTGATGCAGAAGGATATAAAAATATTTTTAAAGAAATGGTAAAAGATTTTAATTTTAAAATTGTTGCATCTACTTTAAGAGAGTCTTATTCTGCTTCTCATAATGGTTGGAAAGCACTTATGTATGATGGTGAAAAATTTTACGAATCTAAACATTATGACATCTCACCAATTGTTGATCGTGTTGGAGCAGGAGATAGTTTCTCTGGTGGATTATTACATGGCCTATTGTCTTTCCAAGACAAACAAAAGGCTCTTGAATTTGCAGTTGCTGCAAGTGCATTGAAACATACAATCCCAGGAGACTTTAACCAAGTTAGCGAAGAAGAAGTTCTTAATTTGATGAATGGTGATGGCTCTGGAAGAGTTTCTCGATAGGCGGTTTATAAAATGAGTTACATTAAAGATAATTTTCTTTTAGAAACAAAAACAGCGGCTTTCTTATATGATAATTACGCAAAAAAGATGCCAATATTTGATTATCATTGTCATCTTTCTGAATATCAAATTCTTGAAAATAAAGAATTTAATAATATCTATGAAATATGGCTAAGCGGTGATCACTATAAATGGAGATTAATGCGTAATTACGGAATTGATGAAGAGTTAATTACTGGCCAAGCAAGCGATAAAGAAAAGTTTTTAGTGTATTGTAAAGTTCTTGGAACTGCGTTTGGGAACCCTTTATACCACTGGAGCCAAGTTGAACTAAAAGAATTCTTTAATTGTGATCTTGAGATAAATGAAGAAAATGCTGAAAAGATTTGGGATGAATGCAATAAATATATCAAAGACAACCACATCACCCCAAGTTACCTCATTACTAAAAGCAATGTCACTCACTTATTCACCACAAATGAAATATTTGATTCATTAGATGTTTTTAATAAAATCAAAGAAAAAGGATACAAGTTTCAAGTTGCCCCTGCTTTTAGAGCGGACAAAATCATGAATATTGAAGCCGATAGATACTTAGAATTTGTTTCTAAACTTGGTGAAATCAAATCTTTTGATGAATTATTAAACAAAATCGAAGAAAGATTAATCGAGTTTATTAAAGTTGGATGTGTGGCAAGCGATACTGCGCTTGAAAAAATATCTCTTGTTCCATCAAAATTTGATGCTGAACAAGTATTTAATTTACGTCTAAGTGGAAAGAAACTTTCCGGTGAAGAAATTGATATTTTTAAGGGGTTTCTTGCGTATTATTTACTTAAATTGTACGCAAAATATAACATCCGAAGTGAACTTCATATTGGTGCGATGAGAAATAATAACACTGTGATGTTTAATAAACTTGGACTAGATACTGGATTTGATTCGATTAGTGACAAAAATAGTATCACAAATCTATCAATACTTATGGATAGATTAAATAGCGAAAATTCTTTGCCTCCAATGATTATTTTTAATCTCAATCCAAAAATGAATGATGAAATTTTGTCTTTAATTGGTTGCTTCCAAGATCATTCATTAAAAGGAAAAATTCAATATGGTGCTTCATGGTGGTTCCTTGATAATAAAGAAGGAATTGAAAAGCATTTAAAGGATATGGCATCAATGGACCATATTGGAACATTTGTTGGTATGCTTACAGATTCAAGAAGTTTCTTATCTTATCCAAGGCATCATTATTTTAGAAGAATTGTTTGTAATTACTTTGGCTCATTAATGGAAAAAGGCGAGATAACAAATAATAATGAATTAGTTGGTAAAGTTATTCAGGATATTTGTTATGACAATGCAATTAATTATTTTGGGATTAAATAGATGAAAAAAGTTAATGTTGATAATTTAACCCCTGCAAATTTGGTTTCAAGAATAATAGCAGCTGCTGTCGACTTTGGTTTAGCGGCTCTTTTAAGCGTTTTTTGCTCTTCTCTAGGTTATATGATTGCTCAAAAAAATAATCCTGAGCTTAACACTTCAATTACTTTAGAAACTAAACACGTTCATTCATCACATTTAGTCAGCAAGAATTCATCTGGCAATTATGTCTCTTTTGTTGAGTCACAATATTTCGAAAAAACATCTTCTGGTGGATATCAAATCATTGATTCTTTAGCGTATTATTACATAGTTTATTTAGCTGGAGATAGTAATAAAGCTGGAGAAGGAGAACTCGTTTCACCAGTTGCTGAAGTTGAAACTGTAATTGATGGAGTAACTACAACACCAAAAGATTATTATTCTGTTCAATGGTTTAATGAAAATGTTCTAGGACTTCCAAAAGCTGGTGAAGAAGCGGCTAATGATTATTTTGAATATAAGAAAAATGAACTAAATGAAATTGATTATTCATCTATTGGAACAGTAGCGGAAAAATATCTTACAACTGAAACTATTGATGGAGAAGAAATCACGTCAGTCACTCCAAGCAAAGAAATGATTACTTTTGTTTATAACGCATATAAAAAAGCTGCCACAAATTTATATGACCAAACATATATGAAAGATTATGTTGCCACTCAAGAAAACATGAGTAAAATCATCTCTTTAATAACGAGATTAATATTCTATTTCATTATGTTTGAATTAATGCCGTTGCTTCTTAAAAATGGAAAGACGCTCGGAAAATTAATGGTAAAAATATCATTAGCAAATTTTGATGGTGATCCGATAAAGAAGTGGCAAGTAATACCTCGTGGATTAATTATTCTATTGTTACCTATCTTTATGTACTTTGTTCCTAATTTATTTATTCAAATTGGAGTAATTGGTGCTCTTTTGCTAATATCAATTATAATGCTTATCATCAACAAAAATACCAAGTTAGTTCTCCATGATTATATTGCAAGAACAGTAGTGGTTGATGATCTTGGAAAATAACTAAAATTGAACAAAAATAACTGCAAAACAAGGATTAAATATAAAAAAATGAGGTAATTATTATGAAAATTTACATGTCAGCATTTGCGGATGAATATTCAACAAATTTTAAGGAACAAGTTGAAAAATTACACGAAGAAAATATTCCTTATATTGAACCAAGATTAATTAATGGGAAGCCTTTAACTGAATTAAGTGTTGAAGAAGTAAAAGAAGCTAAAAAACTTTTGGATCTTAATCAAGTTCAAATCTCTGCGATTGGTTCTCCAATTGGAAAGATTGATATTCTTGGTGATATTGAATCTCATTTTAAAGATGCTGAAAAAATATTCCAATACGCTAATATTTTAGGCGCAAAAAGAATAAGGATGTTTAGCTTTTATAATTACAGCAAAATTGATAAAAAAGAATTTGAAAATAAAGTCTTTGAATATATGGATCGCCTATTAAATTTAGCGGATTCTTATGGTTTAATGTTATGTCACGAAAATGAAGCTGAAATATATGGTGAAGGATATGAAAACTGCTATAAATTATTAACCCACTTTAAAGGTAGATTAAGAGCGGTTTATGATATGGCTAATTTTGTTGTTAAAGGCTATGACACAGTTAAAGCGTATTTGATGCTCAAAGATTACATTGAATATTTCCATATTAAAGATGCTTTATATGAAGATGTTATTGTCCCAGCTAGATATGGAGAAGGCAGAGTCCAAGAAATCATTACGATGGCAGTTAAAGATTTGAATCGCGATTTCATCACCACTGTAGAACCACACCTTCAAGTGTTTAATGGACTTGGCTATTTAGCGGCGAAGAATTCTACAATTAAAAATAAATATCGTTATCCATCTCAAAAAGACGCTTTTATGGCGGCAATTAATGCAACTAGAGAGATGATTAAATCGGTTGAAGAAAAAGAAATTGATGTTCACTGTGAAAACGGATATTTAATAAAGAAATATCATAATGAAGAATTATTAATTAAAGATGTTGCGCGTGAGTCTTCGCTTTTCATTGCAACTGCTTTAACAAAGAAGGAAAAAGCAAGGGTATATTTTGATGCTGATCCAAGAATTCTTACTGCAATGAAACATAGTGGTGAATTTGATTTAGACAAAGTTGAATTTTCAAACAATCTTGTAGAATCAGATGTTTGTGTCTCTTCTCACAAAAAAGAAATGAAAACAAATCATCTCTATGTGACCGATTTACCAAACAAAACTATATTAATTAAGTTACTGTAATAAATTTTTCACTATTTCCTGCTAGCCCCTTTTGGAGGGACACCATATATTTTCATATAGGATTTGTAAAAAGTCGAATAAGTGGTATATCCAAGCTTTTTAGCGACTTCTAAAGCATACATTCCATCGTTAAGCATGATGTGAGCAGCGTCCATTTTCTTTTGAATGATATAAGTCTTTAGCCCAATTTTCATTGATTTATAAAAAGTATTTTGTAAATGTGACTTTGAGACATATAGAGAAGAGGCAATAGTGGTTACATCAAGTGGTTCAGCTATATGATCATCAATGAAACTTAATATTGACGCAGTTAATCGGTTGACACTTTTACTCATTCCGTTTTCAAAAGCTGTGTTTTTAAGTTCTATCAAAATAATTTGAACATATAGGTGCAATATTTTTTCAAAATCGTTTGCGTTTAATGTATTGCTTGCTTCTACTATTTTCTTAAAACTTTCAAGTATTTCAAGATGGTTACTTAAATTAACAATTAATGGTTTTTCACTAAGTTTACCTATATCAATTTCGTAATAATCAATTGGAAAATTGAAAACGATTCTTTCGTATGGATACGATTTGTTGACATTAAATACGTGATAGAAATGAGGTGGAATAATCATCAAATCATAGGTTGATACTTCGGTTTCTGCTCCTTCAATATTAAAAATCCCTTCACCTTTAGTGATAAGATGAATTTCGATATTGTTATGCATGTGACGATAAAATAAGTCGCTTGACGCTACTTCGTCATATCTAAGTGACCAGAAGGCTTGATGAACCCCATCTTCAACTAAAAACATATAATTATTATAAATTTGGATATATAAGAAACAAGATAAAATGAAATAAAAATTAAAAAATACAGCAATATATTGAATAATTACTTGTTTTATATGGTAGAAATAAAATAAATGCCCTGCCATAAAGGACAGGACACATTAAACTTAATTGAGGATTTGTTTTATTTCTTTTCTTCTGAAATTTTCTTTTTGAGCATTTCGAGGAATAAATCGTTATCAAGCGGGATGGAGACAGTTTTTCCAAGCCAACCAGATAAATGAATTGCATTAGATAATGTTAATTCGTTTAATCCATCAATTCCATAAGCGTAAAGTTCTTTTTCTTTTCCGAGCATAACTTCAGTGTATCTTTTAAGAATTAGCATATGCTGTGGCTGAGCGTTACCAAAATTAATTCTTGTTTTTCTCGTTTCTTCTGACTCATCATCATTAAGCGAATAAGTAATTACTTCAAATTCTGGTTTACTCATGAATTCTTTATTTTCAATAGAGAAGACATTTTCTTTAATTTTATTTTTGTAGAATGTAAGAACATCATTTTCGATAACAACTTTTCCACCTGTTCCAGTGAATTCAAGTCTATTGGTGCCAGGAGTGTCGTGAGTTGAGGTAATAAATGTTGCAGTCATATCATCGTATTCAAGGATAGCGGTGACATCATTTTCAACAGAAATGTTTCTTCCAACTGTCCTAACAGTTGAAGTAACTTTATTTGGAAGTCCTGCAAAATAGACGAGCAAATCAATTTGATGAGGACATTGATTAAGAAGAACTCCTCCGCCTTCATCTTTAAACGTTCCTCTCCATCCACCTTGATCGTAATATGCTTGAGTGCGATACCAATCAGTGATAATCCAATTTAATCTTGTCATCTTACCAAAGTCTTCACTTGTAATGATTTCTTTAGCTTTGATATATAGAGGATTTGTCCTTTGATTAAAGAACATACCAAACAATAATTCTGGATGTTTTTCGCTCTCTCTAATTTCTTCGATTACGTCCTTGCAATATACTCCAATAGGTTTATCAGAAAGGACATTTACTCCGTGATTAAAGGCGTAAATAGCAATTTGTGGGTGAAAATAATGTGGTGTTTCAATTAAGACAACATCTATTTCATTTGGATTAATTAAATCTTCATATTTCTCATAAATCTTCGCATAGGAAAATTTTGTTTCTGCATCTTTTCTTTTATTATTGTCGATGTCACAGATGGAGACTAATTTTGCACCGAAATCTTTACCGTTTTTATCTAATATTCCAGCGTAGAATTCGCCTTGGTGACCAAAACCAACAATTCCGTATCTAATTTCTTTCATATCTACTCTCCGATAATATATTACACAATAATATAGAAAATACAATTTTGCAGTTTAAGATAGTGAGTATATTAATAAAACTCGTGTTATTCGCAATAAAATTAGTTCATTGTTTATTTTTAAAAAAATCAAAAAATTGTAAACCAAACTTTACTTTAATGTTTAAAAATTTACTAATTATTAAAATATTTTTTAATTTTGCTTAAAATTTGTAAACAATGCTTAACGACAGTAGTAAAATTTAAGTGTCTAAAAGAGGTTGGCATTTATGGCAAAAAAAATTCAATTTGGCACTGGTGGATTTAGAGGTATCATCGGGGATGACTTCAATAAAGAAAACATTCAATTAATCGCTCAAGCATTATCAAATATTATTATTGAAAATCACCAAGAAAATCGTCCAATTATCATTGGCTTTGATAATCGATTTATGAGTGATTATGCAGCAAAATGGTTTGCTGAAGTAATTAATGGAAATGATATTAAAACTTTTGTCTACACTCACAGTGTTCCAACTCCTACTGTTATGTCAACAACAAGAGATATGTGTAATTATTACGGAGTAATGATGACCGCAAGTCATAATCCATATTACTTTAATGGAATTAAAGTTTTTACAAAAGAAGGATATGACGCTGATGTGGCTTTCACTTCTCTTCTTGAAAAGAAAATCGCAGAAGTTAAAGAAGTAAAAACATTAAATGAAAGAATTGCGCGGAAAAAAGATTTATATGAAGATTATGATAATTTAGGAAGCTACTTATCCCATATCAAATCATTTATTGATCCCGCTATTAGCAAAAATAAATTAAGAGTTTTATATAACAATATGAATGGAGTTGGAGTTATTGGCCTTAAACCATTAGCAGAGAAACTCCACATTCACCAATTCACCATTATGAACGAAGACCATGATGCATTCTTTGGATTTAATTTGCCAAACCCAACTAAAGATGCGCTTATGGGAGAATTTTCTGAAACAGTTTATAACCAAGGCTATGATTTAGGAATGGCCACTGATAGTGATGGAGACCGTTTAGGAATCATTGATGAAAGAGGAAATTACGTTTCCGCTAATGAAATCCTTGCTGTTATTTATTGGTATTTAATTACTGAAAGAGGATATAAAGGCGATATTGTTAAAAACTGTGCAACTTCTGTTTTGGTTGATATGGTCGCAGAATCTTTAGGATATAAATGTCATGAAGTTGATGTTGGCTTTAAAAATATCACTGCAGGAATGAAAGAATTTGACGCTCTTCTTGGAGGAGAAAGTAGTGGCGGTCTTACGATGAGAGGATATATCTATGGAAAAGATGCAACTTTCTCGGGAGCGTTATTCTTAGAAATGGCCATTAAATTAAATAAACCAGTGAGCCGTATTATTTATGAACTTAAAAGAAGTGTCAATTATGATTATTATTGTTCTGAAGATTTCATCACTTTAGATGTTGATGCACAAAAAGTTATTAAATATATGAGAGAACATTTGCCAACATTATCAATTAAATATGATGATGTAAAAATCTTTAATAGGAATATTAAATTCTTGTTTAATGATCGACAATGGTTACTCCTTAGATTAAGTGGTACTGAACCAGCTTTTAGAGTGTTCTCAGAGTTCAAATATAAAGAAGACTCAGATGTTTTAGTAAAAGAACTTAAAGAATATATTGAAAGCGTTCAAAATGAAGTCGCTAAAGAAATGGAAAATAAAGAAGTGACAATTTTATAAACAACATAGTTAATAAATTTATTAATTTATTCTATAATAAATAAAGTTATGTCAATTAATTTTGAATTTTTAAATAACTCAGTTGATCCAAATAATCAGGTATCTTTTCCTTATTATTTTGATGGCGCAGATAAAAAAGAAGCCAAATTCAAATTAATGTTCATTGGAAATTCGATTACTTATCATGAAAGAAAAGATCAGATTGGTTGGTATAAAGACTGCGGAATGGCTGCAAGTGATATTAACCATGATTATGTTCACATTATTTATCGAGAAATAGAAAAGAAATATGGACCAACCTCGTTGTGTGTTTTTAATGGTGGGCATTGGGAAAAAGATTTCTTAAACGAAAGCTTGCTCGATTCAATCGTTGGTTGCACCAAAGATTTTTCTCCAGACATTCTAATAATCCGTATTGGAGAAAATTTTAATAAAGAATATCTCAAAGACGAAAATAGTGTCTTTCTTGCGTTTAATTCACTTATAAAACGTAATAAAGAACACGCTAAAAAGGTTTATATAACTTCGATGTTTTGGGAACATCCAGTTTTAGATGAAGCAATATTAAAAGCGAGCCAAGAAAATAATGTCACATATATCAAAATATTTGATTTAGGAGCTCAAAGAAAATATCTCGCCTATGATCAATATAATAATGGCGCTATTTATTGTGGCCACCCTGGTGATTTAGGAATGGAAGCAATCGCGGAACGCATTCTAGGAGCGATGAAACTTTAATATGAATAAGAATTATATTTTCAAAAATACAAGAATCTCAATTTTGGATAACGATATTATTAGGTTTGAATACGCTCCTGATGGTATTTTTTCTAATGGAGAAACTCTTTTTACTGCAAAAAAGAAAGAAATAATTTTTGAATTAGTAGAAACTAGTGATGGATACATTTATCAAGACTTACATTTTGTGTTTGATAAGGAAAATCCACTAAATAGTTTAAGAATTTATAAAGATAATAATCTCATATACCGATATAGATACATCAAAAATAGTGGAGAACTTCCTTTGCCAAATAAGACTCCATATATTTTTCCTATTATGGATACTCCGCGCATCCTCATACCTATAGAAGGATATGGCGGAGAGAGTGAATATATTTATGAAAAAAACAACAAAGATTTGTATCTTTTGATATGTAAAAACGATTACAAATTATTGAGAAAACAATATATCTCCTTGACTGGTAAAAATGATTTACCAAGATTAAAAACTTTTGGATTAATCAGTTCTCGTTATTATGAATATAATGAAAAAACCGCTAAAGAGATGATTAATCGATATAAAAAAGAACATATTCCACTAGATAATATTGTTTTAGATACCGATTGGAGAGAGTCATTATCGACAAATGGAGTGGGATATAAAATTAATGAAAAATTATTCCCTAACTTAACTAACTTCTTCCATTACGCTCATAATAACGATGTTGAGGTGATTATGAACGATCACCCTCTTCCAATAAATAAGAGAGTGAATATTCTTTCTCAAGAAGAAATGAAATATCGAAAAGAACAGTTGACCAAATTTTATATTTTAGGTCTTGATTCTTGGTGGTATGACCGTAACTGGATTGTTTCTTTAAAAAGTATTTCAAAAAGGGTTCCGGTTGAATCAATCGGAAGATATGCATATCAAGATATCACTAGACAATTTTATCAAGGATTAGTTCTTGATCCAGAAGTATATGTTAGACCAGTGACAATGAGTAACATTACCGAAATAAGAAATGGTAATTATGTTTCTATCAAAGATTCTAAAAGCCACACGATTCCCTTCCAGTGGAGTGGAGATATTCTCTCTGTAAAAGAATCGATTACTAATGAAATTAAAAATATGAATCGATGTGCTAATAATATGCTTGCATATTATAGTAGTGACATCGGTGGTCACGTTGGGAATCCAACTAGAGATGAATTCATTCACTGGTATCAATTTGGAGCTTTCTCTCCAATATTAAGACCGCATTGCACTTGTACAGTGAAACGCTTTAGAGAGCCATGGGTATTTGGCAAAAAGACCGAAGATATCGTTAAAGAATTTATCAACATGCGTTATCGATTAATGAATGTTATATATACAAATGCATATAAGCATTATGAAGATGGATTAGGCATTTTTAAACCACTATATTTGTCATATCCAGAAGATAAAAAAGCATATAAAGAGGAGACTTCCTACTTATTAGGAGATAATATTTTAATTTCTTCTAACTACGGGGAAGAGATGAAAAACGCTAAAGAATATTATGTTGGAAGGGCTAGTGCTTCTTTCTACTTAGGAAAAGAATTAAAAGGTCAACCAATATTAAAAAAGAGATTAAAAGATATTAACTTCTATCTTAGTAATGAAAGGCTATTTAAATCTGTTCCTAAAAATAATTTCAGTGCTAGATATAAACTTAAACTTAAATTTAATCGCGATGTTGATTTATTCATCAAAAGTGATGATGGAGTAAAAGTATATATTGATAACAAATTAGAATATAAAGATTGGACTTATCACTCATCAAGCACTGGCTTTGTTAAAGCCTTGAAAAAAGGAGTGACATATAAAGTTAGAATTGATTATTTCCAAGCTGAATATGATGCGAATTTGGAACTTTTATATTTAACTCATACAAAAACAAAGAAAAATAAGATTTATCTCCCTGCTGGTGAGTGGTATAACATCTCTCATCGTAATGTATATCAAGGTGGAAGATATATTAAAGAAAAATATGATTTAGAAGATTTGCCGCTTTTTGTTAAAGCTGGTAGCCTTTTACCTTTATATAAAAATGCTGAGAATTTATCAAAAGCAAGTTTGAAAAATATTGTTTATGATTATTATCCATCTCGAAAAATTGAAACAGATGATTATTTTTATGAAGATGATGGACTGACCACTGGATATAAAGTTGGAATATATCGTAAAAATAGATATAGCTGCAAATTTATCGATAATCATTACGAAATTAATTTATATAAAAGCGATAACAATTTAGATGATAATCTCGACATAAGAAATGTCTTATTTAAGATGCACGTAAGAGACCTAGAAAAAGTGACAAAAGTGGAAATTAATGGGGTTTCTGCGCGGTTTAAGCGTCACAATCACAATAAAAAAGTCTCCCCGTTTAATTCTGGAGAGTGGAGTAGAGATAGTAAAACTTGCTGTTTTAAATTTAGACAAGATATCAGTAAAGACTACAATATCAAAATTTATATAAACACCAAATAAGATCAAACTAATTTTATAAATTTTTCTCTAACGTGGAATGTTTCACACAATGTTGGATTTAAAGCTTCTAAAATTTGCGGGCCGTTATTTTCTTTAACTTCCACTCGGAAGGCATTAAATTTAATTTCTTTAGGATTACCTAATTTATTTAAATCGATAGTCATCTTAACTTTATATGCATTTCCTTCAATTAATGAGGACGCTGTAAAAAAGTTATTTTCAATAAATGTAATTTTTCTATTATTGATTGTCGCGACAAATACCGCTCCATTCGGAGCAACTTCAAACTCATAATAAAATTCATCGCCTAAATCTAAAAATACTTCAACGACATCATCTCTCCATAGCTCATCATTATCTTTATCAGAGTAACTGATTAAAGAAGAATCGTATGCTTCGAAATAAAAGAATAATTTATTGTTATTCTTTTCATATTTAAATTTTGTTCTCGGATTTATAATTTTCCCGTTGAAATTATTCACTAAATCATTCATATTTAAATTATAGCAACTAAATATAAATTTAGTTAGCGATTTTGAAACAGTATGGATAATAGAGAAAAAATGTTAAAAGGATTGATGTATGATCCTTTTCAAGACGGTCTTTGTGAAGACCGCACAAAAGCGCATGCGCTTTGTCAACAATATAATCTTCTTCGAGATGATCAATTAGAAGAAAAAAACAAAATCCTTGATGAATTAATTCCTAATCGAAAAGAAGGAGTTTATATTCAAGGACCACTTTATGTTGATTACGGAAAATATATTATCATCGGTAAAAACAGTTACATGAATTTTAATTTTACCGCTTTAGATTGTTCCTTAATCACCATTGGAGATAATGTTTTCATTGGACCAAACGTTACATTAGTAACTCCTGTTCACCCACTCAGATATCAAGAAAGAAATATTTTCTTTAATGAAGAAACAAAACAATATACAGATTTAGAATATTCTAAGCCAATTACAATTAAAGATAATTGTTGGATTGCTTCTAATGTCACAATTATTGGTGGAGTGACCATCGGAGAAGGATGTGTTATTGGAGCAGGTTCGGTTGTCACAAGAGATATCCCACCTCATTCTTTGGCGTTTGGAAATCCTGCTCGAGTTATTAGAAAAATTACCGAAGAAGATACGGTTTATAAAAAATAAATATGGAAATAAAAGAATTAATAGAAAATTTTAAAATAAATGGCGAAGTAGTGGATTGTCGCCCTCTTGGCAATGGCCACATTAACTACACCTTTTTACTCACTACCGATAAAGATGAACAATATGTTTTTCAACGTATCAACAATAGTGTTTTTAAAGATGTTGATGGATTAATGAATAATATTTTTAAAGTAACAAATTTTTTAGAAAACGAAGGATATGAAACTTTAAAAATCATCAAAACAAAAGATGACAAATTATATTATGAAAACGAAGGTAAATATTATCGAGTTTATGTTTATAACAAAAACACGATTTGTTATGAGGGAGCAGAAAACTTAAAAGAAGTATATGACGCAGGCAAGGCTTTTGGCAAACTCCACAAATCTTTAGCGCATTTTAACGCTTCTTCTCTTGTAGAAGTCATCCCTCATTTCCATGACACATATCAAAGATACCTCAATTTATTAGATGCGATTAAAGAAGATAAAAAAGGTCGTGTTAAAACTTGTTTACCTGAAATTGAAATATTAAAGAATTGGGAAAATGAATATTCCATTATCACTGATGGAATCAAAAATGGAGAGATTCGTTTAGGAGTGACTCATAACGATCCAAAAATTAATAATGTCCTCTTCGATAAGAAAACAGGCGATATCCGCGCTGTTGTTGACTTAGACACGGTTATGCCTGGCAGTTACTTATTTGATTATGGAGACGCGATTAGAGGGCTTTTTTCTCTTCCTTATGAAGATAGTAAAGACTTATCTAAACTTTATATCAAATATGATGTTTTTGAAAGTTACACTAAAGGGTATTTGAGCGAGATGAAAAATATTCTTCTTCCTAAGGAAAAAGAATTGCTCGCTTTCTCCGCTTTCTTATTAACTGTTGAAAGTGCGATTAGGTTTTTAGAAGATTACATTCGTGGAGATGTATATTTCCACACTGAATATCCTGAACATAATTTAGTAAGAACGAGAACTCAAATTAAATTATCAGTCGACATACATAACGATTTAGAAAATTTGAATAATCTTGTCGCAGGTTATTAACTTCATTAGCAAAAATAGAGGAGAAAAAAATGAAAAGACAATTATTACCATTATTAATAATGCCTTCAATTTTATTAGGTTCTTTTTCTTTGTTAATCTTTCAAAAAGGAAATGTTACTGAATTAAAAGCCTATTCGGAAGGTAAATTACCAACCACAATCGACTTAAATGATTCATCTAGTGATGAAATTAGAAATTACTATTCTGGACTTAATTCATTAGAAAATAACGAAAGAACTGGAACTAACTTATTAAAAAACCTCAAACCAATCTTATCTAATGGACAAATTTATTATAGTTACGATAATAACAAAAAGATTTGGCAGATGTATGAAATCACTGATCGAGATTGGGCTAAATCTCCCGCTAACGAAATTACTTATGGAACTTATGATGAAACCACTAACACGATAACTGGTTATGTCTATGGCTCTTCCGATAGCGATAGTAAAAATAATCCATATGTTCATGCTTTATATAATAATCGTAATCTTGACAACCAAGCTAAAGCGTGGGGAAATCATAACCAAGATGGTTGGGGAATAAATCAAGAACATATCTGGGCCAAATCACATGGTTTTGACACAAAAGGAAGCGATGGTTCTGGAGGGGCTCGTGGAGACCCAATGCATCTTTGGGCAGGTAATGGCTGGGCTAATCATGAACATAGCAATTACTTCTTCGCTTACGTTGATAAAAATCGAAGTTATAGCGATGCAGGAGAAAAATATCAAACAGCCTATGGAAATCTTACTGGCTACTCATTAACTGTCGGTGGAGAAGAAAAAGTTTTCGAACCACAAGATAGTGATAAAGGAGATATCGCTCGCGCTATCTTCTATATGGCAGCGAGATATAACTATTATTCAGGAAGCGATGAATCTCCAATTGATGGAAATAATCCAAACCTCATCTTATTAAATGATTTATCAGAAAATAGTAGAACTGGTACATCAACAGCAACTAGCCCTTATGGAATGGGCTTAATCTCTGATTTATTGGAATGGAATAAATTAGACCCTGTTGATGATTATGAAATTCATCGTAATAACTTATTATTTAAAAACTATACGAAAAACAGAAATCCATTCATTGATTTCCCACAATGGGCAGACCTCATTTGGGGAAGCGAAGTAGGAAGTAAATACGCTGCTCCTAATCTTGACCGTATTAATGACGCCGGATTAAGCGTTTCTGTTAATCAAATCAACTTGAATATTGATGAAACAAAAGAAATAACCGCTTCAACATCTAACAATAGTAATATCACCTGGACCATTAGTGATAATACGATTGTTGAATTAAGCAAAACCACTTCTTCTAGTGGAGAAAAAATAACAGTCAAGGCTCTTAAAAAAGGAAGCACAACAATCACTGTTAAAGCAATAATTGATGGAGAAGAATTAACCAAAAGTATTAAAGTAACAGTAACTGAACAAGCTAAGCCAAATTACCTCTTATATATCGCCATTGGTGGAGGAGTAATCTTATTGGTTATTATTGTTATTGTGATATATGTTAAAGGTAATAAGAAAACAAAGAAAAAAATATCATCAGGCGTGAAGAAAGCTATTAAGAATTACACAAAATCATCTTCCGGTAAGAAGAGTGGTTCCTCAAAAAAGAAAAAATAACCCTATAAAGAAAACCAAGAAGTTTTGTAACCTCTTGGTTTTTTAGTTTTCTAAAAGTTAATGATTATTCAAGTGGTGGAAGAATGTCGATGATATATTGACCATACCATTCCCAAACACAAATGTCTGTTCCATCTTCAGCAACATAGTGTTTATCACCATAATCATCGTCATAACTATATTCATATCCTGCTTCAACTAAAGCGTCTTGGTAATTAGCGATTAAATCTTCGCCTTCAGCAAGATCGTCATAGACGGAGACAGAAATTTGAAGTGTCCATTCATCCATATGGAAGTGAATGTCGAATTCACTTTCGTGTTCACCAATATCAAACGCTGGGATAGCGGTTTCAATGAGAAGTTCTTCAGAAATAAGAGCAACTAATTCGGCTGGGAAGGAGTTATAAACTGGCATGATAACATAAACAACAATTTCGCCACTTCCTTCTCCGTTATAAACATATGGATTGATTTGGAATTCATTATTAGGTGAATTATAAATGGTGGATCCATCACTTTCATCAACACTATCAACGGTCCAGCCAGCTTCTTTAACAATTGCATCATATGCTTCTAAAGCAGCGGCTTCTTGACCTGGAGTGACCATAACACTGATAGTGCCTTCATCAAATTTATATCCAACGATTAATTCGGCAACTGATTCGCCTTCAAAAGCTGGAATACTATCTGAATACCAGAAATCAAATGAAGCGTCGATTTCATCTGCAGGCCATTCTGTCAATAAAGGCAATTCAACGAAGAGGTAAACGTAAATTTCAACGTTTCCATTTTCAGCATCATATTTAACTTCAAGAGTAGCTTTGCCTGCTTCAAATTCTTTTGTAAGAGTAGCGTAGGTATCATATTCATCAGTAGTTGTTGCCCATCCATTTTCTTTAAGGGTGTCAATATAACCTGTAAATGTTGTTTCGGTCGCACCAAAAACAGTGACAATATAATTAACATATTCAGTCATACCAAACGCAACATACAAAGCATTATTTGGATCTTCGGCTCCAGCATATGTTAATCCTTCTCCAGTAAGAGCTGGGAAATCAAATGCGATAGCGCCATTCTCAGCGTAGGTTTCAAATGCAGCAGCAATTTCTTCAGCTGGCCATTCTGGTGATGCGATAACTGGTGCATAACCTAGAGCAATGTGAAGAGCACCTAATTGTGGAATGAAGCGATAATAGATACCAAAAGCTTTGTCTGGTGAAGCAGCTTGATGATATCCACCTTCATCTAATTCGTCTAAAACGATAAATTCAGCAGTTGTTAATGTAGTGGTGTAATCTGCTTCTGCTGTGGTTGAAGATGTGTAGCAAAGAACGTTAGTGGTGCTTGACATTTCATAACGATCGGCTTCAAAAGCAGGAACGCCGTATTGAGTATCGAAATAAGAATCGATGACGGTTTTTAAATTTTCCGCTGGGAATTCATACATATATGGATCAAGGGCAATGATTTGTAATTGTCCTTCGGTAGCAGCGGCTCCTTCATCATTAAGTGCGCTGATTTGGGCTGAAACATATCTAGTTCCATTTTCGGTTTCAACTTCTTTTTCAAAAGCATAGAATGAACCTTTAACTGTAACATTATATAAGTCGGTTTGGTCTTCCCATCCATCTGCGGCGGTGTATTTGGCTGCATAATCGGCGAGTTCAGTACCTACGACTGTATCACCAGCAATGACAACCATTGACTTAGTAGCATCCCAGTTAACTGTGAGATTTGCTTTATTGATATATGGTAAAACAACACCATATAGATTGTCTTGCATTGTTGCTTTGTCTTTGTCAGACCATGTCGTTGGACCACCAGATGAACCACAACCAGCGAGCATTCCTACTGATAACAAAGTAAGAGCAAGTGATTTAATTGACTTCATATTTTTTTGTTCCTTTCTTTTCAATTAAAATTTGGTTAGATAATATGATAAAAACCTTGATTAAATCAAGAAAAAAAATAATATAGATGCTTCATAAATAATATTCATATTATTTATTTGTTTTTGAAAAGCAAATATCTTGATTACATCAAATAAAAATACAAAAAGGATGCAGAAATTACTGCATCCTAAATTTTTAAAAATTTAGTTTAAATTATTCGGCGTTTGGACCGTAAAGGTCGATGATTAACATGGAGCCATATTTATAAGCACAAACTTGGCTTCCATCATCTAAACCATACCAGTTATCACCATAGCGGTCTTGACCCAATAATTCCCATCCGGCTTCAACTAAAGCGGCTTGGTAACTGGCAACTTGTTCATCAGTGACTTCAGCACTATAAGTAATTTGGATGTTGTATGAATCTGCTTCAACATCGAGATTGTAGGTATAACCAGTAGCGTTTTCTGCTGATGGAACTGGAAGAGTACCAGTAAATTCAATTTCCGCTAGTTGAGCGTTTACTCTTTCTTGATTCCAAGAAGTAGATGGAGCTTCACTAACAACGATATTGAGATATCCATCAAAGGCGTAGATGTAAAGGTTGATTTGACCATTTGGTGATAAGAACGCTGGTTCATTTTCACCTGCTGATCCATTTTCTTGCCATCCAGCAGTTTTTAATGTATTTGTATAGCTTTCAATTGCGATATCTGCTTGAGTTTTGGCTTCTTCACCTTCAGCGGCTTCGACTTCTGGTGGTAATTTAACTTGGACACCTTTTTCTCCAAAGCTATTAAATGTTTGGAAACCTTCGTTTTCGCCTTCATATGCAGGAACGACTTCGGTGACATAATTTCCGAGAAGTAAAGCAACGTCTTCTGCTGGCCAAACTTCAGATAAATATGAAGTTAAGAATAAGTGAATAACAATATTGAAACCACCATTTTGTGTTGTTTCTAAATCTAAAGTAGCAATACCTTCTTCTAATTCTTTAGTAGCGGTTTGAGTGTTGTCTTCGTTAGCAACTAATTTCCAGCCAGCGCTTTCTAAGGTTGTTAAATAAGTTGCAACTTCGGTTTGATCTGCATTATTTACCACAACGTTATAAACGACATATTCTAATAATCCATAGTTGTACGCCATTTCATTAGATTGTCCTTCAGCGCCGATAAATTTTGAAGAAGCAGTTACAAATGCAGGAACTTCGAATTCGCTTGCTTGATATTTTGCAAAGGCGGCGCTGATTTGTGTGGCTGGCCAAGCGCTTAATAAAGCGTAATCTAAATAAATATCAAGAGATCCATATTGTTCATCGTATAAATAGTGGACACCGAATTGTGAATTTGGAGAGAGAGCGTAATAATAGCCATCTGCTTCTTTTGCTTCGTTTGTTGTCCATCCTGCTTCAGCTAAGATAGCAGTGTAACCAGCATCTTCGGTTTCGGAATCCATATAGCAATAAACAGCAGCGCTTCTAGCTGAAACCATATAATAATCGGCTTCAACTTCTGGGACAACATCAGTGCCACCAAAATAAGTACTTACCATTGACGCTACATCTTCACTTGGGAATTCATACAAATAAGGATCATAAGCAAATAAGGTGAAATCTCCATCTGTTGAATAATTCTTGCCATCCATTCCATAGAAATAAACTTCAACAAATCTTTTTCCTTCTTCTAAAGTGATTTGTTTTTGGAAAGCATAGAACGCAGAAGATTTGACATTATAATCGCTAGAGACATTGACCCAGCCTAATTCTTCTGTGTATTTGGCAGCGTAATTTTCAAGATCAGTACCAGCGACTTTTGCTCCTGAAATTGCAACACCATTTTGAGTAGCATCAAATGTAACGGTTAGCCCTTCTTTTGCAAGGAATGGAAGAACTTCTCCGTGCAAATGTGTTTTCATTACTTCTTTGGCTTCTTCTGTCCAATCAGATGGTCCTGATGCTTGTGGACTTCCACAGCTAACAAGAGCGCCAACAGCCAATAAAGTAACTGTAAAATTTTTAATTGACTTCATAGTATTTTTTCCTTTCTTAGTCATATAAATTTGATTTGATGATAAAACAAGAAAAAAAACAAAATCAAGAAAAAATATAAAGTTAACTTTATAAATATCGTTAATTAAGCAATAGAAGATGAATAAAATTATTGATAAAATCAATAAAAGCATAAAATTAAAACCGCTTTTCAGCGGTTAAAATCATTTTTCGTCAATTCCAATTTCTTTTCCTTCATACATATAATCAAACCAAGGGAAATTCTTGAATTTGTTCACATGTAGTCTGTGCATTTCTTCGGTGAGCATAATCACCTTTCCAACGCATCTGAAGTCTGGGTAGAAATCATGATATTCCTCATTAATATATAAAGAGAATATTGATAAATCTACAGTCATTGGATAAGTCCACACTGATTTGTACGAGAAATCAAAATTGAATTCTTCTCCGTTTTTTGTTCCTCTAAAGTGAACACCTTGATGATCGATATAATAATCACCTTCTCCAACAATTTCACTTGTGATTGATTTATCAACATAGTGGTCAGAAGGTAATGTTCCAATTTTGCAGTGAACTTTGAAACAATAATTTGGGTCTTTTCTTATTTCATCAATGATGGCGAGTCTTTCTTCATGAGCCCAATCACTTGGAGTGTCAGGAATAACGCTTTCCTTATTAAATGGATGGAAATCATAATAATCATCCATTGTTGCTCCGTTTCCACAGTGATTACACTTTATGTAATTACCTTGGGCTTCCATTTCAAATTCATGACCACATTTTGGACAGCGATAAAGCATATCGGCAAGATTAGTGGTGATTTTTCCTTTTGATTTATATTTGATATGGTGTTCCTTGTTCCACTTATAATCATCGTGATGGAATTCGCGATTGATAATATCTTCAATTTCTTCTGGAGAAAGCTTTTCAAGGTCTTCCTTGGAGAATAAAAGTTTTTGTTGATAATAAACTTGTCCAATTCGGTCATCAGAACAAATTTTGTTATTTGTGAGATAACTTCCTTGCATATAACCACAATAAACTGGAATGTTGAAAGCTTTTAAGAATCTTCCTGTGCCAGGAACGATTGGTTGGTTATCTCCGAAGATGGAACTAGTTCCTTCTGGAGAAAAAGCAACACATCCTCCTTGCTTGATGATTTCTCTAATTGCTCTTATTCCCGCCATATCGTTACAGAATACTTTTTTAGGAATAATTCTTGCCATTTTAAATGGCCAATGTAAATGGCTTCTAAAGAATGAATTGTATTCACAGACAATTGATAATCTTCTTGGCCACGCTGCAGTGGTTAAGAAGGTGTGGTCTCTTCTTGATTGGTGATTCCAAATTAAGAAACAGGGACCTTTACAATCACTAATCTTATCTTTTATTTCAAAATGTGGATGATATTTAGCACCTAATAGATGGGTTCTACCGACCGCATAATAGATAAAATATATAAAAGGATTAGGGATTTTATATTTTCTATGAAGTAATTCTTCTTGTAAATTTCTTTTATTTTTCATTATCTTTCTTTAGCGTGGAAGCCGATTCCTAAGACATCTGGTCCGCAGTGGCAGCCTGCAGTTGGGTTAACTGGAATAACCATATATTTGATATCATCACCAAATTTTTCTTTTAGCATCTTAGTGAATTCATCGACAAGCCCAAGAGCATCACCATGAGCAATAATAATTGGGTAATCTTTGATATGATCTTCTTTTAAAACAACATATTCCATGATTTTTTCAAGAATTTTCTTTCTTCCGATGGCGCGATCAATTGAAACCATTTTTCCTTCGCTTGAAATATGGATAAGTGGTTTGACCCCAATCATTCCACCCATGAAAGCACTGAATCCACTGACTCGTCCGCTTCTCGCGAAGAATTTCAAATTATCGGCGAAGAAATATGCAGCGGAGTGATCGATAATTTCATCACTAACTTCTAATATTTCATCGATACTTTTTCCTTGATTTGCTAATTCGCCAATTCTCATACAAGAAAGCAAAGAACAAATAGTGATACCTTTGGTATCAATTAATTGAATTCTTCTTTCTGGATATTTTGTAAGTAATTCCTTAATAGCAGCGTCACAGCTATTGAAAGTGGCGCTCATTTTTCTTGAGAAGTGAACGTAAAGGATGTCTTTTCCTTCTTTTAAAATTGGCTCAAAATAATCGATATATTCTTGAACATTGAGGGCCATAGTGGTTGGGTTAGCATCCCCCGCTCTAAGAGCGTCGTTAAATGCTTTGTAGTCGAAAACTTCCCAATCTTTATATGGAGCAATTTCTTCTCCTTTAATGGTGTAAGGCATACTGATTAAGATAGCGTTATATTTTTTTGCAATTTCTAATGAGACATCGCAATCACTATCAAAAAATAGTTGATACATATTTTTCTCCTAACTTATTTTCAAAAGTAATTATTTTGTAGCGTTTTTTTCTAAGTAATCAATGACGTCTTGAACAGTTTTAAAAGATACTGGAGCGTCAAAAGTGACACCAAATTCATCTTCGATGGACATTGATAACATCATCATTCCGATGCTATCCATTCCTAAATCTTCAATTAATCTATCTTCTTTACTGACGTTTGATAAATCTTTATCAGGGGCGTTTTCTTTAATTAATTTTACTAATCTTTCTAACATTGCTTTTCTCCTATTCGTAGAATGTTTTATTGGCGATGATGTTTGCTAAAATTTTGGCGGTATTTTTAATGGCCACTGGACCACTTGATCCACGGCACTTCATCACTAATTTTCTCGCTCCGAGCATAATTCCTGCTCCAAGAGATTCGAAATCATAAGTTTTCATGATATATCCAGCGATTTGTTTAGTGATTTCTTCATTTCCAGTTTTCTTTCCGAATTTAATGATTTCGGTAATTAAATTAATTGCCATTCCTTCGGAATTTTTAAGGACTTGATTTCCCGCAAATCCTTCAGCGACTAAGACATCACATTTTCCACTTAATGCTTGAGTTCCTTCAATGTTACCAATGAAGTTAATACCTTCTTCTTTAGCGAGTAGTGGATATGTTTCTTTGACGAGATGATTTCCTTTTGTTGGTTCGCTTCCATTTGATAAAAGTCCAACTCTAGGAGATTCAATCTTATAAAGTTTTCTCATGAAGTCAGTTCCTAAATGCGCGAATTCGACTAGTTGAGAAGGACCGCAGTCAATTGAGGCACCGGTATCAACTAAACAAGTGAAACCATGTTGCATATTTGGGAGAATAGCCGCTAAAGCTGGTCTAGTTCTCTTTTCGTTTAATAAATATCTTAAGGTTCCAACGAGTAAAGCGCCGGTATTACCCGCACTAATAATTCCAATTGCGGAATCATCTTTTGCGCATTCTTCAACTGCTTTAAAAACAGAGACATTAGCTTTTTTATAAAAAGCTTCAACTGGTGAATCGTAATTAGTGACTGTTTCAGGAGCGTGAATAATTTTTATTCTTTCACTTGGAAGATTTTTGCTTTTGATTAATTCTTCATCTCCCACTAAGGTGACGTTAATATTTTCAAATTCATCGAGGACCATTTTAGCCCCTTCAATAATGGCTTCTGGACCTTTATCGCTACCGAGAGTGTCGATAACAATCGTATGTTTATTTTCCATTCGTCTCTCCTTAATATAAGCCGATTAATAAATCGTAAACATCTTGTTGTCCTTTGATTAGTCCAACTTCAAGGCTTGGGTATTTTTCATTGATGGCGCTGACAAGTTCTAAAGCAGCTTCATCAGTAACCATTTGTCCATAGATGATAAATAAGACTTCGCGATCTCTAATATCTGGAATCTTATCTAAAAGTCTTAAAGTTGCTGCGGTTCTTCTATTAGCAAACGCTAATAATTTTTTGCCTTTTGAACCAACATAGCTTCCTTTTGGAGCGGTAACAGAACCAACTTTAGCGTCTTTTCCTGATTTAAAAACAACTAGTGGAGTGATGAGTTCTGCTCCCATCTTGAGGACTTCGTAAACTTCTTGTCCATTTTCTTCATCGCCGGTATGCATATTTAATGCAGCGTATCCTTCTTGGATGTTATGAGAATGAACGACATAAACTTTACTATCTTTATATAATTGAGCGGCTTGTTCAGCAGCTTTAATCATATTTGTTTCATTTGGCAAAAGAATGATTTCTTCAGCGTTAACATATTTAAAAGCATCAATCATTTCGCTGACGGAGGTATTCATTGTTGTTCCTCCATTAATGACTAAATCTGCTCTTAATTGATTTTTGAATAAATCAATGACTCCATCTCCTTGAGCGATTGCAATAACTGCATATTTCTTTCTTTCCTGAGCGCGTTTTTCTTCTTCTTTAATTAAGTTATTGTGTTGAAGAGACATGTTTTCAAGTTTGAAAGAAACAAATTCTCCATATCTTTGAGCGAATTCAATGACTTCATATGGTTTTTTGGTGTGAACGTGGACTTTCACAATTGTTCCTGTTTGGAAGCAAACAAGAGAATCTCCATGTTCTTGCATGAAGGCGATGAATTCATCAATGTTAAATGAAGGGATATCAATTTTTGAATTCAAAAGTTGAAGTAAGAATTCAGTGCAATATCCATATTCAAGGACACTGTTTTCATTAAATGAAGAGAAATCGATTTTTTCTTCTTTGTGCGAATTATCTTTTTCAATCATTTCGTCTTCAACAGAAATTTCTTTTCCGGTGAAGAAAGCTAAAAAACCTTCATAAATTGTTAATAATCCTTTTCCTCCGGAATCAACCACTCCGTTTTCCTTTAAAACGGATAAGAGGTTTGGAGTGTTATCTAATGAAATTCTCATCATATTAACAACTTTAGTTAAGAAGCTTTCGAAAGTATCTTCTTCTCTTATACTTGGCATCGCATTTTCAATTGATTCACGAGCAACAGTAAGGATGGTGCCTTCTGCAACATCAGCGCAAGCTTTATAAGCGTTTTTATAAGCACTAACCATTGCTTTAGAAAAATCAGGGACTGTTAATTCATTAAGTCCTTTACACGCATCGGCAAAACCACGGAAATATTGGCTTGTCAAAACGCCAGAATTTCCACGAGCACCAAAAAGCATTCCACGGGCAAATTCATCGGTGATGATTTTAATAGGAGCATCATCATCAGTAATGGTTTTTAATCCGTTTGCGTATGTTAATTTCATGTTTGTACCAGTATCACCATCAGGGACTGGGAAAACATTTAAATCGTTTATTATTTGTAAGTGGGCCAGTAGGTTTTTATAACCATAATCTAACATTTGGTAAAATGTCGACCCATTAATTTTATATATATTCATTCAATTGTTCTCCATTTACTGCACTAAATATAATATTTAATGCAAGTATCTTACTATATATGAAATATGAGTTTTTGGCAAATTATATTGAATATGTTACAAATGTAACATGAGAAACGCCAAAAGAATCTATTCTTTCTTTCGAACAGATCTAAAGCCCATGATTAAGAGCCATATATAGCATAGCGTTTTTGGAATCATGAACATTCCAAAAGCTGGAATATAAGCGGTAACAGCAACGGTTAAAGCATAGAATACAAAACTTAAAGAAATTGCAATCCACGCAAATCTGAAATATTCATCATTTTTTTGTTTTGTCCATCGATAAGACAGTAAGACCATAAGGACTCCTAAAATAAAGAATGGAATATTTCTATATATACCCCATAAATAAGGACTATTTTGTTTTGTCCATTCATTTTGTGGGAGTAAACAAATAACAATTCTCGTGACTGCTAAAAAATAGATTGAAATATCTAACGCTAATGGGGTTGTTTTGTTATATTTGAGTTTATAAAACCAAAATAGCATTACATAAAAAATGGTCATTGTAATTGAAGTAATCAATTTTCCAATCCCAAGCATCGCGTAAATATCTGAAACTGGTATTTCCCATGAATTAAGCATTCTAGGGATTAAGTGACAAGCATCTCCTAAAACAAGAGTGAAACCCATCATTGCAAAAAGAATATAATATATTCTACGTTTTGCTTTTAAGAAAATATAAATTGAAAAAAACAATCCCACTGCGAGATAGACAATTTCAAACGCCGGTTCAAATATTTGTTTCATTTTTATAAAAAATAATTAAATTCAATTTATATTGAGGTAGTGATAAAAGTAATCGATTATAGATTAACTTAAATACACATACCACATTATTATACATAATAATTTCTTTTTTGGAAGAGTTGCTTTTTTTCTTAGATTAATGTAAACAAGAAAAAGATAAAGCAATTAAATGAATAAGCTGAATAAAAAATGGGTTAAAAATAAAAACAAAATTTCATCTCTTTCTCTAAACTTAAACCATTTTCTATAATTAATTTATTTGTTTTGATATAGTCCGTAGTGGACTCCATAAAAAAATAGTGGAAAAACATTTATTTTGTATTATAATTGCTACGTTTAATAAAAGGAGAAAAAACAAATGACATTTGATAAATGGTTTGAAAAACAAGATAGAATCGTTAAAATCATTCTCTTGATTATTCCATTCGTTGGATGGGTTGTTGAAATCCTCGTTAGAATTTCCGCTGTTTTAAGAAATGCAAGCACAACCAACATTTTAGGTCTTATCTTGTTCATTCTTCTCGGTGGATTCTGGATTCCAACATTAATCGATCTTATCTACTTCATTGTCGCTGACAAATTCCTCTTCTACGAATAATTCATTCGTTACAAAGAGTAAAATTCTCCCTCATGGGAGTTTTTTTGTACAAAAAAAGACCTTTTAGGTCTATTAAGCGATTGCTCTATTAATTCTGAAACGATTATTGTAGTCGCAGATGTATTCGATGTTATGAGAATCATCGTTAATATAATATTCATCTTCAACATGTAAATTCGAGTAATTATGATCGCAATAATAGTTGAAGATATAATCGATAGCGGCGGATCTACTTTGGAATTCTCGGTTATAGATGACAGTTTTACCATCAACAATCGCTGTTAGTAAATAAATATTCACTGTTATACCTCCTTCTAATGCCTTTTATTGTCTTGCTTGGGACAGGAGGTATTTATTAGCAATCACAATATCTTATTCTCTTTTATTATTAAGTCAACAAAAATTTTAAAAAAAGAACACGAATTATTTCGTGTCCTACTTGTTATATTTTTTATTATAAATTTTGATGAGGTTTTCAATTAAAGAAAGTCGAGTTAATAATCCAACCCCTCCTGGAACAGGAGTTTGTAATTTTACAGGGAGATTAGGTTTAGCATCTCCATGTAATCCATTTTCATCTCGAGAAATGCCGACATCAATAATGATGGCGTTTTCTTTATATTGATATTTTTCATCGAGGAAGAATTGTTTTCCAATCGCAATCACAATAATATCAGCGTGAGCGATATAAAAGGCCATATCTTCTTTAGAAGTTTTTGAATGGACAATAGTGACATTGCAGTTTTCTTTAAGTAAGAGCTTCGCCATTGGCTTACCAACAATGTTACTTCTTCCAATTACTAAGGCATTAAGACCTTGTAATTTAACTTCTTCAGCGTGCAAATAATCAATGATTCCTTGAGGAGTGCATGGATTCAGTTCGCTTAAGGGATGGAATCCATCAACATCTTTTTCTGGAGAGATTGCTTGCTTAATTTTTTCTTCGTTGATTTGTTTTGGTAAAGGCATTTGAACAATAAAAGCATCAACCTTATCATCATTATTAAGAGAATCAATTAAAGAAAGTAATTTTTCTTCTGTTGTATCAATTGGAAGCTTGATTAATTCTCCATTAATTCCTAGCTCGTTACAATCTTTAAGCTTTCCTTTAACGTAAGCGTTGCTAGCGACATCTTCGTTAACTTGAATAATAACTAAATGAGGTTTAACATTTAAACCTTCAACGTAATTTTTAATTTCTAATTTACGAGTAGCAATATATTCTTTGATAGTCATATTATTTTACTTTGATATCAATGTCTTTTCCTTCAAAGTGACGTAATTTGATTCCTGCTAATTCAAGCATTTTTTTACTGGCTTGGACTCCGATTGTGTCTTCGTATTTATTGTCTAAATAGACAACTTCTTTAATTCCTGTTTGAATAACCGCTTTCGCGCATTCATTACAAGGGAAAAGAGTGACATATAAAGTCGCACCTTTAAGAGTTCCACCGACTTGAGTATTCAAAATGGCGTTAAATTCAGCGTGACAAACGTAAAGATATTTGGAATCCAATCCTTCTCCTCTATTCCATGAAAGTTGATCTTCATTTAATTGTCGAGGCATGCCGTTATAACCAATAGAAATAACTTTGTTATCTGGACTAACGATAACCGCACCAACTTTGGTGTTAGGGTCTTTACTTCTTAAAGCGGAAAGAACCGCCATACCCATAAAATATTCGTCCCAAGAAATATTATCGTATTTTTTCATGTTTTCTATTGTAGCAAAATATTTGCTCAATAGGTATAATAAATTACATGGATTTCGTTAGCATAAATAAACTTACACTTTTGGATTATCCAGAAAAGATTGCCTGTGTTTTATACACACCAACATGTAATTTTGCTTGTCCATATTGTCATAACTGGGAAACTTTGATTAAAGAAAAACTTCCTCCTCTTGATTTTAATGAAGTACTTTCTTTTTTGAAGAAAAGGAGTGGAGTTCTTGATGGAGTGGTCATTTCCGGAGGGGAACCAACCTTAATGGATAATCTTCCAGAAAGAATTAAAGAAATTAAAAATCTCGGTTATTTAGTTAAGTTAGATACGAACGGATCAAATCCTGAAATGCTAAAAAAATTAATTGATGAAAACTTAATTGATTATGTAGCGATGGATATCAAACATTCTTTTGCGAAATATTATGATATCATCAAAAATAAGTCTATTGACTTAGATGATATAAGAAAATCGATTGATATCTTAAAAGAAAATAAGGTTGATTACGAATTTAGAATCACATTAATCGAGGAATATCACGATAAAGAATCAATCTATGAAATTGGAAAGCTTCTTGAAGGAAGTAAAAGATTATTCTTACAGCAATATAAATTGTCTGATGGGGTGAGTGATAAATCACTTCATGAAATTAAAGAAGAAACCGCTAATAAATATGTTGATATCTTATCTCAATATATTGATTTAGTAGAATTAAGAGGATATTAAAAAAATCACTCAGCTGATATAACGTTGAGTGATTTTTTTTAGAAATTGTTATTGATATATTTGACCGCCGACATTGAAGCAGTGGCTCCATCACTACAAGCAGTAATGACTTGCTTATTTTCTTTTACTCTTGTATCTCCAGCAGCGTATAGACCAGGAACTTCTGTTTCCATGACTTCGTTAGTAACAATAAATCCATGGTCGAGTTTAACTAAATCTTTTAAGAATTCATTTTGTGGAACTTGTCCAATAGCGATGAATAAGTTATTAGTGTTATATGTTACTTTTTCATGACTAATTGTGTCTTCAAGTTCAATTGATTCTAATTCTTTATCTCCAACAATTTTTGTCAAAGACAAATTATGTCGAATGTCAATGTTTTCTGTCTCCATAACACGATCAATTAAAATCTTGTCACCGAAGAGCTTATCAAATAATGTTAACATATGAATTTTTGGACAATAACTTGATAAGAGGAGTGCATATTGAAGAGCAGTATTAGCATCTCCAATTAAATATATTTCTTTTCCTTTATAAAATGGTCCATCACAAACAGCACAATAAGAGATACCTTTTCCCACTAATTCGTCTTCGTTTGGTAAACCCATTTTACGAGGTTTAACTCCGTTAGCGATAATGACAGCTTTAGCGGTGTATTCGTTATAATCTGTTTTAATCTTAAAGAGTTTATCTTCTTTAATAATGTTTTGTACTTCTTCAAGTTCGAAAGAGGCGCCTAATGTGGTGATTTGTTCAAATAATTTGTCACTCCATTCGCTTCCGCTTATCGAATCGATGGTTGGAAAATTTTCTAATCGAGGTGAAGTGGCGATTTGGCCACCAAATCCCTCTTTCTCTAAGACAAGAACGCTTTTTCCTGCCCTAAGAGTGTAGAGGGCCGCTGTCATTCCAGCAGGTCCACCTCCAACAATTACAACATCGTACTCCATATTATTTTAAGCTTTCGATATATCCCTTAATATTTGAAGCGTTTTCAAATGTTAAGATCTTATCTCCGTCTGGAACTAAAAGAGTTGGAGCTTTTCTTACATTGTAAGAATTTGTTAAATCAACATTTTCTTCAGCATCGATCCATTTATATTGGATTCCAGCTTTTTCGAGTAACATTTTTGCCATTTTGCAGTTTGGACATGTCTTTGTTCCAAAGAGTAATGTTTCATTTAATGTTTTAACTGCTTCTTCGCAAGCTTCTTCAGCGTCTTTAATTCCGTGTTTAAGCTTTGAAGTTTTAATGTTATATGTTTTACGATTTAAGAATTCTTCACTCTTACCATCATTCCAGTTTTGGATTGGACGGTAGTAGCCAGTAATACGGGAATAAACTTCTGTTCTTGCTCCACATTTTGGACAGATATATTGTTCTCCGGTGATATATCCGTGTTCTTTACAAACAGAATATGTTGGAGACATTGTGTAATATGGTAAGTGATAATTTTCTGCAATCTTTCTAACGAGATTCATACATGATTTCCATGTAGGTAATTTTTCTCCCAAGAAAGCGTGGAAAACTGTACCAGAAGTATAAAGTGTTTGTAATCCATCTTGAATATCAAGGGCCGCGAAGATGTCGTCAGTAAATCCAACTGGTAAGTGAGAAGAGTTAGTGTAATAAGGGGTTCTTCCTTCTTCACTTGCAGTAATGATATCTGGATATTTTTCTTTATCGTGTTTTGCTAAACGATAAGCGGTACTTTCTGCAGGTGTGGCTTCAAGGTTATAGAGGTCACCATATAATTCTTGATAATCACTGAGCTTGTTTCTCATGTGGTTAAGAACTTCTTTGGTAAATTCTTGAGCTTCTGGATTTGATAAATCTTTTTTGATCCATCTTGCATTTAAGCAAGCTTCATTCATGCCGACTAAACCAATAGTGGAGAAGTGGTTATTGAAAGTTCCAAGATACCTCTTGGTGTATGGATATAATCCTGCTTCAAGAAGTTTAGTAATGGTGTTTCTTTTGACCTTTAAACTTCTAGCAGCGATATCCATGATTTTGTCTAATCTTTGATAGAAGTCTTCTTTGTCGGTTGCTAAATAAGCGATTCTTGGCATGTTGATTGTGACAACACCGACAGAACCGGTTGATTCACCTGATCCGAAGAATCCACCAGATTTCTTTCTTAATTCTCTTAAGTCAAGTCTTAAGCGACAGCACATACTTCTAACATCACTTGGCTCCATATCGGAATTGATGTAGTTTGAGAAATATGGTGTACCATATTTGGCGGTCATTTCAAATAAGAGTTTGTTATTTTCTGTTTCTGACCAGTCAAATGTTTTAGTGATGGAATAGGTTGGGATTGGATATTGGAATCCTCTTCCATTAGCGTCTCCTTCAATCATGACTTCGATGAAGGCTTTGTTAACCATATCCATTTCTTTTTTACAATCTTTATATTTGAAGTCTTGTTCTTTTCCTCCGACAATAGCGTTTAATTCCGCTAAATCGTTTGGAACGACCCAGTCAAGAGTAACGTTGGTGAATGGTGCTTGTGTTCCCCATCTTGATGGTGTGTTAACACCATAAATGAAGGATTGGATGCATTGTTTAACTTCTTTATATGAAAGGTTATCTTTCTTAACAAAAGGTGCTAAATAAGTATCAAAAGAAGAGAAGGCTTGAGCGCCAGCCCATTCATTTTGCATGATACCTAAAAAGTTCACCATTTGGTTACATAAAGTTGATAAGTGATTTGCAGGAGCAGAAGTAATCTTTCCAACAACTCCACCTAAACCTTCTTGAATTAATTGTTTAAGTGACCAACCAGCACAGTAACCAGTTAACATAGATAAGTCATGAATATGAATATCAGCGTTTTTATGAGCTGCACCGATTTCTTGATCATAAACTTCACTTAACCAGTAGTTCGCTGTGACAGCGCCACTATTAGAAAGAATAAGTCCACCAACAGAATATGTAACTGTTGAGTTTTCTTTAACTCTCCAGTCATTAATCTTTAAGTAGTTATCGACAGTTTTCTTATAGTCTAAATCTGTTGCTTTTTGTTCTCTCAAATTAGCTCTAGCTTTTCTATAAAGCATATAGCTACGAGCAACGTCAACATATCCTGCTTGGATTAATGTGACTTCAACAGCGTCTTGGACGTCTTCAATATCAATAATGTCGTTACGAATTTTTGCATTCATTTGAGCAGTAACTCTAAGCGACAACATGTTAATAATGTCATCGTTATAGAATTTGTGTTCTGCCATAAAAGCTTTTTCGATGGCTTTTGAAACCTTTTCAAGATTGAACTCTTCTAAGGCTCCATCTCTTTTCCTTATGCTGAGCATAAAAATTCCCCCTTATGTTATTTATGCTTTGTTATTAAAAATATGATATATGTTGTTAAACTCAAAAGTGAGTGTTTAAATGCTACTCAAATAATAGAACATTCGCAATAAAAAAATATAAATATTTAACGAACTTTAGACACTGTCCAAAAATGTAATATTTATACTTTTATTTATGATTGACTTGTGTATGTGGGTTATGAATTTATTTGACTAATTCGATGACAACATCGATCATCTTTTCATACTCTTGAACATCGAGGAATTCAAACCTTCCGTGATGGTTATAACTACCTGTTCCAAGGTTAGGAGTAATGAGACCATTTTTAGAGAATGTCGCCCCATCAGTGCCACCTCTAATTGATCCTAATGAAGGATTAATTCCATTAGCTTTAAGGGCGTTCTTTGCACGTTTAATCGCCATTGGCTTGCGGTCAACATATTTTCTCATGTTAACGTATTGCTTTTTGATATTAATTTCAACTAGCGCAGTTGGATGTGCTTGTTGAACTTTTTTAACAGCGTTTTTAACAGCGTCAACTCTTTTTTCTATACCCTTATCTTTGAAGTCTCTAATAATCATTGTTAAGGTTGCGAGTTCAGAATTTCCTTCTAATGAAGTGATATGAAAAAAGCCTTGTTTTCCTTCGCTTTCAAAAGGCGTTTCGTTTTGTGGAAGGTTATTTATGAACTCATTTGCGAGATTAATTGCGTTTACAAGTTTATTTTTTCCTTCTCCTGGATGGATTGATACCCCTTTAAAAGTAATGCTTGCTCCATAGGCATTGAAGTTTTCACATTCGATTTTATCGATATCACTTCCATCAATTGTATAAGCATATTTAGCTTTCATTTTTCGATAATCAAAATGTAGTGGGCCTTCACCAATTTCTTCGTCAACTGTAAAGCAAACTGAAATGTTACTATGCTTTAAATCCGGATTATCATGATAATACCTAAGTGCATTCATGATAATGGCGATTCCCGCTTTGTCATCAGCGCCCAATAAAGTATTTCCATCAGTCACCACTAAATCATGTCCAATATGATTGTTTAAAATTGGGAATTCTTCTGGACTCATCTCTAATCCGTTAGCGAGTTTAATGGTTCCACCGAGATATTTTTTAATCAAGTGAGGTTTGACATTAGCGCCAGTGACTTCTAAAGCAGTATCCATATGAGCGTTAAGACCAATACGGGAGCCTTTTCCAGGAAGATGTCCATAAACATTTCCCCACTCATCCATGTGCGCGTCAGTTAATCCCAATTCTAATAATTCATGCACTAATAAAACTCCAAGATTTTTTTGCTTTTCTGTACTTGGTGTTTTTCCGGTCGTATCATCTGATTGAGTGTCGATTTTGACGTAACGTATAAAAATTTCTAATCTATCCATTTTTATTAACTACTTCTTTTAATTTTGAAAAAGTCTCTTCTGAAATATCGTGCTCAATTTTACAAGCATCGATAAGCGCTTGTTCTTCACTGACACCTAAAAGAGTTAATGCCTTAGCAATTGTCACATGACGATCATAAACATTTTTAGCAATTTCCATTCCGATATCTGTGAGTTTAATCTCTCCATCATCTTCAATGAAAACGTAGCCGTTATCTGCTAATTTGTGCATAGCAACAGAAACGCTTGGTTTAGAAAAACTCATCTCCCGAGCGATATCGATTGAATGAACGCGGCCAATCTTTTCAGAAAGAATTAAAATCTTTTCTAAATAATCTTCAGAGCTTTCGTAAAGTTTCATGCAACAAGTATAACATAGTTGCATTAATAATTGTTATTCAAACGATAAAAAAGTCATAGTCAATAACCTACTTGAGTGATTTTATTTCATATACTTTTTCTATTTTCAAAATCCTCAACTATACTTAATTATTAAATTAAAGTATAATGTTAACAATGGAAATGGTAAAAATTAAGCATCGAGAATTTGAAATTATTAAGACTATATCTGATAATTCTTTTGTTGCAAGACGTAAAAACAAAGATTATTTTGTCAGAAAATTCATTCCAAAAAGCCAAGAAGGAAATGAATTGACTTATGCCTTAGAAAAAATTAGTGGTGCCGGAATTAAATCACCAAAGTTATATTGGATCGATAAAAAACTTGGTTATGTTGTTACTGATTATGTCGATGGTGAATTGATGAGTGATTACTTGTCAAATAACGACATGACTGAAGAATTATATAAGCAGTTATTCGACAATGCATATTTAGCAAAAATAAGTAGGATGACGCTTAATTATGAGCCAAATAAATGGATGCTTTGCAATGGTGAACTATTGTACATATACCCAATGTTCATCATTTATCAAAGAGAAAAAGATTTAGTGGACCGTTATCTTCGACTTTGGTTTAACACAAAAGAATTATCAAATTTTTTATCTGAGCTTGGAAAAAGTTACGATAAATCAAGAATCAAAGATGAATATTTAACAAATAAAAATATTGTCTTAATGACATGCAAATATTATCGATAATGAAGAAAAGTTTATTGATTAAAAAATGATGAAATTATGTCACTATTTCAAAGTGACAAATATTACTAAAATATTAACCTTCTATTTCTGTAGAAGTAATGATGAGAATAATATGAGGAGAGCAAGATGAAATACTGCACTAAATGTGGACAAGAACTTAATGATGATGCACTCTTTTGTTCGAGATGTGGACAAAAAGTTGAAAGTCCTGTAAATGAAGTTAGTAAGAAAACAAGTGGATATCGCGATAAGACAATGTTGAATATTGGCTTTATTTTATGTGTTGTTGCAACTGTCATAAATGGGTTTGCTATTATTCCATTAATTTGGCAAGTTCCATTGACTGTCTCTTTATATCGAAAGATTAACAATAATGAACGCATCAGTGTTGGATTTAAAGTTGTTATCCTTATTTTCGTTAGTCTCATTGGTGGAGTTTTATTAATTGTTGGTGATGATGAAGGAGAACTTTAATGAAAAATTTTTATTTAGAAATAAAACATATCGATAAAAAAACAGGTGCAAGATATGGTATCCTCCACACTCCGCATGGAGACTGCGAAGTTCCAATGTTTATGCCTGTTGGTACGTTAGCTACTGTCAAATCACTTTCTCCTGAAGAATTACATGAAATGGGAGCGGGAGTTATTCTTTCTAATACTTATCATTTATCAATCCGACCAGGAGCAGATCTCGTTAGTAAAGCAGGCGGCTTACATAAATTCATGAATTGGGATGGACCGATTTTAACTGATTCTGGTGGCTTTCAAGTTTTCTCTTTAGCGGAAAATCGCAAAATCACTGAAGAAGGTGTCCATTTTAAAAATCATCTTAATGGAGACAAACTTTTCTTCTCCCCAGAAGTCGCAATTGACATTCAAGAAAAATTAGGCGCTGACATCATCATGTCTTTTGATGAGTGTATTCCTTATCCAGCCTCATATGAATACGCAAAAAAATCTACCGAAAGAACTTTACGATGGGCAAAAAGAGGAAAAGACGCCCATAAAAGAGAAGATCAAGCTCTCTTTGGAATTGTTCAAGGTGGAGATTATGAAGATTTAAGAAAGATGTGTGCTGAAGAACTTTCAAAAATGGGTTTCCCTGGTTATTCAATTGGAGGAACTTCAATTGGCGAACCTAAAGAAGTATGTTTCAGAATGATTGATTACACAGTTAAATATTTACCACAAGATAAACCTCGTTATTTAATGGGAGTCGGTTCAATTGACTACTTATTAGGAGGAATTGCCCGTGGAATTGATATGTTTGATTGTGTTTTGCCAACGCGATTAGCAAGGCATGGAGCGCTTATGACTTCCAAAGGAAGAGTTAATATTAGAGACGCTAAATATAAAGAAGATTTCTCTCCTTTAGATGAAAACTGTGATTGCTATTGCTGTAAGAATTACACAAAAGCGTATCTTAGACATTTATATGTTTGTGATGAAATATTTGGAAAAAGATTACTATCAATCCATAACATTAGATTCTTAATTAAATTAATGGAAGGGGCAAGAGAAGCAATTAAAGAAGATCGATTCCAAGAATATATGGATTTAACAATTGCGGCCTTTGGAGATTCTCGAGGATTTTAATATGGATATAAATTTATTTGATTTTTACCTTCCAGAAGAATTAATTGCGCAGCAACCATCTGATAAAAGAGACCACTCTCGATTATTAGTTATCGATAAAGAAAGACACACTTATGAAGATAAGATGTTTTATGACATCATCGATTATTTAAGACCAGGAGATGTTTTAGTTAGAAATAACACAAAAGTTATCCCTGCTCGATTAATTGGTGTTAAAGAAATTACTGGCGCTCATTGTGAAACTTTACTTCTTAAACAAGTTAGTGATGATACGTGGGAATGCTTAACAAAACCTGCAAAATCTTTAAAACTTGGAGCAAAAATTAATTACGGAGAAGGAAAATTAATCGGTGAAGTTGTCAAAATAAAAGATGAAGGATTAAGAGATATTAAGTTTTATTATGAAGGAATATTTTTAGAAGTCCTTGATTCACTTGGAAAAATGCCTCTTCCTCCATATATTAAGAAACAATTATGCAGTAATGACCGTTATCAAACAGTGTACGCAAAATATGCTGGAAGCGCAGCTGCACCAACTGCGGGATTTCACTTTACTGAAGAACTTTTCAAAAAGATAAAAGATAAAGGCGTTGAGGTAGTGGATATTACACTACATATTGGTTTAGGAACATTTAGGCCAGTCAAAGTAAACGATACCAAAGATCACGTTATGCATTCTGAAGAATATGAAATTAGTCAAGAAGCTTGTGACACTTTAAATAAAGCCAAAAAAGAAGGAAGAAGAATCATTGCTATTGGAACAACATCAATCAGAACTTTAGAAGCTAATATTCAAGAGTTTAAAACCTTTACCCCAGTTAAAAAATCAACCAATATTTTTATTACTCCTGGATATGAATTTAAAGCGGTTGATTGTGTTATCACTAATTTCCATCTTCCAAAAAGCACTCTTATTATGCTTGTTAGTGCATTTATGGGTCGAGAATTTACTCTCGAAGTATATGATCACGCTGTAAAAAATAAGTATCATTTCTTCAGCTTTGGAGATTCAATGTTCATCCATGGAAAATAATAAAAATTACCAAAAATTGCTAGAGAAAGAACTGGAAGCAATCAAAAATTCTGGTAAAAAACCGAAATTATTGATTCACGCTTGTTGTGGCCCTTGTTTTACTATTCCTTACGAAATCATCAAAGATTATTTTGATATTACAATTCTATATAACAACTCAAATATTTATCCAAAAGAAGAACATGATAGACGTTTTAATGAACTAAAGAAATATTTGTCTGATATAGACGCTAATATTACTGTTATACCAACTACATATGATAACGAAAAATATAATCTCGATTTAGAACCTCGAGCGTCAGACAAAGAAGGACATGAAAGATGTCGAATTTGTTTTAAAAAGAGATTAAAAGAAGGATTTGAATACGCTTATAAGAATGGCTTTGATTATTTTGGAACAGTGATGACTATCTCAAGATATAAGAACGCTCAAGATATAAATAAAATTGGTGAATCTCTTCAAAAAGATTATCCTACTGTTAAGTGGTTATATGCTGATTTCAAAAAGAATGATGGATATGAAAAAAGCCTCATAATTATCAAAGAACACGAGATGTATTTTCAAGAATATTGCGGCTGTAAATATTCCTATGAAGCCTATCAAAACAAGCACAAAAATGACTAGAAATTTGGCGGTCTAAAAACCGTCTTTTTTCTTGCCAAAAAAAGCAAAAAATGGGCCTCAAAAATCCAAATTGAATCAAAAATCAGTAAAAAAATGAAGAAAATTTTTCACTATTTTTCCTTACCAATTTTTTCCTTAAATAATTTTTTATAATTTATTATTGACACACACATACGTAAAAGAGTAGTATTTGAACGTTGACTGCTCGCGATGATGTGCGAGGTTGCGGACACACCCACAGGCGTTGTCATGAAGGTATGTTCGGTAATTCGCATTGAGAGAGAATAAGTCAAAGCCTGAAAGTGATATAGGAGGAAATTTCATGGCAAAAACTACTAAGATTAGAGTTCGACTCAAAGCCTATGATCATGTAAACCTCGATCAAAGCGCTGAGAGAATCGTTCAAGTAGCGAAGAACTCTGGGGCTACTGTTGTGGGCCCAATCCCATTACCAACAGAAAAACAAGTATTCACGATTTTGAGAGCGGTTCACAAATACAAAGATTCTCGTGAACAATTCGAAATCAGAACACACAAACGTATTATCGATATTACAAACCCAAAGAAGGAAACCCTCGATGCTCTTAAGAACCTCGACCTTCCATCAGGAGTGAATATCGAAATCAAACTTTAAGGAGGTAAGACACAATGAAAGCTATTTTAGGTCGTAAAATGGGCATGACTTCTGTCTTCGCTGAAGATGGTACCTTATACCCAGTTACAGTCGTCGAAGTCTTACCAAACGTCGTTACACAAGTTAAGACACTTGAAAAAGACGGATATGTTGCTGTTCAAGTTGGCTACGAAGAAAAGAAAGAATCTCGTGCTAACAAAGCAGAAAAAGGTATCGCTAAGAAAGCCAATACCGTTCCACATTATGTTTCAAAAGAATTACGTGGTGATGAAATGGGTGGTTACCAATTAGGAGATACACTTAAAGCTGATATGTTCCAAAATGGTGACATCGTTGATGTTATCGGAACAAGCAAAGGTCACGGTTATTCCGGTACCATTAAAAGATGGCACATGCACATCGGTCCAAAAGGACATGGTTCAGGATATCACAGAGGCCAAGGTTCATTTGCAAACAATGGACGTTATAACCACGGTGTCATGCCAGGCAAACACATGTCAGGACATCACGGAAACAAATCTGCAACTTTATTAAACTTATTAGTCGTTAAGGTTGATGCAGAAAAAGGCTACATCTTAATTAAGGGTGGATTACCAGGTGCTAAAAAGAGTATCGTTACAATCCGTTCCGCAGTTAAGACAGTCAAAAACAAAGAAGCTGTTAAATCTTTAATTAATAGAGTACCAGCTCCAGAAGTTAAAGAAGAAGCACCAGCGGTTGCTCCAGAAGCAAGTGCTGAATAAGGACGAAAGGAGATAGAAAATAATGGCAGAAAAGAAATCCGTCAGCGTTAAAGTTCTTAACATGGCTGGCGAACAAGTCAAAGATTTAAAACTCGCCGGTTCTGTCTTCGCCGTTGAACCTCACAAACAAGCAATGTTCAACGCTGTCCAAGTAGAACAAGCAAATTCACGTCAAGCCACTGCAAAAACAAAGGTTAGACATGAAGTCTCTGGTGGTGGTAAAAAACCATGGAGACAAAAAGGCACAGGTAGAGCTCGTGCAGGTAGCTCAAGAAGCCCAGTTTGGGTTGGTGGTGGAACAGTCTTTGGTCCAGTTGGAAATCAAAACTTCACCATTTCCCAAAACAAAAAAGAACATCAATTAGCCTTGAGATCAGCATTATCACTCAAGACACCAAAAGATTTAGTGGTCGTTGACGAAATCAAGTTCGCTGAAAAGAAAACAAAGAATTTCGCCAATATGTTAAAGGCTCTTAAGTCAGAAGTTAAAACTCTCGTAGTTGTAACTGAAATTGATGAAAACTTATTCGCAAGCGTTCGTAATATCGACTATGCGAAAGTGGTTACCACTGATAACATCTCCGTTTATGACTTATTAAACGCTGACAAATTAGTTATGAGTGAAGCCGCAGTTAAAGTAGTTGAGGAGGCATTGAAGTAATATGGCAGCCAAGAAAAAAGTCGAAGCACCAGCAAAAGCAGGCTTCCCAAAAGCCACTGAAAAAGACTTCTCCGTTATTGTTAAACCAGTCATCACTGAAAAAAGTATGGCTGCGATGCAAAACGAGAACAAAGTCACAGTGAAAGTTGCAGCGACAAGTAACAGAACTGAAGTCAAACTCGCATTTGAAAGAATCTTCCAAGTGAAAGTTGTCGACGTCAAAATTGTGAATGTTCGCGCTAAAGCAACAACCAGAGGTACTCGTTATCAAGGAAGTATCCAAGGTTATAAGAAAGCGATTGTGACCATTGCTGAAGGTCAAGCAATCGATTTATTCAAAGAATAAGCAAGTTCATTATTCTTAAATTATAGGAGGAAAAAGTAATGTCAATTAGAACTTACAAGCCTACTTCTGCAAGTAGACGTAGCATGACAAACTCGACATTCGAAGAAATTACAACTAGCACTCCTGAAAAAAGTTTATTAGTCACTTTATCAAAGAGTGGCGGAAGAAATAATCAAGGTATTATTACTTGCCGTCACATTGGTGGAGGTCATAAAAGGAAATACCGTTTAATTGACTTCAAACGAAATAAGGACAATATCCCTGCTGTTGTAAAGACTGTTGAGTATGATCCAAACCGTAACGCAAACATTTGTTTAGTCGCTTACGCTGATGGTGAAAAGAGATACATTCTCGCACCAAAAGATCTCAAAGTTGGGGATAAAATCATATCTGGTGTTACCTGCGATATTAAAGTTGGTAACGCTATGTGCCTCAAGAGTATTCCTGA
>JAGBLE010000003.1 GCA_017635565.1 Bacilli bacterium
CAGTTCTCAAAAACAAAAAATACATCGAACCAACAATGTAATTATTCAACTCAAAAATAAAAAGCCAATTTTGATGGCTGTTTTCGACGTGGTTTGAAAGAAAAGATTAAATTGCTCTTGAAATCGGAATAGTTTGCTTTCTGTTATGGTTTTCGAGTCTTAGGGGACCACACACTGCATAAACTAAGCTATCTATACCCTTTTTATAGTTCTCAACTAAATTATCTGAAAGTTCTTTTTGCTCTGGAGATAATTCATACTCCAGGTGAATAGGTGCCTTTTTAGGATAAGATGGTTTATGTTCCACTTCTTCACCACGAAAAGAGATGCACTTACGACAATAAGGTTTGCCGTTCAGTATTCCAATTGAATGAATATCTGTATTTCCACAAATAGGACATTTGTAAGATTCCATATTGAATTATCTCCCTTCTTTTGATTAAATATATTTACAAGTTGTCACGCAGAGCTATATAGGCTCAGACAACCGCGCACCAATTGGCAGCTCGATCTGCCCGATGCACTAAGTCCCTAGCGGACTTTTTTATTTTTTTGTTCCAAATACTTTTTATATTTTTTAGTTAATTGAGGTTTCTTTCTTTTAATTAATTCAATTCGAGGTTTATCTACCTTATCAACTTTCAAACCAACTAACTCATGATCACCCAAATCTCCATGAGAAGCTATCACTGGTTTTTTTATGTACAAAAGAAGCTTTTACGGTTGTTTCAATCGGAACTTTTAGCATTATTCTGTCATTTCTTCCTGTAGTATCAAAAACGACTATCCAATACTTATTTCTTTTTCAATCCAATCTAAAAACTAATGATGGGTGACCTAATCGGCCAGTGTGGAAAGTTGTATAAAATTTTCCTCTCAGAATTCTGATTCTTTTTCGTTTTTTACTCATAATTAATCCTTTCTGTTATGGATTTGATGTTTTTGGGGAACCACACACCGCATAAACAAGACTATCTATTCCTTTCTTGTAATTTTCCACTAGGCTTATCCGATAGTTCTTTTTGCTCAAGGGATAGTCATATTCAAGATGGATAGGCGCTTTCTTAGGATAAGATGGTTTATGTTCCACTTCTTCACCACGAAAAGAGATGCACTTACGACAATATGGTTTGCCGTTCAGTATTCCAATTGAATGAATGTCAGTGTTACCACAGATTGGGCATTTAAAAGTTTCTATATTGCGTTACCTCCTTAATTTTGTTTTAATATTTGTAGTTAGTGCTATCGGTTAATCCGACCAAAGCCCAAGTTTAGTAGGTTTTACACTAACTTTTTTTGTTGTTTAAGTAGTTTTCGATTTCAATTAAATCATCTTCTGATAGGTTGAATTTTTCCAAAAGTTGACCTCTTGTTTTAATTGGATCCTTTCTTAAATACTTTCTAACATATGCTTTATCATTTCTTTTTGGATTTGGATTAACTTTAAGTTCAATATATCTATTCTTCTTAGTGGGGCTTGAAGTTACTTCTAAATTAATCCAAATAATCCCGTTTGAATCTACTTCTATACTTGGATGATTTTTTGTTTTTCTGTTTTTATAGAATTTGAATTTTTTGCTCATTTGACACCTTCTTTTTGTTATAGTTTTCGAGTCTTTGGGGATCCACACACCGCATAAACTAGACTATCTATGCCTTTCTTATAGTTTTCCACTAACTTATTTGATAATTCTTTTTGTTCTGAAGATAGTTCATATTCGAGATGAATGGGCGCTTTTTAGGATATGACGGCTTGTGTTCTACTTCTTCACCTTTAAAAGAGATACACCTTCGACAATAAGGTTTACCGTTCAAGTATCCAATTGAATGAATATCTGTATTACCACAAATAGGGTATTTGTAAGATTCCATATTGATTTATCTCCTTTCGTTTGCTTTAATATATGTAATGATTCGCATGTTGGAAATCCTTTGTTGGTTTCGGTGAATCATTTTTTCTTTTTTATATTTTTTATTATTGGTTTATCTTCCTTATCAATTTTTAAACCATTCATTGGCTTTGAACCTAAATCTCTTCTTTTCGCAATAGTAGGTGAATTGTGAACAAATGATATTTTTACCTTTGTCGGTTCAATACTATGTTTCAGCTTTGTTCGTTTTGGGCCAAAAGAAGATGTGAAGATAATAATAAAATACATATTGTTTTTATCTCTTTTCTTATAAAGAAGGGCTGGATGGCCACCATGTTTGTCATTGTGAACATAAAACCTTCCTTTTTCTAAGTGTTTGTTATAAATCTTTTTCTTGCTCATATATCCTCCTTTTTGTTATGGTTTTCGAGTCTTTGGGGATCCATATATTGCTTAAGTCTGATTATCTTTCTTTTTAATAACAAATAATGCTTTTCTTCTGATCGATTAATTCTAGGCTGCCGTTAATGTAGAAATGATTAAAAACCTCCTCATTTAATAAATAGAGGAAGAAAAACGAAAAAATTGAAAAAAAATAATAAAAAAATTTTTGATTAATAAAAAAAGACCACTAGTGGTCTAATTCTTCAAAAACTTCACCGACAGGTCTATTGATTTCAAGATAAACATCATTATTCACTGTTAAATGTTCTTTATTTATTATTACTATATATTTCCCTTTAAAAAAATTAATTAATCCACTTGCTGGATAAACTGATAATGATGTGCCAGCGACAATTATTAAATCTGCATTACTAATCGCATCTATTGCCGAATCAATCGCATAAGTATCAAGTGACTCTTCGTATAGAACAACGTCTGGTTTAATTATTCCTCCACAATAAGGGCATTTTGGAATTCCATCACTATTTAATATAATGCTTAAAGAATATTTTTTACCGCATTTCATGCATGTGTTTCGATGAATTGAGCCGTGAAGTTCTATAACGTTTTTTGATCCTGCTTCTTGGTGTAGTCCATCAATGTTTTGAGTAATTATAGTGAGGTTCTTGCATGTTTCTAATTTAGCAAGATATCTATGAGCGTAATTTGGCTTTGCGTTGGTGTTAATCATAAATTCGCGATAAAACTCATAAAATGTTTCAGTGTGATTCATAAAATATGTATGAGAAAGCATCACTTCATATGGGCGGCCATATTTTGATTTGAGGTGATAAAGCCCATCTTTGCTTCTGAAGTCTTTAATTCCGCTTTCGGTTGATACACCTGCTCCACCAAAAAAGACAATATTTTTTGATACACGTATTAATTCAGAAAGAATTTTGATTTTAAGGTCCATATACAAGAACATTATAACCTCTTATATTAATAAATTTAAAATATGATATGTTTCATTGTGATAGAATGATTCAGTAAGGAGAGATGTTATGAGAATTGCTGTAACATATGATTTTGATAGCGGAGAGATATTCCAACATTTTGGTCAGACTCAAAACTTTTTATTAGTCGATGTTGATGGAAATGAAAGAAAAGAAATGATTATCACTAATGGTGGTAATTCGCATCACTCATTGATTGATTATCTCAACGATTTAGAAGTTCATGTCTTAATCGCTGGTGGAATGGGAAATCACGCTTATGAATTATTGAAACAAGCAGGAATTAAGGTCTTTCCAGGACAAAGCGGATTAGCAAAAGAAGCAGTGGATAAATATCTTGAAGGAAAAATGGAATTTAATCCTAACATGGTTCACACATGTGACTGCCACCATTAAGAGGTTCATATGGAAAAAGAATTAAAATGCCCACATTGTGGCAAAGTCTTTAAAATTGATGAGGGAGACTACGCAGAATTATTGTCTCAAGTTCGTAATGAAAATTTTGAAAAAGAGCTTCACGATCGATTAAAACAACTAGAAGAAAACAAAAAGAAAGATGAAGAGATTTTAAAAAATCAATTAGAAGCTTCTAACAAAGAAGAATTATCAAAACTCAAAGAAGAAATCGCAAAATTAAATAGTGAAATATCTAATTCAAAATTAGCAAAAGAGCTTGCGGTTAAAGATGCTTTATCAAGCAAAGAAAAAGAAGTTTCAGAATTAAAACATGAGCTTTCTTTATTGAAAAACGAAACCGAAAACAAAATCAATAACGCGGTTTCAGATAAAGAAAAAGAGATTTTGGAGCTTAAAGGCGATCTTCAAATAAGAGAAAAAGAATCTGAATTAAAAATTCAATCAATCAAATCTCAATATGAAGAAAAAATCAAAGCCAAAGATGAAGAGGTTGCATATTATAAAGATCTCAAGACAAAAATGTCCACTAAGCTCGTTGGAGAAACTCTTGAGCAACACTGCTTAATTGAATTTAACAAAATTAGAATGGCCGCTTTCCCAAAAGCGTATTTTGAAAAAGATAACGACGCTAGTAGTGGTTCTAAAGGCGATTTCATTTATCGCGAAACTGATGATAATGGTGTTGAAATTATTTCAATTATGTTTGAAATGAAAAACGAAAATGAGACTACTGCAACAAAACATAAAAATGAAGATTTCCTAAAAGAACTCGATAAAGACAGAAGGGAAAAGAAATGCGAATACGCAGTTCTTGTTTCAATGCTTGAAGCTGATAACGAATATTATAATGCTGGAATAGTGGATGCTTCTTATATGTATGAAAAGATGTATATTGTACGTCCTCAATGTTTCATTCCAATTATTACCCTTCTTAGGAATGCAGCGTTGAATTCTGCCCAATATAAGCAAGAACTCGCCTTAATTAGAGCCCAAAATGTTGATGTTTCTCGTTTTGAAGAGAAGTTATTGGATTTCCAAGAAAAGTTTGGAAAAAATTATATGGCTGCCAATGAAAGATTTAATAAAGCCATTGAAGAAATTGACAAAACAATTGAACACTTGAATAAAGTAAAAGAAGGTCTTCTTGGGGCGGACCGTAATCTTCGACTTGCTAATGATAAAGCCCAAGATCTAACAATTAAAAAATTGACATATGGAAATCAAACAATGAAAAAGATGTTTGATGAGGCAAAGAAACAATAACAAAATTAAAAGCGGCTATGCCGCTTCTTTTTGTGTTTCGCTCTTTTTTGAGGAATGATATAAAACCATTACTGGGAACATAAAGACATAGACAAGATATTGAATTGCTTCAGTTGTGGAATATAGGATAAACGCCACCGCACCAAAGGTTAACGAAATTGTTAAACCTAAGTTTTGTTTTGAACATTTGTAAACAACATAAGCAAAATATACCAAAAGAGCAATATATCCGATTAAGAACAATATTCCGCCTTCAGAAATTAATCCGACATAAGCAGAATGGGCTGGGAAGACAGCATCTCCATTAACTGTGTTCATCGGTAATAAAATAACGTTATATATTCCAAATCCACGACCAATGAGCCACCAGTCATTTCTTAGAAGTTGATATGAGTTATCCCAAATATAGCTTCTCATATCCATTGTTCCATTATCTTTTGCCCCTTTGAGGAGTTTATAAATAAAACCAAGAACTTGTCCTTTTGTTAATAGGCTAATTCCAACTACACCGATAGCGATAATCGCTAAAGAGCCAATGAAAATAAAGAGAACAGTGTTTCTCTTTTTGTTTTCCTTATAAGTGACAATTAAGCGATATATAACGTAGAAGGCAATCATCAAAACAGAAATAATTAATCCAGTCTTACAGTAACTAAAAATCATATTAATGAAGAAAAAAGCCACTAAAAGATAGTAATACCATTTCTTTTCAATTGAATGATTGATGAAGGCAAAAATAATACCAATCATCATAACCATTCCATAAGCGTTTCTATGCAAGATATAACTCTTAACTGCATATACTGATGGGTCAGCGTCAATCTTTCCTAATAAGGTTTTAATGAATGGAACATATAAATCATATTCCATGAAATATCCGACAAATATCACAGATAAGACAAACACCATAACCACATAGCCAAGATATTTAACAAAGAGAATGCCTGTGAATCTTTTTGGGAAAATAAATAACCCAATATAAATGAACATTCCTATCAAAATAACATCCATAATGAAAAATAGTTTATGCGTTACTGAAATAGGAACATCGATATGAACAATAGAACCAACATCAATTCCAGGATATAACCCAGTATTTAATTCATTAACCATTCTCACAGTTACATCTTCACTAACGACATTTGGTTGTACCGCAATAGCGATGACATTTAAAAGAGTTAAAAACAAAAATAAGCAACTAACTACAAGTTTTGGATTATTTCCTCTCTTAAATTCTAATATCAAATAATAAACCCAGGTTCCAAGGGCAATGACAAAGCAAATAATCGCGGCCCATAGTGGAAGCGCAACTTCTAGCGGGTCAGTGTATTGCATGAAAAGCTGACCAAAAACCAAAAATATTGCAAAAGGAATGAACCCAATAAATAGGAGCAAATCGCTTAATCTTAAATTTAATGATTTAATGAATTTCTTCATAATTATTTTTCAAAAGTTAATTCTAGTTGATGAACAAATATTCTTCCACAATTTTCATCATCGGCGATTGTGAGTGAATTACCATTAATATCAAACTCCCTAGATACTTTTTCTGGCATTGAATATTGATATGTTTCTTCATCGTATTTTGCTTCAGGTAATTCCCATTCTTCATTATTAATCAAAAAAGTTATATCATCTGAACTATTCGAATAACTAACGAATGGTTCATCCGCACTCCAATTATCCAAGTAAGCGTTATAATAAGCTTGCGCTGTCACTTTAACGGAAATGAGTTTTTTAGAAAAATTAAAGGTGATATTACCACTTGTGGATCCACTACTAATTTGTAATGCATTAAATCCTTCTAATCCTGTTTCTTCATCGAATTCTATTTTCTTGATTCCAACATAAGAAGTAGCCGAAAAACTGGTAAGAAGTCCACTAATTTCTGTTTGTTTATCGAAGAAATCGGTAACTCCTTTTTCAAAAGTACTAGCCTTGCTTGAGGTGCTTAATTCTTTTGAACTGCCACTAAAAACAAAGCTATTAAAATCAACGATATATGTTTCCGTTTCTTCTTCTGGTTCGCTTTCTTCAACCACTGTAATTGATATATCAGCGGTCATTGACATATAAGTTATTGTAACTGTTGTATCTTCTAAAGTTAATGGAGTGTCTAGTCCAATTGAAAAAGTGAAATATTGTTTATTGCTATCATAACTAATGGATGATGTTTTTTGATCCATGTATGTCGCTGTTAAAATTAATCCATCAGGTTCAAAAAAATCACCAACTATATATTCTGTTTTGGTTGGATTATGGAGTATATCAATACTTTGAATTGGGTTACCGATTTCTCCTTCTCCCCCTGGTTTGGTTTCTTCTTTTGATGAACTTCCACAAGAAACAATAGTTAAAGTTGATAAGATAATTGGCAATAAATATTTTGTTTTCATTTTTATGACCTCGTGATTTGATTATATCATTTCTAATGAAGAATAGAAAAACCATTATCTTTTTAATATAATGGTGAAGATGAAAAATATTATTAAAGGCAAATGCGTTGATATCTCTTCAGAAGGCAAGGGAGTTATTAAAACAGTTTACGGGGTTATTTTTGTTGATTCATTACTTCTTGGCGAAGAAGCAGAAATAGAAGTAACTTACGCAAGGAAAGGTGTAGCTTATGGCAAAGTAGTTAAACTATTAAGCAAATCCCCTGATCGCATTCAACCGCTTTGCCCAGTTTCAACAGCGTGTGGAGGATGTACATTTCAAAACGCTTCTTACGATTATGAATTGAGATATAAAAAACATAAGGTTGAAGAAGATTTAAAACGTATTGGGCATTTTGATAATATCAAGGTTAACGATGTCATTGGAATGGAAAACCCAGAACATTATCGAAACAAAATCCAAGTTCCTTTTGGAAGAGAAAATAAGCGAGTTGTGTATGGTTTTTATCGTTCGAACACACATAAAATCATTCCGATTAAAGAATGTAATATTGAAGATAAAAAAGCTGGACCTATTTTAAAAGAAATTGCTTCGTTAATGGAGGAATTCCATATTGATCCATATAACGAAGATTATCGAACTGGAATCATTCGTCATGTCTTAATTAGAACGAGTCTGTCAACAAATGAAATAATGGTGGTTTTCGTTTCAAATGTTGAATCTTTTCCAGGAAGAAATAACTTCATTAAAGAACTTGTTAATAGATGTCCACAGATTTCGACCATCGTTTTTAATGTAAATAAAAGAGATACGAACGTTATTCTTGGCGAAAGTGAAAAAGTGCTTTACGGCAGAGGATTTATCACTGATGAAATCTTAGGATTAAAGTTCAATATTTCATCTCAAAGTTTTTTCCAAGTCAACCCAATTCAAGTTCAAAAACTCTACGGAGAGGCCATTAAATATGCGAAATTAGATAAAAATGATACGGTTCTTGATGCTTACGCGGGGGTATGCACAATTGGATTATTAGTCGCTCCACACGTTAAAAAAGTAACAAGTGTTGAAGTTGTTAAAAGCGCGGTTATTAATGGAAAGAATAACGCTAAATTAAACAAAATTGAAAATATAGAAATTATTGAGGATGATTGCACTCTTTACATCAATAGACATTTACCCAAATTTGATGTTGTTATCATGGATCCACCTCGCAAAGGAAGCACCCCTGAATTTTTAAATGCACTATTAAAAATAAAGCCATCGAGAATCGTTTATATATCATGTGAACCATCTACTCTTGCTCGCGATTTAGAATATTTAAAAGATGATTATATTATTGACGCGGTTCAGCCGGTAGATATGTTTCCGAGAAGTTTTCATGTGGAAACAATAGTAGGACTATATCGAAAATAAAAGATAATGTTTAATATAATAGACATTAACTTAACTTTCTTGTATACTATAGGCATGGAAAGCAAATTTGAAATTGGCCAAAAACTTAAAAGCAAAAGATTAGAGCTTAATTTGAGAATGGATGATGTCGCTAAAGAAGTGGGTGTTACTAGATCTACTTTATGGGCTATCGAAAACGGAAGTGGTAATTACACTATCGACACCCTTCTTAGATTAGTAAGTTTTTTAAACATGTCTATTGATATCAGTACCCAAACACAAGGAACCAGAAAAAGAGCCACTAGAACAAATAGCGCTATAGACAAAAAGATAAATAGATTCATTGTTATGTGTGTTGAACAATATGCGTCTAGCGTTAATCAAAGTAGTGGAACCATTTATGATGAACTTAATAAAGCCGGCATTATTGATGAATTAAAAGAGGATTATGAAGATATGCACGGGATGTCTACATATTCAATAAATGAATATATTGGTAGAAGATTATCAGGAGGCGCAGCATGATTTTATATCACGGTTCAGATGTCGAAGTTAAAAATCCAAAAATTATAAAATCTGAAAAAGGAAGAGATTTTGGTTGTGCCTTTTATCTTACTCCTATTAAAGAGCAAGCCGAAAGAATGGCTAAAAGAAAGCAAAGGATGAATAAAAGCGCCTCTGCCATTGTTAGTGTTTTTGAATTTAACGAAAAAGAAATAAACAATTTAAAATACAAATCCTTTAAAAACCCAGATTTAGAATGGCTAGACATGATTATTGAATGTAGAACCAATCCTTCTTTTAATCATGGTTATGATATAGTCGAAGGCAAAATAGCGGATGATTCCGTTGGTGAAACAATCCTTTTTGTTATTGATGGAGTTATTAAAAAAGAAGATGCCATTGAAAGATTAAAATTTCAAAAGATTAATTCTAAAATTGCTTTTTGTAGTGAAGATTCATTAAAACTAATTAAGTTCACAAACAGTTATGAGGTCAAATAATGGAACATGTCCTTTCTAAAACAATTCTTATATCTCAGACCATTGAACTTATAGCGAAAAAATATAAGTTGAGTATTGAAGAAGCAAGAAACAGATTTTATCAGTCAGACGTAATTGAAATGTTGGATGATGATGAAACAGGCCTTTATGGTGAATCAGCGTTATATCTCTTGTCACTTTATGAGAATTATTTTAAAAATAAATGCATTGAAACAAAGAGACTTTTACTCAGAAAGCCAAGGATTGAAGATGCTAAACCAATGTTTGACAATTGGGCAAACGATCCTGAAGTTACTAAATATTTAACTTGGAATCCTCACGAGAATATAGAAGTGACTAAAAAGATAATTGATAGCTGGTTGGAAGAAGAAAATAATCCAAAAACATTTAGATTTATGATTACCTTAAAAGATAGTGGTGAACCCATTGGCTCTATTGGTGTAGTTAACTATATTGATGGTGATCCCGAGATTGGATATTGCCTATCAAGAAAATATTGGAACCATGGTCTAATGACTGAAGCATGCAAAGCTTTTGTTAAACATCTTTTCAACAAAGGCTTTAATAAAGTGTTAATCAAAGCAGTCGTGGAAAATATCGGTAGTAATCGAGTAATTGAAAAATGTGGATTTAAATTCACCCATCAAGAACGTCTTGAACATCAGTCATCTTTTAAGCCCAATCCAGTAACAGTCAATTGTTACGAATTGGTTAAATAATCATATATACCTATTGTAGTGAAGACACATGTCGAAACTGTAGCGTGTCTATGACTAAAAGAGCGATAGATTCTATCACTTATTATATTCATATAATAAATCATAATTATCAAGAAGAATAGGTGACGGCAGTACGCTATTATCTATTTTTTCTGATAATCAAAAATTAGAAAGTAGACAAAAAAGTAGACTAGAAAATAGACTAAACAGTAGACGAAAAAGCATAAACATTTTGTAACGATATAATTGACAAAAACCTCAGCACTGACAAAAATGTCGATTTTGCCTTTTAAACCTTTTAATAGTGTGTTATATTAAAGTCGACAAAAGCCTCAGTACTGAGGAGATTGGAGAATATAAATGTTTCAACGCGATGTGTATCTAAGAGAATTAATAAATAAGAAACAAAATCATCTTGTTAAAGTTATCACCGGGATTAGAAGATGTGGCAAATCTTATCTTTTAAACGAGATTTTTTATAATTACTTAATTGAGAAAGAGAACGTTCCAAGTGATCACATCATTAAGTTTGCTTTTGACAACGACGAGGATATTGCACTACTGGACAAATATTTATCTGATCAGCCAACAGTGATTGAAAAGAACAATCAAAAAATAGTGAACAACAGAAAGTTCCTTTTATATATAAAGGATTTAGCTTTAGATAATGAACAATATTATTTGTTATTAGATGAAATTCAAAACTTGGATGGCTTTGTAAGGGTTCTTAATGGTTTATTAAGACACGAAAATTATGATGTCTACGTCACTGGAAGCAATTCAAAATTCTTATCTAGCGAAGTGGATACAGAATTTGGCGGTAGGGGGGATAGAATTCATTTGCTCCCATTAACATTTACTGAATTCTTAACTGGCACGAATCTTGATGAGTATACAGGCCTAAAAGTGTATGAAAGATATGGCGGAATACCACTGGTTCAACTACAAAAAAACGATTCTGGAAAAGTGAAACAGGCTACTTCAATTTTAAATGAAACATATATTAAAGATGTTAAAGACAGACACCCTAATGTTAATGTAAATAATTTGAATGATACTTTAAATGTAGTTGCTTCAATGATTTCAACTTCAATTAATCCTTCAAAGATCGAAAGAACTTTCAAAACTGTTTACAACATTGATATAACAAATGACACGATAGGGAATTATATTTTATGGTTTGAGGAAGCTTATTTACTTAATAAAACACTCAGATATAACGTGAAAGGGCGTCATTATATTGGCACTCCTTATAAAATATATTTTGAAGATGTTGGAATAAGAAACGCAGCATTAAACTTTCGAGAAGTTGATGAGACCGATATAATCGAAAACATTGTTTATAACGAACTTAGATATCGTGGTTTCAATGTCGATGTCGGCATTGTAACAATTAAAAAGAAAACGGATCGAAAAGATAAAAATGGTAATTGGATATATGCAGATGTGGACACCGAATGTGACTTTGTTGCCAATAAGGGAGATAAAACATATTACGTTCAAGTTGCTTTAACGATAGACACTCTAGAAAAGAAAGATCAGGAATATGAATCTCTTAGAAATATTCCGGATTCTTTTAAAAAAGTAATTATTGTAAAAAATGAAGGACTTCACTATCGAACTAGTGAGGGCTTCTTGAGATTAAGTCTATTAGATTTTTTGACAAACATTGATTCATTAGATTGGTAATGGTTATGTTTCCGATCACTTAAAAAGGCTCGTCATACTTTGTTTCGGGTAGGGAAAAAGACACATCATTTGTTGTTTTTACGAATAAAAACTATACATATTTAATATCGGTACATGTTGAGACTGTAGTGAGCCTAAGACTAAAAGAGCAATAATGCCTATCACTTATTATATTTATATAATAAATCATTAATATCAAGAAGAACAGGTGATAGCAGTATGCTGTTATCTATTTTTGTCTGATAATCAGAAATAGAAAAGTAGACTAAAAATATTTCCAACAAAATGGAACAAAATAATTGTTTATAATATCAATAATCCGATTGCGGAAGACGAGATGCTTGAGCAATTTGTTTTTACAGATGATGGCACTTTTGACAAGATGATGTCACAAAATGTGATATCAAGATGGGGAGGAACTAGAAAGCTTCCATACGCCTTTACTGAACAGGGTATATAATATTGATGACAGTTTTAAAAGGAGATTCACTTTTGTTTTCTAAGCATGATATACATAACAGGTGATACACATGGAGATATTGATTATAAGAAACTTCTCACGTTAATAAAGCAACTTATCAATATAAAAAAGACGATGAAAGCGAAGAATACTGTTACTAATTCAATTAACAGCACTCAAAGCTGGAAAAATGGCGAGAGGTATAAATAATGAAATTTAATAAAAACGATTATTTTGAATATAACAATCAACAAGTAAAGATACTTGAACTTCTTGGAGAAGGTGGGCAAGGTGAAGTCTATCTAGTTGAATACAATAAACAAAAATACGCCTTCAAATACTATAAAGAAATCCCATCGAGTGACTTCAAATATAATTTGAAGAATAACATCTCTAAGGGAAGTCCTTCTGATAGCTTCCTTTGGCCAAAGGAATATATCGAATTTGATGATGATACTTGTGGATACTTAATGGACTTAAGACCAAAAAATTATGTTTCATTTGTGTCTTATCTAACTGGCACTAATCAATTTAAGAATAAAAGAATCATGCTCAATTGGTGTATCGAGCTCGTTAAAAGCTTCAAGTTACTACACGAGAAAGGATTCTCTGTGAGATAATAACAAAAAGTGGCAATATCGATATATATTTTAACGGTCTAAAAGTTAGACCAAAAATTAATCACTTATTCACTAAAATCAATGATGTTAAAGGCATATATAAAATAGGAAAGCGTGATGTTGAACTTCATTTAAAAGCGCATAACAGCAAGATTAAAGTCAAATAGAGAATGTTGCCAATACTACATATATATTGTAAGATTGCCATAAGGAAATATTTATGTCAAAAAACCCTGAAGAAAGAAAAACAGCGATTTGTATCAGAATGCTCCAGTATTTAAATACTGGAAGAGTTTATAAAATTTCTGAACTCGCTAACGAATTAAATACTAACCCAAGAAACATCATTGAATATCGTAAAGAATTAGAATCTATTGGTTATAATATCATCCAAATTCCTGGAAGATACGGAGGATATCAATTAGATTCTTCTTCTATATTACCTTCAATCAAATTATCTATTGGAGAGAGAAACACATTATTAGAATCCTATAAGATATTAATGTCTAATCCTGGATATATTGACAAGAAGTCTTTGTTAGATACTTATTCTAAGGTATTTTCCACTCTACTTATCGAAGACAAAGGCAAAGAATTAGTTTCTGTTAACAAAATTAATGTTTATAACCGAATTAGAGAAATAAGCGAGTGGCATCGATTAATTGAAAAGGCAATTAAAGAAAAGAAAGCTATTTTAATGGATTATGAGTTCTTAAAAGAACCAAGGCACGTCACTAAAGTTCATCCATATCAACTATTTATTTATGATAACGAATGGAGGTTTATTGGATGGAGCTGTGACATTAACGATATTTTCTACTATAAATTAAGTCGAATTAAGAATATTGAATTCACTAACCAAAGATTTTCTGTTTGGCATTTTTATCGCTTTGAAGACTATGTCAAAGATGGAGTATTTACTCAAAATGGTAAGATGATGCGTGTAGAATTAATAGCATCTGGTATTAGAGCCAAACTATTCAAAGAAAAAGACTTTGGTGCAAATCAAGTATGTGAAGATCTTCCTGATGGCACCACTAAAGTCAGCTTAGACTTACAAGAGAATCCATCAACATACAACTTTATCTTAGGGTGTGGTGAATTAGTGGAAGTTATTGCTCCTAAGGAATTAAGAGACAAAATTAAAGAAATGTCTAAAAACATATATGCAAAATATAAAAAATAAGAAAGTATAAGGGGGTAGTGATTATGATTTCATTAAAACCAAATGCTAACGCAACAGTTAATAAATTATGTTACTCGGATAGCGTTATTGCTTTCTATTACAGTGTTTGTGAAGACTACGCTAATGGGTATATTCAACCATTTGTAACAAATATGCAAACTCTAATTACTAAGGTTGGCATAATTATGTCAAATGTGGCTACCAAAAAAGTGAATATCTCTTATTGTTATCAAAGCATTAATTTTTTGTGCAAAACGGTTCTTGATAAACCAGAATTGGGAAAGAAATTCGATCAATTAGGAATTAATTCTAAAGGTAATAAAGGGAAGCACTCTTTAGAAAATAATAAAATAGATTTAAATAAAGCTGTTCAAGTTTTTAATGAGTTAATCAACTCAATTGTAAATAAATACAATTTGCCTGCCCTAAAGGCTTTATTAGTTGTAAAAAAGACAAAAGGTAACACTAATCAAAACAAACAGCAGCAAAGTTATCAATCGTATTATGGAGAGTTAACAAAACAAACTTCTCAAAAAAATAATTATTCATCCGCGCCTAAAATAAGCCATAAACACGCAAAAGATGAATCAACTATCTCTGACGAACTAGATGTTTCGCTATTTGTGAAGCTTGAAAAAGGAAAAGGTTATTATACTAAAGGAATATTCAACAAAAAGAAAATGCTTAATGTTGTACTTATGGTTGATTTTCCTACATGTGATTATAAGTTCAAGTCGATGACTGCAACATTTAAATGTAGAGGCAATACATTTGTTAAGAAGATACCAATCGTTGATAAAGTATATCAAACAACAGATATGGAAGTTGATTTAGATGCTTCATTGTTCTCCGGAAATATTACCGTGACAGTAGTAGGAATTTATAAAATTGGTGTTTTTAAAACAAAACAAATCAAAACAACAATTTCAAAAACTTTTTAGTTATTTAATAGTGGATTACGAGGTGATTTAGATGGGACACGTTTCAGCACAAGAATTCTTAAATAAATACAATATTTTAGATGCATACTTAAGAGATATTGTTGGTGCAGATGAATCTAAAGGTATGGTGTCTTTGTATAAAGATACTTTAGATGACCCTGAAGAACAAATGCAGCTAAGAACAATGAACAAATTAAGAAACGAGATTGCTCATGGAGTGTTTCCTTCAAATGAGCCAATAAAAGTTGATAAATCATTTGTCTCTCTTTTAGATAAACACATTCGATATGTTAGAACTCATCAAAAAGAAGTTAAGAAGAAAATGCTAGTTGCTATATCTAATAGACGCAAAAAAGATGAGCAAAGAAATAAAGCGTTTCATGGAAATGAAACAAATGAATTCGCTAATAGTAGTCGTGTTGAAAAGCCAAGTGTGTCTAGACTTCGTTTTATTAATGTAGATATTAGTAATTGTTCAGGCGTTTATTCTTTTGAAGATGGCGATTCATTTTATTCTGAATTCCCATATTCTATAAAAAATGGCACTTTATATATCGAGAATTGTTCTGGAGTAGGAAAAGTTGTTCTTCCTCCAGGGAGATATAATGTTTTTCATGTAGAAAATGCTTCTGGAAGCATAATGGTTATGACTCATAAAGCCACATTTAACGAATATCAGAAACACAATTTTAGTGGAATACTTCATGTAGCGGATAAAGCATAATTGGGGAGCAATTAAAAATACAACATTTCTAAAGAAATATAATGAACTTGATGCTTTATGTCGTGAAAAATACGATATGTTTAGGCTTTATTGTTATTCCTATTAAATTATTGTTTGAATTATTAGATCCTTTCTTAAGGTTTGCAGAAATGGCAATCAACATTCTTCTTGCCTTCATTATTGGAAATATCGTTGATTTTATTAACAAGATTCCATCTATTGGTTTTATTCATCGCATTGAGTATAGGCTACTTAGATTATTTATTTTGAAAATATGCTATTTAATGCTAGTTAACAGGACTTTTTCAAAAAAATTAAAAATTTGTCCTCTTAAACCTATATTTATGGTATATTTTTATTGCAGGAGGACAAAATGATGGCAAAATTATTCAAACGTGAAAAATATTTATCTCGAATTAGGGGTTTTTATCACGCTACCGATATTATCAAAGTTATCACTGGTTTAAGAAGATGTGGAAAGTCCTCGATCATGGAATTAATATCTAAAGAATTAGTTGCTAATGGTGTGAATAAAGAAAATATCATTTTTATTAAATTAGATAAAAAAGGATATAAAAGAATTAAAACACCCGAAAAACTAGAAGCCGCTATCGATAAATTAGCGGAAGGTGTTAAAGGTATTAAATACCTATTTATCGATGAAATACAAAAAGTTAAAGGGTTTGAAGAAGTAGTTAATGCCTATAGAGAAGAGGAAGATTATTCAATCTTCATTACAGGTAGTAATAGCTACTTATTATCTGGAGAATTGTCCACTTACCTTACCGGTAGATATATCGAATTTGAAGTTGGAACATTGACATTCGACGAATATTTGGGCATGAAAGAATATTTCAAAATATCTGTTGGCGAAAGAGCGGATGAATTTGAAAAGTTTATTAAAGAAGGCGGACTTCCTAGAAACGTTCTTTTTGATAATGTTTTAGACAAACAGACATACACTAGAAGTGTAATTAAAGAAATTTATGACAAGGATATTAAGAGGAATAAAAAGATTAGAAATAGAGAACTATTTAATATCATTCAAACATATATCATTAATAACTTCGGATCTAAAACTTCGGTTGGTTCGCTATGCGAATATTTAAGTAAAACCAGAAAAGAATCAGTGAGAAAAGAAACTGTTTATAAGTATTTAGAGATACTTGAGAATGCAAAAATTATTTCGAAATGTAAACGCTTTGATACCAAGAGTAAGAGATCTCTTAATGGAGAAGAAAAATATTACTTAACTGACTTAAGTTTCTATTATGCGAACAACGTTGATGGAAGAGTTAACTATGGACCAGTTTTAGAAAACGTAGTTTATAATTACGCTAAAAGCAAATCATATCAAATTAGTATCGGCAAAGTTGATGATTTAGAAGTCGATTTTATCTTAAGAGATCCAATGGATAAGTATTCTTATGTTCAAGTTGCTAGAACCATTTATAGTGATGAAGATGAGCACGGCATAGACAAGACTCAGGAAAGAGAATATCGCTCCTTAGAAAAAATTCAGGATAATTACCCAAAATATGTTTTATCTCTAGATACACTTTTACAAAACAGAAATGGAATCATTCATAAGAATCTAACATATTTCATGAGTCAAAATATGGATTTCTAACATGACAAAAGTTGCTCTACTTGTAAATTAGTCCTTTTAATCGTTCTTGCAATCACAATTGGGGTTCTAATGCTTCTGGAAGCATAATGGTTATGACTCATGAAGCCACATTTAACGAATATCAGAAACACAATTTTAGTGGAATACTTCATGTAGCGGATAAAGCATAATTGGGGGAGCAATTTAAAATACCAACTTGTAACTTGCAAAACTAAATTCCGTTGTTACATTAAATTCCGTTTATGCTTCCGTCATATGCTTATCCAGGTAGCTGGAACCTACTTGGATTTTTTATTTAATTCATGCTTTATTAAATCAATATTTTTGATAATCAAATCATTCGGTTTGATGTA
>JAGBLE010000029.1 GCA_017635565.1 Bacilli bacterium
GTGAAACCACACCAAATACTGAAACATTAAAACTACTATCTAAACTATTTGATGTGTCAATTAACACTCTTTTAGGATCGCCAAGACAATTAGTGTGTCAATGTTGTGGTATGCCTTTACAAGATTCATTAATGAGTAAAGAAAAAGATGGTTCATTCAACGAAGACTACTGTCAGTGGTGCTATCACGACGAGAAATTCACTTACGACAATATGGACGATTTAATCAACACATGTATTCCTCATATGGTCGCTCAAGGTTTTCCTGAAGACCAAGCCAGAACTTATATGAGAGGAATGCTTCCAAATCTCAAATATTGGAAAGAAAAACAATAGTGTTCGCCAAACACTTCAAAGCGTTCGGTTTGTATCATTATTGGAAATCCTTGCCACAAGTTGATAATTGTATTGATACAACTCAATCCTTTTTTCTTGTCTTTTTCTGCAAAAATAAATGACAAGTTATTACATTAAATGTAATAATATAGACATGATACGCAAAATCAATCTTGGGAATAAAAAAGAGGCAATTAAAGCATTTGAAACCTTCAAAGCAAATGATTATGTTCCTTTTGATATTGAATTACTTAATTCTCATTTAAAAAATATTAATGACAACTTAGATATTAATGTTTTTAGAAAGAGCTCCCTTTTTATTACTAGTAAAACGTTATGGGAATGTAGCAACCATTAGGAGCTAAGGGCAAGCACAATTTTCATGGTCTTTCACCAGAAGAGATTTATGACTCTTTGCACGATTTGCAAAACACTAGATGCATAGTAAGTGTGTATGGAACTAGATTTGTTATTGTGACAAGCATAATTGCTAGCTGCGGAGATCCAATCATCGCAATAGTAGAAACAGGTTCTCCTTTAACCTTAGATCGTAATGCAAACATCAACAAAGTAGTTACTTTATATCCTAAGAAAAAGCTGGACAATTACATAAATAATATTTCTAAAAGCAAAATAACTATAAAAAAATGAACCGAGGAAGGCTCCATTTGCCAACTTGGGTCCACATCTATATTATATATAATTTGCACTTGTTGTCAAAATGTATCTTCAATCAAAGATTGATGTGTGCTGATATTTTGACAGTTTGCTGATGTACATTTGTGTTGCAACATCTAAAAAGGTTGTTGCGTTGTATCAAAACACTGTAACCCTGCTAAAAAGTTAAAATGTGTCGAGTAATATTGGCACTTTTTATTTATAAAAATACCGATTATTTGATATAATAATTAAAACATGAAATGTAAATACCTTTTTGTATTAGCGATGCTTCTATGCTCATGCGTAGGCAAAAATAATTCCTCTAGTGGTGATGATGTAAAAGAAGAAGTTATTACTTTATTTAGTGACTCCTCTCGCTTATTTATAGATTCTCTTGAAGTTGATAAATCATGTTTACTAAAGACTTTTCATCACAAGAACTTTGGGGAAATTCCTTATGTGCTGTTAGATGAATATTGTGAAACTTTTGATAAAACGGACTTTCACGAAAAGAAAAATTATACGATTAAAGATAATAAGTTCATCGTTTCTGGGTTAACCAAAGGTTCTTTTGTTTTTGACGCCGAAACTGATATGGTCACGAGTTCTGATGATTGTATCTATCTTTTCGAGAAAACTCGTAACACGAATAATACTATTCCTTTTGATTTTTATCGTTGGACCAACTCATCTGGTTTTGTTAAAGAAAGCACAAAGACAAAATATCTTAAGCAGGGTTCAGAAAGAGTGTATGACTGCAAAAAATATAATTTCGATATTGTTTATGAAAAAGGCAAATATTACGCGCCATTTACTCTATTAACATATTTATTCTATGGACATCTAAATACCGCATTCATTTATAACGGCAAGAATTTCTTTGACTGTGATTATATCACAGGAGAACTTCCGGAACTCGTTTCATATTGTTATTCTTCTAATGGTGACTTCTTATTAGATCGTAGCCTTGGCAAATTAGGAGCGCAGATGTTTAAAAAGGTTCAACCAAAAGAAGAAAATGAATCATATCGTTTTGAAAGTATTATTGAAAGTAGTCAACAACTCACCGTTTTTTCATTAAATAAAGATGGGAAAGGAACATTAAAAACCTTTGATAGCAGTGGACATATCATTGATGAAGGCGCTTATGTGAAAGTCGACTATCAGATAAATGAAGCTAAGACTGAACTTGAAATGAAATACTACTCCGTTTTAGAGATGGAAGATACCGAACCAATTTCGGATATCACCACATTAAAAATTAACCTCGATCAGACATATTTTAATAGGCAAACAAGGAGTCAAATTGTCGCCGATTATACATACCAGGAACTTCGCTTTGCGTTTTATGAATTATACGGAAACACAAAGAATACCTCCGTAAAAGATTTTGATAATTTTATTAAAAATAAAGACTATAAAGATAAATTATTATCCTTAGATATTTCGGAATATGATGATGCGATGTCAAAACTCTTATTAGAAGATGTCGATGATGCGCATACGAGAATCCATTATCCATCGATTTATGGTAATCCTACTTTCGTTAACTCTAATTATTACGCACAAAGGCATGCAGGTGAAAGGCGTGGTCACATAGTAGAAGCACAAGCTACTAATCAAAATGCAAGAAGTGAAGCCGGTGCTTTAGAAGGCTTCCAAATTGTTAATAAAACCGCTTTCATCACCTTTGATAGCTTTTCTCTTAATAACCAAATAAAAGCCTTTGATGAATATAAGAATACAAATCCAAGCGATTATATATCTTCTCCGATGGATTTGTTTGCTTCCTCATTTAACAAGATTCAAGAAAATGCAAATATTGAAAATGTCGTTATCGATTTAAGTTGTAACGGTGGTGGTCAAGTTGCCTCTCTGGCCTATTTATTGGGTTATTGCACTAAAGACCCCGCTATTATCATCAATACAGGACTTAATGATGCAGACATCGAATTTCATTATGAAGTCGATTTGGATCAAGATGGTATTTATGCAGGTGAAGGCGATTCATTTGCAGAAAAATATAATTTCTATGTTTTGACGAGCGAAGCTTCTTTTTCTTGCGCCAATCATTTTGCAACTTTATGTCGCAATCTTAATTTCGGCAAAGTCATCGGTCAAACTACTGGTGGAGGTTCTTGCATCGTTTCTTACTTATGTAATTCTTCAGGCTATCTCTATCATTGTTCTAGCGAAGTCACTTCTCTTCTTTCAAAAGATGAGAAATATGTCACAAATGACTATGGAGTTACTCCAGATATCGAGATTGACCCATCTCAATTTTATAATCGCACTTATATCGATAGTATTTTGTAGAGTAAATTATAGATTTACCATATAATAACTATGGTGTTTAATTAGGAGGCCCAATCATGAAAAAAGGTATCAGAAAAATCATTTTACTTCTGCTAGTCGGTTTTTTAGCGGGATGTTCTAAAAACAATCAAAACTCTTCCCATTCTTCCGAAGAACAAAACTATGAAGACAGAATCAAAATTATGGATTTTTCTATCCTTGATGTCACAAGTGGTATTACCAACTCCAACGATCCAAGATATTTCGAAGATGCAAAACCAATCGATTATTATCGCAAACAAGATAAAATCAGAATGTATTATCTCGATGAGATTAATGACGTTTATTATATAACTTTAGATAATTTCGCTAAGGTATTTAAGGATGATTTATTAGATGGTATTACATCTACTAATGCCGAATCTAATGGCGTCGCAACATGGACATTAACTAAAAACAATGACGAATTGTTCAAGATGTCCGTTGATGCTCACAAGAAAACCATTTCTATCGATTCAGCGATGGAACCTTCACTTGTGAAACCAATTTATAATGGCAGAAATGGCGTGAATGATTATTGCCAAATGACAAGTGAATTTGTTCCTGGATATGAAAACAAAACTAGAGTGTTCAACTTTGCAAAATACAATTTTGATATCTTTAAAGTGGGGGATAAGTATTGTTATCCTTTCGCGCTTCTTAATGCCGAAACTAGTAAAATTATTGAAAGAAGTTTTTTATACTTAAGCGCATACAAAGAACTTCTTAAATACGGGATGAAAGACCAACTATTCCAAACCACATTTATGGTGGATAATAGAGAAACACATGTTGCTGACTACGCTTTAAACGCCTTCAAACAACAATACGCTCTTCCTGGTGACGAAAGCGTTCGTGTTGAGCCGGAAGCATTAAGAGCCTTCAATAAGAAACTTGTTTATTACGTTATGGATAATTCCTATGGCCTCGCTAAAGAAAAAGGCATCAAATCCATGAGCGATTATTTTGAAAACTTTGATTATTCAACCTTATTCGAATCAGAAAACAGTGTGAAGAGAGGTAGTGCTTATTTTAAGGCTTTCCAAATGCTCAATGATTTACACAGTAATTATGAATATAGTCAATATTTCTCCGAATCTGCAGATGGTGATGGTTCATCCATTTATTCTCAGACTTTATACCATGATAGAATAGCTCTTAAATTGTATTTAACATCTGCGAGAAATGATGCGATTAAGAAATATAATGAAGCAAGAGGCACTGATGTTACTCCTGGTGAGATGAGATACTCACAAGATAATAAATACGGTTATTTCAGCTTTGATGAATTTAATACATTTAATTACTTTGGCGAAGGTGACGTTCCTGAAGACACATTAATCGCTGATGCCTTCTACTTGTTTGTCAAAAACCTTAACGAAGCAAAAGATAAAGGCACCAAGAGAATCATTATTGATGATTCATGCAATGGCGGTGGCTATGTCACTCTTATGGGTAAATTACTCGCTTTAATGAGTAAAGATAATAGATCTGAAATGTTCCTTCGCGATGATGTCAGTGGTGCGATTGAAAAATACACCACAAGTGTCGATTCCAACAAAGATGGTGTTTATGATGTCAACGACTGTTTCGGAAATGTTTTTGAACAATTCTATATTGTCACAAGCAAATTCTCTTTTTCATGCGGAAACGCCTATCCGTTCTACGCACAAAAGAATGGATTAGCGAAGATTATCGGAGAAAGCACTGGTGGTGGTGAATGTTGCGTCTTTGGATACACGCTTCCAACCGGACAAGGGCTTACATATTCTTCTCCATATCACATCGGTTATTACGATGCTGCTAAAAATAAATATGAAGGCGATGAAAAAGGCGCTCGACCAAATTATGCGATTTCCGATGCTTTCTATGAAATCTATGACGTCGACAAAGTCGCTCAAATTATTGAACTTATCGATAATAGAAACCAATAATCACTCAAATACTTACAAAGTACTGTTGTAAAATAATAAGTATCAGTCCTTTTTCTTTATTCTATAAAGAATAAAGGGATATTTTGATATATCAGTTATGCTTTAAGACATAAAATTTGGCAAAAATCAAAAATGCCTATTCTACAAAGCAGTCCAAATAGGTATAAAGCAGCCCAGACTATACAAAACGGACTTTTTGATTTATTGATACCTTTAATCTTTTAGTTTTGTTTGGATTTCTCATATTTATGGATTACGTTTATTTTTGCTTATTATACATCAATAACTTTACTTTGAATATTCGAAAGTATAGTTAAGGCTTGTTTTGCTTGAAAATATATCAAGAATATATTATTTCTTTTATGTGTAAATTATATATATAACAAGAAAGGAAATTTATATGAAAAAGAAATTAGTCTTAATGACGCCTGCTCTTATGACTATGGGCTTATTGGCCGGTTATGCAAATGTTCAAAAAGATAGTGCCCTGGTATATGCAGAGCCAGAAGCTACAAATGTAATAATTGAACAAGTAACTTCATATTATAGTCTTGGTGTTGTAGGTGTTAATTTTTATAATAATACCGAGAAAATGACATTTTATTTTCAAGTTAAAGAAGATGGTGATTCATATATATCCGCCAACCACAAATTAAATCCAAATAAGGAATATACCTTATCTGAAATGAGAGCTGATAAAAGCTATGCAACAATTGATGAAATAGAATATCCCTATAAATCAGCAAGCCTTGAATTACTGTCTGATGCAGATGGTTTTATCGGTTATTCGGCTAGTGTTACGCTTGAAGATGACACCGTTTATAACATTGTAGAAGCCGAACCAATGAGTGGGAAAATGGTTATTGACGTATATGATGGCGGATATAAAGATGATAATGGAACGTGGATTACTTTAGAAGATACAGAAACTGGTTCTAGATTTTATTTCGTCATTAGTGATATTGAAGATGGGGTGACATATACTCTTTCCAATTTTAATAAGTCTAAGTATTGCTATATTGGAAATAGATATTGGAATTATAGAGATGCGACTTTTAAAAGAACAACTGATGACACTGGATTAATCCATGTTGTAGCCACAGTTTTAACTGAACATGGAGACTCATTAACTTTGAAATACAATCCTGTTGCTGCTACAGGAGTTGCATTAAATAAATCATCGACAACGATTAAATATGGAGGAAATGAAACATTAATTGCAACTGTTTCTCCAGATGACGCTGATAATAAGAGTGTAACTTGGTCTAGTAGTGATGAAAGTGTTGCGACTGTAGATGAAGCTGGTAAAGTAACTGCTGTTAGTGTCGGCAGTGCAGTAATCACAGTAACAACTGAAGATGGTGAATTTAATGCTGTTTGTGCTGTAACTGTCACTGAATCCGCAATAAGTGTTACAAATAGAATCAACGCTTTGCCAGATGCTAAAGATGTCACTCTTAACGACGAAGCCGCTATTAAAAAGGCTAGAGCCGCTTATGATTCTCTTGACGCTGACGAAAAAGCTTTAGTTTCACAAGAAACACTTAAAAAATTGACTGATGATGAAGCCGCTTATCAAAACCTTGTGGATACAGCAGCTGCTAACAAAGTTATTGAATTAATCGACGCTCTTCCAAATGCTAGCGATGTAACTGTTAACGATAAAGAAGCTATTGAAGCGGCTAGAGCGGCTTATGAATCACTAACCGATGCTCAAAAAGCTAAGGTTCCAGCGGACAAACTTCAAAAATTAGTGGATGATGAAAATGCACTTAAATCCATTTCCTCTGGACTTCCAACTGGTGCAATTGTGGGAATCATCATTGGTTCTGTCGCGGTTGCGGGATTAGGCGGATTTGCTCTTGTTTGGTTTGTTATCAAAAAGAAAACATGGGCAGACTTTGTCGCAATCTTTAAAAAGAAATAATAATTAATCATATATGATTACACCCGCAGAAATGTGGGTGCTTTTTTGCTTACTATTTTTTCTTTTTGCCAATCTGAATGTAAATAATAGCGGAGGAAGGAAAGATGGCAAAGCAATCAAAAGAAGAGAGAAACTTAGAGTACAAACAAAGGGTTCAAAGTTGTTTGATTAGTAGAGAATTTATCTCAAGCCTATATCACGAAGGTTTTATAACTGAAATAGAGTTTCATTTATTGAATCTAAAATTACTCATGAAATATAGAATCTCTATAAATAGTGTTTTCAATAGCAAAAAGATATAGAAAAATGCTGTGTGTAGGGCCGTTTTCTCTTTGTAGGAAACAGCCCTGTAGGGTTTGTATTAAAATCGTAGTACAATCCCAACTTAGTTAAATAGGATTGATACTTATCAGTTCTTTTTATTGAGTTGTATACAAATTGTAGACAACTGAAACGATGTATGTTATCATATTTATATGATAAAACATTCAATTAGGTATTTTTTAAATAAACCAATTCGTGCTATATGGGATAGTGAATTATCAAAATGGTGGTATTCTGCCACTGATGTTGTTTTTGTGCTTACTGATTCCAAAAATCCAAGAATATATTGGAATGCTATTAAACGAAGAAATCCTGAGTTGAATACATTTTGTAGACAACTGAAATTATATGCTGATGATAGCAAGAAATATCTTACTGATGTCATTGATGAAACAGGAATCAAGAAACTGGGAAGAATTCTTAGAAATAAGAATAATATAGAATTTGAAAAATGGTTAGACGGCTCGCTTGATCCGATTGATGAACAAAGTAAGAAAAAGGCATATGACTTTTATAAGGCTGAATTGATTGAAGAACATGAGATTGGAAAGACTATTGCTTTGCAAAAGATTCATGCTTATCTATTTGAAGGACTATATCCATTTGCAGGTAAAATTAGAACTAAAACCATTTCTAAAGGTGGATTCACTTTTGCTAATGGCGATTTCTTACCACAAGTATTAAAAGACATTGATAAGATGCCTGATACTACCATTTCGCAAATAGTGGATAAATATATTGAAATGAATATTGCCCATCCATTTATGGAAGGAAACGGGAGATCAACTAGAATTTGGCTGGATTTATTGCTCATAAATAGACTTTCGAAGTGTGTTGATTGGTCAAAAATTGAGAAGAGCGATTACATGGACGCTATGAAGACCAGTCCTGTTGATCCAAAGCCAATCCATAGACTGCTAAGTGACGCTTTAACTGACAACATAAATGATAGAGAGTTGTTTCTCAAAGGAATTGATTGCTCATATTATTATGAGGAGGAATTTAAGTGATAGTGAATTAAACAATTTATTGAATAAAGAGAATGTATCTTTATTAATTAGATAGGAGATTTATGAAAAAAGTATTAATTATTTCAACAAGTATTAGAAATGGAAGTAATTCCGAAAGATTAGCCCATGAATTTGAAAAAGGGGCAAAAGAAGCGGGAAATGAAGTGGAATTTGTTTCCCTTAAAGATAAAAACATTGCTTTCTGTCGTGGTTGTTTAGCGTGTCAAAAACTTCATAAATGTGTTATTAATGATGACGCGATTGAAATTGCGGATAAGATGTGTGAAAGTGAAGTAATCGTTTGGGCGTCACCAATCTATTATTATGAAATGTCCGGTCAAATGAAAACTTTAATTGATAGATGCAATTCTTTATATTCAAGAGACTATAAATTCAAAGAAGTCTATTTCTTAACCGTTGCCGCTGAAGAAGAGAAATATGTTCCCGAAAAAGCTATTAATGGTTTACAAGGCTGGATTGATTGTTTTGAAGGAGTGGAGCTCAAAGACACACTTTTTGTTGGAGGAGTAAACGGCCCTAATGAAATTAATAATCATGAAAAATTAAAACAAGTATATGAAATGGGGAGGAATATCTAATGCTTAAACTAGTCAATGAATGGGATAAAGTTTTCCCAAAAGATGAAACTATCAATCATCAAAAAGTAACCTTTAAAAATCATTTTGGCATTGAACTTGCCGCGGATATGTATTGGCCAAAAACAGGAAACAATTTTCCTGCAATTGCGGTATCTGGTCCTTTTGGGGCGGTTAAGGAACAATCAAGCGGATTGTACGCTCAAGAGATGGCTAAAAGAGGATTCTTAACCATTGCCTTTGATCCATCTTTTACTGGTGAAAGCGGTGGTGAACCACGATATATGAATTCACCAGATATCAACGTTGAAGATTTCCAAGCCGCAGTTGATTATTTATCTAATTTAGATAATGTTGACCACGATAAAATCTCTATCATCGGTATTTGTGGTTGGGGTGGCATGGCTATTCAAACCGCATGCATTGATACAAGAATAAAAGCGACAGTTGCTGTCACTATGTACGATATGTCTAGAGTGACCGGTAATGGATATTTTGATGAAGGAAATAATGAAGAAAGCAGATATCAAGCAAGAGTGGCTATAAATAGTCAAAGAACATTAGATTTTAAAAATGGTAATTATAAACTAGGCGGAGGAGTTGTTGATGATCCCACTGATTTTCCATGGTTTGTAAAACAATATTACAACTACTATAAAACACCACGTGGATATCATTCTCGTAGCTTAAATAGTAATGGCGGATGGAATGTCACCGCTGGCACATCTTTATTAAATACAAGATTATTTACATATGCTTCCGAAATTAGAAACGCTGTTTTAATTGTTCATGGTGAAAAAGCACATTCTTTATATTTTGGTCAAGATGCGTTTAAGTTATTAAAAGGTGATAATAAAGAATTCTTATTAGTAAAAGACGCTACACATTGTGACTTATACGATGGTGGATTAAATCACGACAAAATTCCTTTTGATAAGATTGAGGAATTCATCAAAAAGAATATTTAAATTAATATTTATCTGTTCCAAAGGTTTCAATTAAAACGCTGAAACCCGTTATTCGATTGATACTGAACTGATATAATGTGTTAGTTCAGTTTTTTCTTTATATCAATAGTTTCTAATTTATGATAAATTAATTTTGTTAAACAAGACTAAAAATGTAAGGGGTCTTAAATATGAAAAAGATAAGTAAAATTATTTTTCTTCCTTTAGCCACGATGATGTTGTCATCTTGCTCAATCTTATCATCGCTCATTAATAACAATGAATCTTATGATGGCTATCAAGAATATTTTGAAAAAGAACTCAATTATTCTAAATTTGAAAATATCGATTCTTTGAATAAAGAAATTGCCAAAAAAGCATACCAGTGGGAAAGTCATTATAGTAGTTCTTATAAAAATACTACTTATTATACTTTCCACAATTTAATGGTCACTGTTTACGATGATTCATCAGTTTTATCGGTTTCTACGACCGATGGATCAAGATTATCTCAAAGAGCATCCACCGATTATCTTCTTTCTTTTTCTAGTTTGAATCTTGATCAAAGTCTATATTTATATCCAAGTGGAAATATCTCTCATTATTTAAATAGGGATTCAAACGATATTACTGATGAAGAAAGAAAAGAATTTGACGCTCATATATACGAAAACGGAGATATTTTGGCTTTCATAGATCATAAGCATCTAGTGTATTTGCAAAGTGATTTAAAGAATTTTTATGTTTCAGATGATTACACAAATGTATTTCAAGGACCAAATGACACTAAAACAATTCCAAGTTGCGATTTATTAACCAATGCTTTATCTAAATTAACATTATCAACCTTAACTCTTCCTGCTCCTACTGTAGAATATGAATTATGGGCTGGAGAAAATTTCTATAAAAACAAATTTTCAAATTATGGTGTCTATATCGCAGGAGTGGATATTTTTGATTATATCGATACTTTAGAGGCCAATAATTTTACAGTCATTAGAAGTTCTGATGATATTATCTTTTTACCATTCTATAAAGAAAGAGCTGGTTCATGGTTGATACATGATGAACAAGGAGAATTAAAAGGCGCAATGAGTTTCCAAGACTATCTCTACATTGATGGAAAAGGAAATGAATTTGGACCGAAATATAATGTAGAGATTTCTTTTTATAAAACCAATAGTGGTTATTTTGATGGTAGAGGAAGAACAAGTGACACTGATTGGAGTAGTAGTGATAAAGAAAATATGCAAGGTTGGTATGATGGAGCGCTTAATGTTGTCATTCCATTCCATCCACTTGGAGTTGGATATTCTGTTCCACCAAATGGATTAACATCACGTGCTTCAGAAGATTTATTCGGTGGTGCATTCATGCTCCATCAAGAATGCTACCTAATAAGTGATTCAAGCATTGATTATTATCTCGATGGATATGATGAAACATTAGAAGCAGCGGGATATCACAAATATGTCCCTGAATATGATTTAAGCGATCCAGAACAATTACTCGCTTATAAAAGAAGCGATGAATCGAAGTATTACGAATGTTACATCAATGATGAACTTGACTGCGCGATTAAATTCTCGTTCTCATTTACAAAAGGAAATTGCATCAAAGTATTCAAAAAATCAGAGATGCATTCCGCTCTCGATAATCCACAATAAATCAAAATAAAAAGCAGATTGATTCATATGAAAGTATGATTAGCATCTGCTTTTAATATTGAGTTTTATTTAACAAAATCGTAACCGAGTGGGGTAAGAATAAATCTTGCAATTTTGAAATATTGTTTTCCAAATGGGATACCAATAATGGTGATACAGAGAATTAATCCAACTAAACCATAACCAATAAAATTTTCCCATCCAAAGAAAACAGCCCAAACAATATTCATAAAAGATTTAAATCCAGATGGTTTAACGTTTTCAACTCTTTTTCCAAAAGGCCAAAAGATAAATTTTGCGAGCTTAAACATTTGCAAACCAACAGGGATCCCGATAATGGTTAGGCAAAGAATCAAGCCTTCTAAAAAAGTAAAGATTGCACCAATAAAACCACCGAGAATAAACCAAAGAATGTTCCCTAATGTTTTCATATAGAATTCTCTCCTTACTTTAATTCTTTATTATTGAAAGTTATTTGTCAAACATTAATAAAAGAAGGAAATATATTTATTGTGTAAACAAAATAAATTAATGTATAATCAATTCGCCATCGGAGGGCAAATCATTCGCTAGAAATGAGGAGCTGGATAAGATGATTGGTTGAAACACCAATTCTTATCTAGCTTTTTTAAAAAAATGGAAAAAGCACATCTTAACGATCACTTCAATTATCTTAAAATCTTCAAAATGACAATTTTTCCAATTGTGATGATGGTTTTTACATCTTTGTATTCCATTATAGACGGGATATTTGTTTCAAATTTCACTGAAGGTGGAGATGCTTTTGCTGCGATTAATTTAGTTTTCCCTTTCATCATGATTATCGGCTCGATTGGTTTTATGATGGGAGCAGGAGGAACCGCCTTAGTTTCTAAACTTTTAGGAGAGCAGAATAAAGAAAAAGCAAACAAAGTATTTTCTTTAATTATTTATTCAACAATTGTTATTGGATTAGTCATTTCTATTTCTGGATATTTCGCAATTGAACCAATTGTTAGAGCGATGGGAAGTATCACTGACACTGCAACTGAGGCGATGATTAAAGATGGAATAATTTACGGCAAGATTTTAATTCTTGCTCAAGTAGCGTTTATGTTACAAAACGTTTTCCAATCATTCTTCATGGTTGCTGAAAAAAGTAAATATGGATTCATTTTTACTTTTGCTGCTGGATTAACAAATATGTTACTCGATGGAGTGTTTATTGGTTGGTTACGTTTAGGAGTGATAGGAGCAGCGGTAGCAACAATTGCTGGCTATTTAGTTGGTGGAATTGGACCGTTACTATATTTCTTTATTCAGAAAAAAGGAATCATTTCATTAGGAAAAACAGAATTTGATATTAAGGCTATTTTAAGAAGCGCATATAACGGAATGAGTGAATTTGTAAGCAATATCTCAATGAGTGTTGTTTCAATCGTATATAACGCTCAATTATTAAAAATGTACGGACAAAATGGTGTTTCAGCTTATGGAATTGTTATGTATGTTTCCTTCGTATTTATTGCGATATTCATCGGTTATTCTCTAGGAATGGCTCCAGTAATTGGATATAATTACGGCGCTCAAAATCATGAAGAACTTAAAAATGTTTTGAAAAAAAGCATATTAGTAATTGCAGTCACTAGTATATTTATGTTTGCTTTTGCTTTATTTACAGCAGGACCATTTTCAAGAATATTTTCTGATGGAGATGAATCACTAGTGGAAATTAGTACCTTAGCAATGAGAGTAAATTCGGTTGCTTTCTTAGCGTGTGGATTTTCAATATTTGCTTCAAGCTTCTTTACTGCTTTAAATAATGGAACAATTTCTGCGATTATTTCAATTTTAAGAACTTTGTTCTTTCAAATATTATTTGCTTATATTTTACCTTTAATTTTTGGAAAAGAAGGTATTTGGTGGGGGATGACTGGCGGAGAAATAATGGCGTTATTCATGTCAATCATCTTCCTTTTAGCTAATCGAAAGAAATATGGATATTAAAAATATTGCTGATATTTGATTGCTTTTATAAAATAAATGAGTTATGACTTGGGAAATTGCTAAAGATGTATTATTAGACGCTCTTAAGGATAGTGGATTAGTTCTTCTATTTGTTTTCGTTTTCCATGTTTTATTATCTTTTATTGAAGATAAGCTTTCGCATTTCTTAACTAAGAATCATAAGATTGCTCCATTATTTGGATCGATTTTTGGAATTATTCCACAATGTGGAACAAGTGTTCTTGCTAGTGATTTATTCGTTCAAAAATATATTTCTCTTGGAACATTAATTGCTGTTTTTCTTAGCTGTAGTGATGAAGCATTAATTGTTTTATTAACTAATCCAAGTGAAAAAACGATTATGGTTCTTCCATTAATCGCTTCTAAATTTGTTATTGGTTTTTTAATTGGCTATCTCACTGATGTCATTTTCAAAAATCAAGAAATAAAAGAAAGCACAGAAGAATTAAAAGATGTGACTTGTGAGCCGCATCATCATAAAAGTGTCAAACTCCATAAACATTTTCTTCATCCTTTAATTCATTCTTTAGAAATATTCTTATTTGTTTTTGTCATTAATGTCGGCTTAGGTTTATTAATTGCATATGTCGGAGAAGCAACATTTGCAAATTTCATGGTTTCTAATCGATATTTGACTCCTTTATTTACTTCAATTATTGGAATGATTCCTAATTGCGTTGGTAGTGTTCTTATTTCTGAATTATATCTCAGTAACGCTTTACCATTTGGTGCGCTTTTATCAGGATTATTAATGAACGCTGGATTAGGAATGATGATTTTATTAAAAAATAAAGATTCAATTAAAAAGACTATTATTGTTTTCTTAATTTGTTTTATCACTTCTATCATCTTTGGATATACATCAAGTTTGATTGAATGGTTTATGTTTTAAAAAGAAATAATTAACAAAAAACTTTATTTTTTGAATTAGTTTGTTATAATCATTACTGCGTTTGAGTTGGACCCATAGCTCAAAGGAAGAGCCCTCCGCTCATAACGGAGTTGTTGTAGTGTCGGGATCTACTGGGTCCACCAAAATGGAGATTTACCCAAGTGGCTGAAGGGGTCGGTCTTGAAAACCGATAGGGGGTGCAAGCCCCGCTAGGGTTCAAATCCCTAAATCTCCGCCAAAAATGATGAAAACGCTCTCTTAAATGAGAGTTTTTGTTTGGTTAAAAGAAAAAAACATATAGAATAACTATATGACTTATAAATTTTTCGGTTTTGATAATAAAGATGTTTCTCCAATAAAAAAAGAATTTTCTGAAATAAAAAATCAAAGAGTCTTATATGATTACTTAAGTAAGATTTGGTCAAAAGAAACATGTGCTCCTCGCTTAAGAGAAAAATGGACAAAAGAAAATAACACAGTTGGACAATGTTCAATAACTGCTTTTCTTGTTCAAGATATTTTTGGTGGAAAAGTATATGGAGTTCCATTAAGTGATGGTGGAGTTCACTGTTATAACGTTATCGGAGAAGTGAGGTTTGATTTAACTAGTGAACAATTTAATGAAAAATTAAATTATGAAGATAAATATGAACAGTCTCGGGAAGAACATTTTTCAAAAGATGAAAAATATCAAAGATACCTTTTACTTAAAAGAAAATTAATCGAGTTACTTTTAACAAAAAGAAACGAGAATATGCTTGTAAAAGAAGATTTATCCTCATCTCAAGAGCCATATATGATGGTTATTTCTTGCTCTGATTCAAGAGTGGTTCCAGAGCTCATTTTCAACTCTTCATTTAACGAAATGTTTGTTATAAGAACAGCAGGAAACGTTATTAATGAAGGTGAATTAGCCTCTATTGAATATGGAATAGAACATTTAAATATCAAATATATTCTTCTTCTCGCTCACACTAATTGTGGAGCGGTTCACGCTTCGATAAAAAATGAAAAAGGAAAATATTTAGATCCAGTTTTAAATCGTATTCATAAAAATATTGGAAATATAATAAATGAAAGAGAAGCAAGTCTTGTAAATGCTAAAAAAGAAATCGAATATTTGAAAACTAAATTCACAAATAAAGATTTAATCTTTGATTATGCTTTATATGATTTAAAAACCAATAAGGTAATTTTTGATGAACGGATATAAGCTTTGGGAGAAAAAACCTAATACGATTTTTGAAGGTGGAAAGGTATTCACCAAAACTTTTTATTTTGAAACGAATAATGAATATAAAAATCGATTAGTAAGAGTCTACCTTCCTTCGACTTATGATTTTGATAATCCTAATAAGCGATATAAAACAATTTATATGCTCGATGGGAAAAATCTTTTTGATGATTATACTTCCTTTGTTGGTGAATGGAAAATTGATGAATCAATTGAAGAGATGATAGACAAAAAAGAAAACGATGGATATATCGTTATTGGAATCGATGCTCCTAATAAAGATATCGATCGTTCCTTAGAAATGAGCCCAGATATTTTGGATTTCAAAAAAGAATATGATTTAGGCACTAAAGGATATGCTTCTTTGCTTGGAAAGTTCATTTTTGAAGTTGTTAAACCTGATATTGATAAGACTTTCTACACGTTAAGAGAAAAAGAATATACCGGTGTGGGTGGTTCTTCCATGGGTGGAATCATGTCTTTTTATCTCGGAATGGAATATCCAGATAAGATTAAATATTGCTTAAATTTCTCTCCGGCTTTTTTCTTATTTACATGGGAATCAATTGAAAAATATATTAAAGGAAAAATTCAATTAGATTTGCCAAAGCAATATTTTTATGTCGGCGGAGAAGGATTTGAAAGAAAATTTGTTGATTCCACAATTAGGGTTTTTGATTTATTTCTTTCTTATGGTTGGACAAAAGAAAATATGAAGGTATTATATGACAGTGAGAAAGAACATAACGAAAAGGCGTGGAGTCTTTATTTCCCGCTTTTATTAAAAGGAATTGACCAATGAAATATTTAATTACAATCGCGACATTGTTTGTTATTGGAAGTATGGTGGGTTGGGTTATCGAACTCTTCTTCAGAAGATTTGTTTCTCAAAAGAAATGGGTGAATCCTGGTTTTTTAACTGGACCATATTTACCAATTTATGGTTTTGGAGTTATTGTTCTTTATGCGATTAGTAATATTAATTTTGGAATAGAAAATCAAATTCTTGATGTTGTTATTAAAATTGCAATTATTGGAATTGGGATGACGGTCATTGAATTTATCGCTGGATTAATATTTATTAAAGGAATGAAAATTAAACTTTGGGATTATTCTAATCGAAAAGGAAATATCATGGGTATCATCTGTCCTTCTTTTTCTATCATATGGTTACTTGTTGGTTCATTATATTTTTTCTTTGTTAATCCATTTTTGGTTAACGCTCTTATTTGGATTAGTGAAAATTTAATATATACTTTCTTTGTCGGTCTTGTTATTGGGATGGTCATCGTTGATTTTGCTTATTCAATTCATCTATTGACCAAACTTAAAAAATTTAAAGAGACTCAATCAATGAGATATGAAGAAGTAAAAACAATGTTTAAAAACAAAGTTAAAGAATTAAGGAATAAAAAGGGTGAATTATGATCGAAGTCAGAGAAGTAAAAAGCAAGAAAGAGATGAAAGCTTTTGTCAAATTTCCATTAGATTTATACAAAGGTTGTCCATATTATGTTCCATCTTTAACTCAAGATGAAATCAATATTACTAGCAAAAAGAAAAATCTTTCTTTAGGAAATAGTAAAGTTAAATGCTTTTTAGCCTTTAAAGATGGAGCTTTGGCTGGAAGAATCGCTGGAATTATCGCGCTAGATTCAAATAAGAAAAATAATGAAAAGGCAATTAGATTTTCCCGAATTGATATGATTGATGATGTTGAAGTTACTGAAGCTTTACTAAAAGCGGTCAGCGATTGGGGAAAAGAAAATGGACTCGAATTTATCCAAGGTCCTTGGGGATTTGATGATGCAGACCGAGAAGGAATGTTAACTTTTGGTTATGAAGAATATTCTTCATACGCAACCGCATATTCTTATCCATATTATAAAGAGCATATGGAAAAATTAGGGTATGAAAAAGAAAGCGAATGGGTTGAAAATCGACTTTTTCCAAACGACACCGATCCTCGTTTTCCAAAAGTTGCTGAAATGCTTAGGAAAAGAGGATATCACGATTTAAGTGAAGACATGAAGCCTAGTAAAATCGTTAAGAAATACGCTGATCAATTCTTTGAATGCTATAACAAAGCTTACGCTGAATTAGATAATTTCGTTCCAGTTGATGAAAGACAAAAGAAATCGATGCTTAATACTTTTGCTGTCTTATTAAATCAAAAATATTTTTCAGTAATTGTTAATGATAAAGACGAAGTTGTGGCGTTTGGAGTTGGCCTTCCTTATGTTGGAGATGCAATAAAAAAAGCAAGAGGCAACTTATATCGTGCTCTTCCAGGAATGATAAAGGCGATTAAAAACCCAAGAAAAGTTGAATTAGCTTTAATTGGAGTTGATCCTATTTATCGCAATAGTGGTGTTCACGCTTTAGTGGCTGATCGCCTCATCAAATATGCGAAAGCGGATAACTTAGATGATATTTTTCTCGATCCAACATTAACAACAAATTTGAAAATGCTTAATACTTGGCAAGGAATGGCCAAACAAGAGAGATGTCGTAGACAAACATATAGGAAAAATATCATATGATATTTGAAATGAATCTTAGTCCAGTTCCATTTAACGAAATAATCACTCGTAGAAAAGATGTGGAAATGAGACTACTTACTGAAGAAAGAAAGAAAATTAAAATCGGTGATGAAATTGTTTTTACTAATACTTCAACACATAAAAAGATAAAATCAGTTGTCACTAATTTAAGAACATTCAAAACTTTTAAAGAACTATATATGAATTATCCAAAATCTCGACTTGGATATATGGATAATGAAGTTGCTGATTATAAAGACATGTATCAATATTATTCAGAAGAAAATATATCTCGCTTTGGAGTTATCGCTATTGAGATAAAACTTTGTGATGATTTTACTTATTAATAAGTGTTTTTATTAATTGACACACATTAATTTTTGATAATAATTTAATTATAAGGAGAAAATAGTAATGAAAAATGCATCAAAAGTATTCTATACAATCGGATTAGTTCTCAATATCATTGGTTTAGTCTTTTTAGCTTTATCAATCGTTTTGTTCGCGGTTTCTTTAACCAACCAAGAGCTACTTCAAAAGGTTGCTACTGACACCTCAAGAACTGTTGAATTTGTTAAAAATGTTTTAACCTTAGGAATTATCTTTATTTCAATTCATATCGTTGTTGAAATAATTGTCTTATTCTTGGTTATCCATGCAAAAAAGAATCTTTCATTAGGAAATGGAAGAATTACCACCCATGTTCTTTTATTAATCTTAGGTATCTTTGGATTTAATTTGTTCTACTTATTAGGTGGAATCTTCGGCATGGTTGCTGGTAGTGAAGATGCTAATAAATAAAAAAGAATTTAGTGTATAAGGTATAAGAAAAAGGGCGTTGCCCTTTTTTGTTTGCTGGCTCTATAGAATCTAAGGTGGGATGCAAAAATTAAGTTTCCACTCCAAAATCTACAGTTATTTAACTTTTAAAAGAAAAGACCTCTTATAATTTAGGTGTTGAATCTATTTACAAGGAGGTCTTTTCATATGGATTTTA
>JAGBLE010000030.1 GCA_017635565.1 Bacilli bacterium
CTGAATTATAGGTTTTCATGGAGAGAACTCTATTACTCAAAATGAAGTTATCATTTATCGTATAAGAATTGGTCTTGGTATATGTTTGACCCATTAAATGAGGACCGATTCCCACATTGTTTATCGTTCCAAATGGCTTCATCAAGATGTTTGTATATCCAGTAGCGGTAACCCCGCTATTGAAGTTGATCCCACCATTAGCAAGATATAAACCGTTATGGGTAGCATCTTGGGATACAAAATCAATAAAGACAACTCATTTGAAATCGATGAAGAAGGCGCTAGAACAGTAAGATTAATCTTTGCGATGTTTATTGATGGTTATACTTATCGCGAAATTGCAAACTACTTAATTAAAAACGAACACAAAGATTCAAAAGGTAATGTTAAATGGGACTTGATGAAAATTTGCAATGTTTTAAAGAATGAAAAATATTGTGGCGATATAATCTTTCAAAAAAGCTATACGCCTAACTACTTAAATCACAAAAGCAAAGCAAATAAAAATAATGTTAGTCAATTCTTTATCCCAGAACATCATGAACCCATCATTGATAAAGGTACTTTTATGATGGTTCAGCTGCTTAAACAAAGAAGAGATGAAAACTATGACTCTGCTATTGATAACGGAATGGGCGGTCCTCTTTCTGGGATTGTTTATTGCGCTTCTTGTGGCAGACCAATGCAAAAATTAATCGTTCATAGCGGTAAGCCCTATCAAAGGACAATGTTAACCTGCAAAAGAATGGATGTTAAAAAGAATACTTATTGCAATTGCATAGTACCTAAAATGCTTGATTACGAGGTAACACTCGACTTGGTGCGCTTACTTGTTAAAGATTCATACGCTAGTCTTGATTTTGAATTAATAAATGAATCATTAAAAGAAGGAAAAAGCAAAGTTAAGGCCTTTGAAAAAATCTATGAACTCAATGCGTTGATAACCGATAAGAAAAACGAACTTAATTCTTTAGTTAGTGAAGCCACTGAAAGCAAAACGCCATTTAAAGTTTATAAACAGATGTATGATTCAATAACTAATGAGATATTGGCTATTGAAAATGAAATAAACGAAATCAAAGAAAAAGGCTTTGAAGCGTATGATTCTATAAATTTTAATAGGGATTTGATTGCTTTTTTAGAAAATAAGAAGACTTTAACAGCTCGTATTGTTGCTAAAAAAATAAAAAGGATATTTAGATTAGAAGATAATTCACTTCTTATTGTTAAATCAGATAATCCTCTTTCAATTAGAAGGCTAGAAGAAATAAGAGAATCGGTTTCTGATTATCTAGCTTTACCTTCGCTGATATATGAATTAAAAGATCGATTTGTATCATATCGCATATTAGAAATTAAGGAGTAAATATGAATAATGGATTAATTAAATATCAACACAAAAGATATATAGATAAGCCCTTAAAAGTAGCGGCTTACGCTAGGGTTTCTAAAGATAAAGAGGATCTAGAAAACTCGCTAGAAAATCAAATAAAGTATTACACTACTCTTATTAGCAAACATCCTGAATTTGAATTTGCTGGAATCTATCCTGATGATGGGGTTTCTGGTGGCACAATTAAAAAGCGCGACCAGTTTCAAATAATGCTACAAAATGCATTCGCTGGTGAAATCGATATTATCTTAGTTAAATCAATATCAAGATTTGCTAGAAATGTCATCGATTTACTCTCCACCATTCAAGAACTTAGAGATATAGGTGTCGAGGTTTATTTTGAAAAAGAAGGAATTTCAACTCTAGATACAAAGTCCGATAACTACCTCACTCTTTACGCAAAATTTGCTGAAGAGGAACTTGTGTCCATGAGTAAGAATGTGAACTGGACAATAGAAAATAAAATTAAAAATGGAAACTACAATATTTGTGGTTATCAGATATTCGGCTTTTCGATGGATGAAGATAGAAAACTAATTGTTAATGAAAAAGAAGCTAAATGGGTAAGGTTCATATTTGAATCATATGCAGAAGGCAAAAACACTGCTGAAATAGCGGACTTCCTTGAAATGAATGGAGTAAAAACTTTAACCGGAAACGACAGATGGTCTTCTACTTCTATACGAAGAATGCTTAAAAATGAGAAATATTGTGGCGATGTTCTTCTTCAAAAAACCTATTCTGAAAATCCAATAACTCAAAAAAGGATTATTAATCACGGAGAAAAGAAACAATACCTATTTAAAGATGCTATCCCTGCGATTGTTTCTAGAGAGTTATGGGAGCAGGTTCAATCAAGAATGGAAAACAACGCCAAGATTTATCACATCGGTAACAAGAACTGTAAGAATCTGCAAACTCACTACACAACCTTTGGTTGGTGTCCACATTGCAGAAATAATTACTTTAGAAAATTTAATAGAAGCCAAGGATGGTACTGTTCATGGATACCACTATTCCTGTTGCCAAGAATACAAACGCTTCTTCCGGGAAGGCCTATGAACTAGCCTTTCTTGAAAGGAGACCGCTTACACGCTTGCCTATACATTTATGTCAGTCGACTA
>JAGBLE010000031.1 GCA_017635565.1 Bacilli bacterium
AGTCCAATTGACTTCGTAGGGTATAAACACTATCGAAGGCATACAACAATTCGCAAAAGGATATTCAAAAGAATCCGAAGACTCCTAATAAGAATGCGATACATGATAAATCCAGGTAGATGGCAAAGGCTAATGTCCTATCTTGGTTATCTAAAATATAGCGATTCTAAATACATCCGCAAAAAATACGGACTCATTGACATCTTAACCAAAGGAGGAATGAAAGATGAAAAAATACAATGGTGTTACAGCTGATCATAAACCAGCGGAAATCGAAATCGGTCCAGACTATGTTGATGAAAATATTAACATTGTTGAAAAGACCGGAGAGAATGGCGAAATTCTTTACGAATACGACACAACTCGCTATACGAAAGATGAATATATCGCCAAAGGATATTACGATAGAAAAAAACAAGATGAAGTCATCTTAGCGCTTGGTGATTTAGTCTTAGAAGAAGGTGAATAATATGGCCAATAAAGAAAAGTCTTTAGAAACAGTTATCAACTTCTATGTAGAAAAGGTGCGCGCTGGAACCAGGAGGTTGGATGATGTCCCACAAAAAATCCGAGAACAAGTCCAAGCCCGCCTTAAGAGCGCTGATTGAAACAATTAAGGACCACGCATTAAAACTAATTATTGCAGGCGTAACGTGCGCTTTCAATATATTAACAGGAGGTAAAGCCATGGCAGAAAAAATCGGAAATTTCTTCAGCACATATGGTCTTGCAGGATCCATCATCATCATCTTGGTCATTATTTTGACTCAGTTATTAAAGCTTCCAATTAAAAAGGCGGCTGTAAAATGGGCAGAGGCGAATGGCTACGATGAAACCGGTAAGAAGAGAATCACACAATGGGTTGCTTTAATTCCCTTTGTGTTAGCGTTTATCTTCTCATTCTTCTATGTCGTTTGGTTCCAAGCTAAATGGAACGTAGATGCAATTGACTGGTTCGATGTCGGCAAATACACAGTTAGTTATGCTACTGTCGCAATTGCTGCATTTGATGTTGTTAAAGGATTCGTTGAGGCTTATGCTCTAAAGAAAAACCAAATCTCAACACCTACTGCTACTTTAAGCGAAGAAAAGGAACTAACACCTGAAGAGGTAGAGGCTCAAAGAATTAAAGATGAAAATGAAAGACAAGCTCGAGAAGAGAAAGAAGCCAAATTGGCTGCTAAAGCTCAAGCAAAAGCTGAAAAACTTAAAGCAAAGAAAATCAAAAAATTCTTAGCTTTAAAAAAGGCTATAGATGGTCTTGATTTAAATCCAGATGATATTCCAGCTGATGTTCCTGAACCAGAAGAAGTAGTCATTGCTGAAGAAAAAGCAGAGTAGGACTTCTTCTATAAACTGGAGGCAGTTTGAACTGATACATAGTGAACCTTTACCATCTCTGGTCCGCCATAATACTTAAAGGTGGCGACTAAAGAAAGTGAGGGGTAACGATTGGTAAGGCACATGAAACTGTTGATCCACCTATAGTAAGTAATGATTTGTAATCATCAACTGAAACTCCAGCTTTTTGAGCTCCAGCGGCATAGTGTCCACCTTCAGCAAAGAAAGTGAAAATACCACCGAGAACAATTAAGCCACCACAAACAATTAAGAAAATCTTAAGAAGTTTATCATTGAGGAATTTATTTCCGACTAATGCTAAAACAACAGCGCAAATTCCACCAAGAATTACTAAAATGGAACCGATTAAGGCTAAAACGGATGCACCAATTCTATCTGCTTGAGCAAGAATATCAGCACTTCCATCAGAATAGTTAATTCTTGCAACACCCCAAATAATTCCTTTGTATTCTGCCCAGTTTGAACCATTTGTCACTCTGAGGGAAGCAAGGAATGAGAAGATGAAAACGAGTAAAGCTAAAAATGCGCCACAGCAAATCAAAAGATTTTTTAATGTTAAGTACTTTTTCATTATTCTTATATCTCCTTTCTATCTTTAATTAAAAGATTTTTTTATAGATAAGACAAGAAAATTATTGAGGATGGCAAATTTATTTTTTGCCTTCCATTATCTGTATGAATTCTTCGACACTAGGCAAACATTTTCTAATTTTGTTAGACATATTTTTGTAGGTAGAGATACCCATTGGTTTTGCATAGTCTTGAATTACATAATCTGCATAGGACTTATTAACATCCTTACATAGAATAATTCCGATAGGGGAATTCTCATGCTCTTTTTTCTCAAACTTCTCAAGAATGCTCAGATATCCGCTGAGCTGACCTAGATATGCAGTTTTAAATTCGCCTTTCTTCAATTCGACCGCAACTAAACAATTCAATTCTCTATTGAAAAAGAGCAAATCAATGTATTGATCGACCCCAAAAGCGTCTAGATGATATTGATTGCCAATAAAGGCAAAATCTTTACCGAAAGTTAATATGAATTTTTTAATGTTATTTACAATTCCGTTTTCAATTATTCTTTCATCAATGTCTTGTTTGTCTCTAATGTCAATTTCTTCTACGTTCACAAAATCAAGTAGGTATTCGTCTTTAAAAGTGTTGATAGCTTTAAACGCCTGAATGGGCGAAGAGAGTGATGATTTAAAATTATTTGGAAAATTACCTTGATGATGGTAGTCATCTCTTTTGATTGAATCTTGCAATTCATTCCTTGAATATCTTTCTGATACTGTTCTTTTTATATAAAAGACCCTTTCGTCAACATTTTTAATTTTGCTCATGATTATTCTGTGCAATGTAAATCCGATTGATAAAAAATCATGGATTGGAAAAAAATTATCTCTAATAAAATCAGTAAAAATGATTTGATTGTCAATTTTGGCACCCGCGGGTTCCAAATTATTATTTTGAATGTTTTCCAGAAAATCCCACTCTTCATAGAATTGCCTCATTGCACGGATGTTTCTTGGAGAAAATCCTCTTAATCCAGGCATTTCTTTTTCTAATTGTTCACCGATGGAGTCAATCGCTCCTTCTCCCCAATGACCATTTCTGGAATTAACAGAAACATATTTTCCGATTGCAAAATATAAGATTAATTGTTTCTCATTAATTGACTTAACTGCATCATATTGACATTTCAATATCGCTTCTTTTATTGCGCTTATCGCGTAGTCATATTTGTGTTTTTTCACTAATAAAATCTCCTTTCGTTTGACTAAAAATCTATGTCTTCAAAAGGAGAAAAAAACAAAAGCCATCATTTATTCTCATAATGAAAACACCAATGTAAATAACAACTAATCCTTTCATTAGTCTTACTTACTGGTGTTACATCATTCTTGTGATGGCCACATATTCAATTAATAAATTAATTGTAGGGAGCGATAGGCGTGATTTGTCTATACCTTGTCCCACATCAAGGTGGAGAGTTATATAGATATTGATCACTGGAGACCTTTAAAACCAAGTCACTTTAACCATTGGGCGATACTTTCCCTATTATCAGCACCTAACACACATGCTAATAGTGAACATAAACATTTATCACAGTATTCCTGCGTATGGTCGACTTTGCTAATTGCTAGTTCATAGCGCCTGTGGTCTACTTATGTTTACAATAGAATTATAGCATATAAGTTTTTATAATAAATAAAAAAACCATCGACTAAGTCAATGGAATTCATTCAATTTGGTGCGCGGGATGAGAATCGAACTCACACATCTTGCGATATACGCCCCTCAAACGTACGCGTCTACCAGTTCCGCCACCTGCGCATTTCCAAGTTGCTTGATTATTTTAAGAAAAATATAAAGAAAAGACAAGTGTATAATGATTTTTATTTCGATATTTGTTAAAATATCAATCGCACACAGAGGTAAATGTAAAAATGAAAGAAATATTAGTTGAAACAAGTGCTAGACACATTCATGTAAATGAAGAACAATTCAAAATTTTATTCGGCGAAGACGCTAAACTTGAAGTCAGAGCCCCATTAAGTCAACCAGGACAATTCGTTTCTTTTTCAAGATTAGACATCGTTGGACCAAAAAGAACAATCAATAATGTCTCAATCCTTGGACCTTTTAGAAAGAATGCCCAAGTTGAAATCAGTGCAACTGATGCGAGAACATTAGGAGTTCCTGCTGTTATTAGAGAAAGTGGTGACATTAGTGGAAGCGCTCCAATCAAACTTGTTGGTCCTGCTGGAGAACTTGAATTAAGCGAAGGATGTATCGTTGCTAAACGTCATATTCATATGACTCCAAAAGATGCTGAAGAATTCAGCGTTAAAAACGGTGAAATCGTTAAAGTTGAAGTCAATTGTCCAGAAAGAAGCTTAATTTTTGGAGATGTTGTTGTTAGAGTGAGAGATGATTTTGCCTTAGCAATGCACATTGACACTGATGAAAGTAACGCTGCTGGATGTAGTGGAACTGTTTACGGAAAGATTGTTAAATAATGGAAACCATTCATTATTATCCTAAAGGAGTGTGTTCCGTTGAAATGTTCATTGATCACGAAGACGGAATTATCCAAGAAGTTCGCATTATCCGCGGATGTCGTGGAAACACTCAAGGTTTAGCGGCCCTTTTAAAAGGAATGAAACTCGAAGATGCGATGAATCGCCTTGAAGGAATTCAATGCCGTAACGGAACTAGCTGTCCAGATCAATTAGCAAAAGCGATCAAACAATACTTGAATCAATAATTATATTTATATAAAATACTTAATGCTTATCAAGAACTGCGTAAGAAGGATGAAAAAACACAGTAGCAACTCTCAAGCGAGTAAGTGCTCTTCCTTAGCAAGGACCCAGAACCTTGAACGATAAGATGAGAAGAATATTAAACTTCTCCCTATTCTGGGAGGAGTTTTTTAATAGAGGTATCATAAATGAATAACGAAAAAATCTTATTTACATCTGAATCAGTAAGCGAAGGACATCCAGACAAAGTTTGCGACCAAATTAGTGATGCGATTTTGGATGCTTGTCTTAAACTAGATAAGGACGCCCATGTGGCGTGCGAATGTTTTGCAACCACCAATTTTATTCTTGTCGGCGGGGAAATAACCTGTAAGGAACCGATTAAAGTAAAACAAATCGTAAAAAAAGTTCTCAAAAAAATAGGTTATGACAAACCTGAATATGGATGTGATTATCATAAGATTAAAATCGTCGACAAAATTCAACAACAATCCCCAGATATCAATCGTGGAGTAAACCAAAGTAAACCAGAAGAATTAGGGGCTGGAGACCAAGGAATGATGTTTGGCTATGCTTGTAACGAAACTGAAGGATATATGCCTTTGCCAATTGTTTTTGCCCATAAATTAGTTAGAGAAGCAAGTGAACAAAGACACGCTGGAATTTTCATTGGTGCACGTCCAGACATGAAAAGCCAAGTCACCATTGATTATACTGACCCAAACCATTTAAGAATTGATAATATTTTGATGTCAATTCAACATGACCCAGATATTGATCTGGATTCATTTAAGAAATATGTCCATGAAGAAATCATGCAAAAAGTGGCGAGAAGTTTTGGATTTAATGAAGATTTTAATTACTTAATTAATCCAACTGGAAGATTTGTCATTGGTGGACCTGCTGGAGATACTGGATTAACTGGAAGAAAAATCATCGTTGATACTTATGGCGGAAGCGCTCATCACGGTGGAGGGGCTTTTTCTGGAAAAGATCCATCAAAAGTTGACCGCAGTGGTGCATATATGGCGAGATATATCGCTAAAAACTTAGTTGCCGCTGGAGTTGCGGACCGCTGTGAGATTCAATTATCTTATGCGATTGGAGTCAACAAGCCGCTCAGTATTGCAGTGGATACTTTTGGAACTAGCCAATATACAAACGAAAAGATTTTGGAAATCATTAAGGAAGTATTTGATTGCCGACCTGGAATGATTATTGAGAATTTTTCTCTTAAAAAACCAACCTTTAAATATCAAAATATTTCTAATTATGGCCACTTTGGTCGACCAGATGTCAAACTACCTTGGGAAAAGCTAGATAAGGTTAAAATGATTAAGTCTCTTCTCAATTAACTTTAATATTTAATAAATATTTAGTTATAATAAAAGTGTGATCCTATTTCAGGAATTTGGAAAGGAGCCTATATATCATGAAATATCAAATCATCGGAAAGAACATCGAAGTAACAGAAGGAATTTCGAATGCTCTTCAAACCAAACTCGCAAAGATGGACAAATATTTTCTCATTAAAGAAGATGTTGAATGTCGTTGCGTCGTTAGTGCACATAAGACTGTGCAAAAAGTTGAAGTTACAATCTTCTTACCTCAAATGCCTCTTAGAGCAGAAGTCGAAAATGAAGACTTATACGCTGCAATCGATTTAGCAATTGATAAACTCGAAGATCAAATGCGCAGAATCAAAACGAGAATGGATCGCAGCAATAACCGTCTTTCTTTAGGAAAGGCTATTGATTTTGACCAAATCGAAGCCGAAGAAAGAGAAGAAGGAGAAGATGTTATTGTTAGAGCTAAATCATATTATCTACAAGCGATGAGCATTGAAGAAGCCATCACTCGTATGGAAGCTCTTGGGCACCCATTCTTCATGTATCTAGATGAAGAGGATGATAGAATTTCTACAGTCTATATCCGTAACGATGGCGGCTATGGAGTTATCCAAGCTGAAAACCCAATCAAATAACAAAAAATATTTTGAAAGAAGTGGCGATTTCTGCCACTTCTTTTTATTTCGCGATATCAATAAAAAATATTTTTTATGATAAATTCAATAACTTGTGTATAATAGATAAAGCCCAACATTTAGAAAAGAACTATCCGCGTGTGAAGTTAATCTTCCCTAAATGTATTGAAGGAGGGCTTAGAAAAATGAAAAATATCAATCAATACAATTTCGACATTATCCACGTTGCAACACATTTAAGAGACACTCTTGAATATGTCTTACCACGTGAACACGATGCTAAAATTTTCGACCAAAGAAAAGCGGTTCTCACCAAAGGTCTTGAAGTTGAAACTCCACTTGGAAAATTCTTAGAAGCCAACAAAGACAAATTCGAATCTTTCTTAACAAAATATAAAGAAATGCTCGATGAAGTTTATGGTGATGAATCAACCATTTTAACAAAAACCGCTGACGGAAAAATCAGAGTGGATCATTCCCAACACTTAAAAATTTATGACTATGTCATTAATTTAATGGAACCACTTAGAGATATCATTTATTTCCATGTCAATTTAGCGAGAAGACAAAATGAAAATGAACCAATCATCGAAGACTTAATGCCAGTAGATGATCGTCATTATCGATTATTCGTTTTCTTACTCGCCATGCAAGATTTCCAAAAATCATTCTTTGAATTCCAAAAAGTCATGGGTGAGAATCAAGGAAAACCATCTCCACAAAGTAATTTTATCGTTCAAAACGAATTATCAAAATACGCTGAATTGCTTAGAACTGTCAGACAACATAATCACTTCACTGATAATGAAACTCTTGACGCTCTTGATAAATGTATTCAAGTCATCGAAATGTCTGAAGGTAGAAGAGATAGAAGAGATAATAAAAACTTCCCAGATTTATTCAAGGAAGCTCTCGATGGTGTCAACGCTTTAATTCAAAAGAGTGGACCAGCATGGCAAGAACTCTTTAACAAAGCATTACAAGAAATGCTTGCGGATATCCGTAAAGCTCAAGGCGGAACACAAGCTTAATAATATTTAGCAGGTAACTTTATGAAGAAAAAACTCCCTTTATCAATATTTGAAATTGTCGCTTATTCTATTCTTGGCTTATTAGGCCTCTGGGGCTTAATTTATATCGCTTTAGGCGTTAGCTGCGAATTCATTAAACACAATAGTGATTTAGCTATTGCTAATAACAAATTAGGAACATTAGGATTCTTATACCAAGGATTTATCATTCTTGGTGTTGCGGTTGTCGCTACTACAATTGTTTTATTAATTTTTGCTAAAACAAGCGATCGAGATTACGAAAAAGCTCAAAGAAGAGCGGCCCGTTTATCTAAAGACAATAAACAAGTTGTTGATGTTGAATCTACTCCAGTAGAAGAAACGAAAGAAGTTACAGAAAATCCTGCTGAATAATTTAATTTATTAAATTAAAAGAGAACAACGATTGAATGTTGTTCTCTTTTTTTAATCTGTGAAATCATTGTCGATTACAATTGAATAATCATAATTTGGATGAAGTTTTTTAAGTTCATTCACTAATGAATTTTGGAGTTCTTCAGGATGTTCTTCATCAAAATCAATGAGAATATCAAATGATATTTGTTTTAATTCTTCATCAACGTAGAAGCCATGTGTTTGTTTGATGTTCTGATATTTTTTAACGAGTTCTCGGATATCTTTTCTAATTTGAAGAATTTCTGGATTACTGGTGTTTGAAGCATATATTCCAATCGTTAAAATAACACCGAATTTTGCATATACTTCTTGAGCAATTTTTCTCGTTAATGGATGAATCTCTTTTGCGGTTAACTGATCATTAACTTCAATATGGATTGAACCTATTGCTCGATTTGGTCCGTAATTATTGAGAATGAGATCATAAGAACCAATAACTTCCGGGAAGGAATTAACGGTTTGCTTGATTGCGATTGCAATTTCATTACTCGATCTTTCTCCAATAATATTACTAACTGCGTTAGAAAGGATTTCAATCCCGCTTTTAATGATGAATAAGCCGATAACGATACCTAAATATCCTTCGATGAACATTCCAGTATATCTTGCGATAATAGCACCGATTAAAGTGGCTAAGGAGAGGAGAGAATCAAATAACGCATCTGTTCCGCTTCCTTTAAGAGCGTCGCTATTAACATCTTTAGCAACTTTTCGATAATATAATCCAAGAGCAATTTTAACTAAGATTGCAATTGAGATGATGATTAAACTCAAATCGCTATAATTTGCTTGAGTTTGACTAATCAAAGATTGTATTGATTCATATATCGCGCTTCCACCCGCAACAAGAACAATAACAGCGATGACTAAGGAAGTGAGATATTCAATTCTTCCATGTCCATAAGGGTGCTTTTTATCTGGTTTCTTGGTGGATAATTTAGTTCCAACAATGGTTATGATACTACTTAATGCGTCACTTAAGTTATTAACTGCATCAAGAATAATTGAAACAGATCCTGCAATAAATCCAATAATCGCTTTTCCAGCAACAAGTAACAAGTTACCTCCGATTCCGATAAAACTTGTTTGAATTATTTTCTTTTCTCTATTCATCTTCTTTGAAACCGTCCAAAACTTTGTACAAAAGAGTATACAACATTTTTGCCTCTTCTTGATTAAGTTTAACTTTTTTTGCAATCTTAGGAGGAACTTCGATTATTTCTTTTTTGAGTTCTTCTCCTTCTTTGGTTAAAGAGATGATAAGTTCTCTTTCGTCGCGAGGAGCTTTTTCTTTTCTTATATATCCTTTTTTAATTAATTTATTTAGTAAAGGAGTAAGAGTGCCGCTATCGAGATAGAGATGAGAGCCAATTTCTTTAACACTCACATGGTCCTTTTCCCAAAGAACCATTAAAACGATATATTGAGTATAAGTTAAGTCGTATTTTTCTAAATACGGCTGATATCTTCTAACTATTTCTTTTCCTGTCGCATAAAGCGGAAAACAAATTTGATTAGAAAGCTTTAATATTTCGTCTCCGTAATTATTCATTTTTATTTTTCTAAAGCTTCTTTAATCGCGTTTTCAAAAGATTCAGGTTTGTCGCTTGGTTCAAATCTACCGATAACATTACCTTCGCGGTCGACTAAGAATTTTGTAAAATTCCATTTTACTCTTTTATATTTGTTCTTTTCGTTTTGTGAACATAAGTAAATGAATAATGGATCTGCTTTATCTCCGTTAACTTCAATTTTCTTAAATCTTGGGAATTGAGTATTGTATCTAAGAGAACAGAATTGATTGATTTCTTCATCGCTTCCAGGTGCTTGACGGAAGAATTGATTACAAGGAAAATCTAAAATTTCAAATCCTTGTTCACGATATTTTTCATATAATTCTTCTAAACCCTTATATTGAGGGGTAAAGCCGCATCCAGTAGCGGTATTGACGATTAATAATACTTTTCCTGCATATTCTTTTAAAGAAACATCGTTTCCTTTTTGGTCCTTAACTACAAATTCATGTACAGACATAATAAATGCCTCCTTTTAATAATTAAATTGCATGCAATCTAATTTTATTTGTAAAGCATTAATTGAACTATAAGTAGTGGATAGGCCAAATATTATTTCAAAAAATAAATATTATGCTTATTGTTTTTAAAAGATATGTATATAATTGATACGCAATGGAAAAGAAACATTATTTTAATTCAAGGATGATTGCCGCTACTGGAATTATTACCGGGGTAGAGATTGTTCTACAAATTATTGGAAATTATATTAACCCAGGATTCGCTAATATTAATCTTAGTTTAATCCCAATTGCGCTTGGCGCTATTTTATATGGTCCAATTGTTGGAGGATTTTTAGGATTTGTTTGCGGAGTGATGGTTTTAATTTCTCCAAGTACAATGCAAGTATTCTTTGCTGTTAGCCCAGTTGGCACTGTCTTAACCTGTATTTTAAAAACAACTATCGCAGGAGTTGTTGCAGGTTTTATTCCTAAAATATTTAAGAATCATAAACTTTTATCTTCAATTATTGCTTCAATATTAGTTCCAATAATTAATACTGGTTTATTCTCGATATTTGCAGTAATATTTTTCACTCCAATTTTAAATAATATGGTGGAATCAACGCCTTCTCAATTCCCTAATATTGGTATAGCGTTAATTGCTGGAATGATCGGAATAAATTTTATTTTAGAAATTATTTCAACAGTCATTCTAACCCCAAGTTTATATAAGATTATTGAGCATACATCTACTAATAAAATCTAATTCTTTAGATTGAATCCGAAACTTAAACGAAACTAAAATTTTAAAAAATTGTTGTATTTTTTTATTTTCATGTTTTATACTCAATTCAAACATACAAATTTTTCAGAAAGGAGAATTTATACATGAAAAAAAGTAGTTTATTTGTTTTAGGCTTAGCTTCGTTGGTAGGCTTAGTCGGCTGTGGAAACTCTTCTACACCTGCACCAGAACCATACGCCACAGAAAAGAAATTGGTTACTCAATCCGCAACATTATTCTTTGGAAATAGCGCTGCCGCAATGATTGAAGTAGGCGATGACGTTGTTTATGAAGGAAAAGATGAACAAGGGAACGCAGTCTATTCTGGAGGTGCCGCATTTGATGCTGTTTGGTATACAACAGCTGCATCAGGTGATCCAGTTATTAGTTTAGATGAATTCTTATATACCATCGGTTATCAAACAGAAGAGGCTGAAGAAGGCGAAGGGACAACTGTTTCTGCTCCACTCATCACAGAATTACTTAACGATGAAGAATATGACGGATTATTCATGAATATGACCGAGCAATTGTATAGTAAATATGCAACTTATATTATGAAAGAGGGCAATGAACCATATCTTTATATTCCTGGAAGCGCCCTTGTTGGTGCATATGCATTATATGAATTAAACAGCGAAGGATCTGCTACTGGCGTTTACTTATTATCAGTCGAAATTGACCTTATGCCTGTAGCTGTTGCAGATTTGTCAACTTATTTTGGTGCTGATGATGCTGCTGAAATTCAAGCTGATGCATTAATTGTTGAAGATACAGTTACATTTGCTCTTGCTTCGATTTCCTGCTCATACATTTCACTTGAAGAATAATTCAAATTTAAAAAACTAATTAAAGTAGTCCTTGTGGGCTACTTTTTTTGTGACTTCGTAAAATAAAAAAATCAGGAAATTTTAATCCTGATTCTTTAAATTTATAGGTTAATTATTTATCGAAGAAATTTAAGACATCATCATAAACTTTTTGCTTATCTTTTTCGTTTAAGATTTCGTGTCTCATATTATCTAAAGTTATAACTGAGATATCTTTAAATCCAGCATCTTTAAGATTTTCTAATGAAGCTTGTCTACCTTTTTCTCCTCCTGTGCATGGATCATCTACTCCAGAGATAAGCAAAATAGGCATATCAACATTAGTGTCTTTATAATTCTTCGTGTCATTCATTTTACTCATTAATCTGAATAAAACGCTATAACTACCTAATGTAAATTCAACTCCACAAAGTGGATCGTTAATATAATTTTGAACATTTTCTTCATTATATGAAAGCCAATCTAAATCGGTTTTTCTATTTTCAATTGCCTTTGCAAATTGACCAACCGCAAGTCCAGTGATGAATTTTGAGTGGCCAGTTGGCTTTCTAAACATCGCGAGTAAATCACTTAATGCTGCACCAAATCCTGCTGCTCCATTAGGATTGACATATCCACTTAAGGCAACTTTTGTATATTTTTTTGAATCGCTTTCAAGTAAAACTCTACTAATAATAGTGCCCATTGAATGGCCAAAAATCATGATTGGAAGATTTGGAAATCTCTTCTCGATGTATTTGGTAATTTCTTGTTGGTCTTGAATGATTAATTCTTCGCCTTTATCATCGGCAATGTGGGATAAGATAGGAGCGTTACTTCCATGTCCTCTTAAATCGCTTGTGATGACATTATAGCCGTGAGCCTGCAAAAATGAGGCAAAGTCATCATATCTTTCTTTATGTTCTTCCATTCCGTGGATTACTAAAATATTTGCTTTCGCGTTTTCTGCTTCAAAAATAGCAACTGAAAGCTTATATTCATCGCAACTTGAAAGAACGAGTTCTTCTTTGTTCATAATATTATTTACCTCTCGAGATATATTATATACGCTTTTATTTCGTTTGGTTTGTTAATTTTGTTATTATATTTACACATGGGTGCACATATGAAACAAGAAACATGCTTTGAAACATTTCCTAAACAAGAAAACGTATATCGATTTGTCCTTGAAGTGAGGAGTTATCTCTTTCCTGGATATTTTGAAAAACAAAATTGTTCAAAAGAATCTTTTAGAATAAAAAAACTTAAGAAAATTGAAAAGCTATACAAAAGAGATATTTGTAAAGAAACTTTCGAATATTTTTCTAAAGAATTAAAGGGGTTAGAGGAGAAAATGCTTAAAGATTTAGATTTTTTCTTTGATTGTGACCCTGCAAGTGAATCAAAAGAAGAAATAGTGATTACCTATCCAGGATTTTTTGCCATTCTCTTTTATCGTATCGCCCATATTTTATATGAGCTTGGCATTCCTTATGTTCCACGTTTAATTACTGAAACCGCTCATAGTCAAACAGGTATTGATATTCATCCAGGATGTAAAATTGGTTCCCCTTTCTTTATTGATCACGGCACTGGTATTGTTATTGGTCAAACTAGTGAAATTGGAAATTACGTAAGGATGTATCACGGGGTAACTTTAGGGGCTCTTTCTTTAAAAGAAGGTCATGAATTATCTGGTAAGAAAAGACATCCAACCATTAAAGATAATGTCATTATTTATTCTGGAGCGTCAATTTTGGGCGGAGAAACAATTGTTGAAGAAAATTCAGTAATTGGCTCTAACGTTTTTATTGTTAACTCAGTTGTTAAAGGAACAAAAGTTATATATTCACAAGACCTTATTAATAAATTTATTAATTAATGAAGTTTGCACTTTATTTGCAATTAAATAAATAATTGCAGTAGAATTAACTGTCATCAAATTGATGACATTCATATTCATAAATTCAATTGATCATAAATACTTAATAAAAATTATAAGAAAGGAAGAAATAAATATGTATCGAACTAATGCATGGAAAAATTATGACTCTAAACAAGAAAAAGAAGTCATGAAGTTCGCTGAAGGATATAAAGAATTTTTATCAGCGAGTAAGACTGAACGATTAGCGGTTAAAGAAGCTGTTAAGCGTTTAAATGAAAAAGGCTTTGTCAATGTTGATTCAGTTAAATCAGTTAAGCCAGGAGATAAAGTTTATTTTGTTAATAAAAATAAAAATGTTTGTGCTTTTGTTTTAGGCGAAAAGAAAATTACTGAAGGATTAAGAATTTTAGGAGCACATATCGACTCTCCTAGAATGGATTTAAAAGAACACCCAATCTACCAAAGAAATGAATTTGCTTTAGCGGACACTCATTATTATGGTGGAATTAAAAAATATCAATGGGTAACTATCCCACTTGCTCTCCATGGTGTGGTTTGTAAAAAAGATGGAACTACTGTTGAAGTAAATATTGGTGAAGATCCAAAAGACCCAGTTGTTGGTATTTCTGATTTGTTAATTCACCTCGCTGCTGATCAACTATCAAAAACTGCGGCTAGAGTTATTGAAGGAGAAAATCTTGATGTCACTCTCGGCAACAAACCATTAAAAGGTGAAGATAGTAATGCAGTTAAAGCAAACATCTTAAAAATATTAAATAAGAAATATGGAATTGATGAAGAAGACCTTGTCTCTGCAGAAATTGAAGTTGTTCCTGCTGGACCAGCAAGAGATTATGGCTTAGATAAATCAATGGTGGCAGGATATGGTCATGATGACCGTTGCTGTGCTTATACTTCTTTGCTCGCTTTATTAGATGTTGAAAACCCAGAATATACTGGATGTTGCGTTTTAGTTGATAAAGAAGAAATCGGATCTGTTGGTGCCACTGGTGCTCAATCAAGATTCTTTGAAAACGCAATTGCAAAATTAATTGAACTTTCTGGAGAAAAAGATCCATTATGGAAAGCCAGAATCGCTATGGAAAATTCCAAGATGCTTTCAAGCGATGTTTCTGCTGGATATGATCCTCTTTATTCAGGTGTTTCTGATCCAAACAACAGTGCTTATTTCTCTTATGGTCTTGTTTTTAATAAATATACAGGTTCAAGAGGTAAAAGCGGTTCCAATGACGCTAACCCAGAATATTATGCTTGGGTAAGAAAAGTCATGGATGATGCGAAAGTTTGCTGGCAAAACGCTGAACTTGGAAAGGTTGATCAAGGCGGCGGAGGAACAATTGCCTATATCTTAGGTAATTACAATATGAATGTTATTGATGCTGGCTTACCGGTTCATAATATGCATGCACCTATGGAAATCGTTTCTAAGGCAGATTTGTTTGAAGCTTATCGAGGTTATGTTGCCTTTTTAACAAGTAAATAAGTATAACTTATAATAAAATTTGAATTAAACGTTATTTGTAGGGCTCTCTAGAATCTAGAGTGGTCTAGAGTGGGATACTCGAAAAATATCTCAAAATCTATAAAGTTTAGGGTGGTACATCCGCGAAGATGTATCACCTTTGCTTTTTATAGGTCAAAATAAGCAT
>JAGBLE010000004.1 GCA_017635565.1 Bacilli bacterium
ATGCAAAATTGAGGGTCTTTTTTATTGGTTCGTTTCTGAAAGGAGATTCTTATAAGCACACCCCTTCCGAATCGAACCAAAAACAAAATTTACTAAGTAAAATGCAAATTAATACATCAAAAATGATGTTGTACATTGTTATTTCTTGTGCTAGTTTTTAGTTATGAGTTTTGTTGCTCAGTTATAAATTAGTTATGGCCTGGATCTTAGAATCAAATCGTATTCCAACTGAAGTTATTATCTTAAAAGAAACAAGAGATTTTATAACCGTACAAATAAAAGGCACAGAAGGGGCAATTAGATTAAGAAGGTCAAGAGTCTTTACTTCTAAAGAAGAGGCCTTAAAATCTATAAAAACAGTGGAGAGTAGTGGCTCAGGCCATCATGGGCCATTTGGACATTAAAGCATATCTTGTAGGTTACGATTCTGTCAGGAGGCTCGACGCTTAGTTAACTTCGATTATACATTGACAGTATGAATGCTTCAGAAGTATACTTTTAGTATAAATTTCCATCCGGAAAAATAAAAAAATAGTTATTATGTATATTACATATTAACTAACACAACCTACATTTTATACACGGCAATGCCGTGTTTTCTTTATTTTATTAAATAAATTTAATAATTATTAAAAATAAATAATAGCAAATAACCTACAATATTAAATTATTAAATTAGTTATTTTGCTTTTTAAAAATCTAATATAATATGATGAACTTATTATTAGATATTTGGATTATAGAAAAAGAATTCAAAGTTATGTGCTTTCTATGACAATATTTAAAAGCCATTATTTAGATGGAACTTTGAGCGAAGAACTATACGAAATAATCGAAGTAATATTGTCAAATTAATATAACTTGCACCTTAGAAGCTTTATTAGACATACTTTTCGCTTAGTCCATATGCAAATTTTATAAGTAATTACCAACATTAAAAATCAATATGTAGTAATTTACTTTTGAAACAAAGCGTTGATCATTGATTTGACAGCGTCTTTCTCTTTATCGGTTAATGCTCTGTATTTATTAAGCAATTCTAGTTCTTCTTTTGAAACATGTGCTTTTTTCTCGTCACTTTCAAAAAATTCCGCAAGTGATATATCAAATGCTGCACATATTTTTTCAAGTGTATCTACTGTTGGGCAAGTTCCTCTAGCGAACATATTCGATAAAGTTGACTGAGTTAAACCAGCTTCATAAGCGAGTTTATATGTTGACCAGCCTCTTTCTACCTGTAATTTTTTAACTTTTTCTAATACGTTCATGCGAGCATTGTAATACACATCTGCGTTGCACATAAAACCCACCTGAAATATAATTAATATACATTTGGGTAGTATTTACTACTTTGATGTATCTAAGGATGGAATTGATTTCGGATGGGTAGTAACCTCTACGTTTTGTTAAAGCAAAAACAATTCACACTTGGTGAGTACGAATCACTTGTTTTGAAATACGGTTTAAGCGGAGTATGGGATGCTCTTATTCAACTTTTAAAGGAGTTGGGTATTGAAGAGTTTGGAAATAAATATGTCGATTTTTATGACATTGGAAGGTTATATGAAATAGGACTTGCTGTAGAGAACAAATATTCAAAAAAGGAAGCAGGTAAATATTACACACCAAAAGATGTTTCTGATTTAATGGCCGACTTGCTTATTGAAAACAGCGACATCAATCATATTGCAGATGTTGGCTGCGGATGTGGAAATCTGATAATTGAAGTTTTACAAAAAATTAAAGATAAATCTGATTTATTGTTTAAAACAATATCTCATGAAATATACATATACGATTTAGATAAGACAGCAATTAAAATTTGCAAAGCAAGAATATCTGTCTTATTTAATCTTCACGAGAATAATATACATGCAGTTTGTGGCGATTTCCTTTCTAAAAAAGTTAAAATTCCAGAGGATTGTTACATAATTTCAAATCCTCCTTATTCACAAATAAAAGTAATAGATAGTGGATGGGAATTTAAAAGTGCGATTACTGAATCAAAAGATCTTTATGTAGGTTTTATTGAAAAGATGATTCGCAACGCTAAAAAGGCTGTCATTGTTTCACCTCAATCATATATAGTTGGATCAAAGTTTTCAGGGATTAGAAAAATATTGTTCGAATCTGGTTGTGGTGAAATATATTCTTTCGATAACGTTCCAGGAACTTTGTTTAACGGAAGAAAACAAGGAGTTTTTAATACAAATACCGCCAATGGTGTAAGAGCTAGCGTTCTAGTTTTCAATAAAAGCGAAACCAAAGGATATCATTTAACTCATTTAATAAGATTCAAAACTGATGAACGCGAAAAAATAATAAATATTAACTATGTTAAGAATCAACTTGGCTTGGTCGCTCAGGACTTAACTCGCCCGCTTAAGTGTTTCAAAGAACTTGAAGATTTTGTCTATTCCGTTAGAAGCAATAAAACTTTTGAAGATTTAGTAGAGAAGAAGATTTCTGAACAAAATAGTAAATACTGCGTTCATATCAATTCATCGGCTAGATATTTTATTGTTGGTAGTGCAAAAGAACTTAACCGAAATGGAAACATTGATCTTTATGCAAAAGATGAGAAATCTTTTTATCTTTTGTATGCCCTTTTAAATTCTAGTTATGCATATCTTTGGTGGAGAATGTTTGATGGCGGTATTCTCGTTCCGAAAAACCTTCTTTTGCAAATACCTTTGCCGAGGAAATGCGTTTTTGATAGTCACACAGTGGACTTTTGTAAAGAGATGATAAGGAATGAGAACAAATATCTCGTTTACAAAAAGAATGCAGGAATAATGCAAGAGTCGATAAAATTCCCAAATAAATATAGAGAAGAACTTAACAAAATGATGTTTGGCGATGTTTGTTTTGAACTGATTCATAGTAATAAGGAGTTGCTATAGTTATGCCGACAAATAAGAAAACTATTCAATACTTTTTTAACCAGATTTTTAATGGTGGTAATTTAATCAAACTTATAGTTCCTTTTACAAAAATTAAAAAATTAGATGAGCTATATAAAGTTGAGCGCAATAAGTATGTTTCTTTTGAAGATTTCGAAAATGCTTTTCCAAATGAATTTACTGAATACAAGAAATCAAAATCTGCCTATAAAGAAATTAAGAAGCAATTTGAAAACCGAATGGGGTTACAACCATGTATTTTGACTGAATGTTTTGTTGCGCAAACGCTTGCTAACCACCTACACCTAGACAAATATGTTGACCTAGATGATTCTACAGTCTCTGTTCCGGGCCAATTAACTGGTGCAATTTTCTCTGCCCAAGGATACAGTGATGGATCAAAATTTAGGTATTGTTATTACAATAATCACTATGACGCGCTGGTGTTTCAATGCGGAGCATCCGGTACAGTCGATATAGTTTTTACAAAGTTTAATGTCAGCATACGAATAGAAATAAAAGAGCAAGTTTCAAAGCTTGAAGAATGTGATATCACTGGTCTTTATGATGAACGTGGAAGATTACTTATTAGCAATGACTTTAGACAAAAGCGATCTAAGTATGTTCCGTTTGTTGTATTGTTCAACGCTCTAACAAATGTGTTCGCTATGGAAGGACATAATTTCAATTTTGCAAGTTATTTAAACGACAATAAAGCAAAAGATATTATTGCTGACGCTTTAGATATCAAAGTAGTTGATTGTTTCGTGCTCGTTGTAGGAGATAAGCTTGTCCCAACTCAATCTAAATACTTATTTGACTTTGTTACTTTCGAAGGGTCTGAAATAAGAACTGCAGGGAGAAATTATGGAAAAGTATTTACTCCAGAATTCGCAAGGCAAAAAATCAATTCATTAGGCGGAACAATTGATAGCGATGGTGAGGTCTCGCTTCCTTATGATCCAAATAATAGAGTCAAAGGAAGAAACTTAAACGAGTATACTAGATATAATATTGGTTCTTTATTATTTGTTAAATTGGAGGATACTCAAATTTATAACAACGAAATAAAATTCCAGTTTTCAAATATGTATCAAAAGAAACCGTCTATTTCTATTCATCTGAACGCCAAAGAAAATGGCGCCAGCTTAAATAGCCAGTATTTTGAATTGAATGATATTTTCCATTAAAAATTACTGTTCAGTTTTAATATAGAGCGTTCACTTTCAATGTAAAATCGTTCATTTGCATCAAACAAGGTTGATGTTTTAAACCTACGTAAAATTCGCGACTTGCAGTGTTTTTCTTTTTCTGTCGTTAAACTAATAATATATGGCAACTAAACATTATTTGTATAACCACTTAGTAATAGTGAACCTTTTCATAAATATTGAAGATGCGTTTAGTAAACAATAAAATAGTAAAGGACTGTTTGGAGGACATAAATCTGATTTGGATAATTCTTGATATAGTTTTAGCTGTATTATGCGCTCTCGGAGGTTTTTTTCCGAATGTCATGTTTCTTTTTGTGGCCGCATGGATTGCTTTTGGCATTATCATAATTTGGCAATTTGTTAACTGCATAATTATGTCGGGTGAAAGCGGCTTTTTTGTCGGCTTTGTAGTAGGCATTCTTCTTTGGATAGTATTACCAGTAGTGGGCTCGCTTTTAATTACCCATTTCGCTTTTCATTTCATTGACGCAAGAACATTTTTGTTTGGTGGTGCCGCGATGTGCGTAATGGGCATTTTTTCACAATTAGGTCACGGAGAAATATGAATCCAGGATTAGTTGCAGTAATAGTGATATTTGTAATTGCTAGCATAGTGGTGCTAATTGTTTTAGCTACGAAATATGGATCATTATCTGATGGCAGAAATACGAAATCAAATTATCAGCAACACAAGGAACCAAGACAATTATCATATAAGCAACAAATGTATTTGAATTCTCTTAAAGGAGATGAATCAAGCCCCTATTCAGGAGCTGTTTACAATATAAGCCAAAGTGCATATGATGCGTTCTCTGACTTTATTAAAGAAGTTTTTGGATATGAAAAAGGAAGCGAAGAAAGCAAGCATAAAATATATCTAATGATAAAGAAGGGCTATTCAAACAAGGGAAATTTTAGAGTCTTACCTGATGGAGATAAAGACATAACTTTTCCAAGAACTAGTACAGCATTTTTGGATAGAAGCCATGACTTTGGCATGCGTGAATTTATGACTCTAGACGCAAATCATATAGTATTCTTCTTTAATGATTCTGGAAGCGATTTGAGCAAACTCTTAAAATTATATTTTAAAAAAACAAATATTGAGTATAAATATGTCTCAAGAATTAAGCCTTTTTCAGAAAAAACAAATTGCTTTGTAGTACTTGATGTTAATTCCGAAGAGATAGCTATGGTTTATTATCTAGTGAGATTTTATACAAAGAATAGAGCAACTGTTGGATTCAAAAGACCAGCTTTTCCTTCTCAAAAAACATTCAATCAATTTCGCATAAAGACTATGGAGAAGTATAAGCTACAAAATGAATATGAATTTATGAGATATCTCATATCATATTTTGTTCCATGCGAGTTAGTTGCCAAGACTTTCTTTTTAATTAGGCCGCCTAAAATCCAAGCGATAAGAGATGTTGCTAATAACAATCCAGGTAATGACAAATCAGTGATGAAACACTATAGAGAAATAGAGAAAGAATTGCTAAGTGAGATTAAATCATGACCGATCCAAGATTTGATAAACTCTATATCCTTAAAATAGAGGATGGCGAAATAGACCGATTAAGACGAGTTTGTGAGGATTACCGAATCTCGGACAATGGGGCATTTGAAAATGCCGCCAGCTTCCATAGAATATGGGGAATTTGCGAAAATGGACTCATTTATTTGTCTTATGGAATGGCTCAAAGAGGATTTGACTTTAACTCAATTGATGAGCTTGAAGAATTTCTAGATAAATTTGAAATGAAAAATTAATAATGTTGATGTATCAACGATTTGAAGCGTTGCTTTTCTTTAGAAAACATTAAGTTCCGCTTAATGTATTAGCATTATTAAGCTATAATATATTTGCTCATATATTTAGACCACAGGCGCTACGAACTAGCTAATAGCAAAGTCGACCATACGCAGGAATACTGTGGCCAATGGATATGTGGACTATCATACTACGTGTTAGGGTATGGTAATGCGGAATAGTATTGCCCAAGGGTAAAAGTGACCGTTAGGGGTCTCCAGCGAGGATTAATCAAGAAGAACTCTCCGCCTAGATGCGGGATAAGCCCAAGATGAATCGTGCCCATCGCTCCGCACAATTAGCAATAATTGAGCATGTGGCCATCACAAGGATGATGTAACACCAGCAGTTACGGGACTTAGTCGATAACTGCCAACAAGGTGTTTTTTCATTTGGATGGTTTTTATTTATCTCCTTTTGAAGAAGACACATATTGTCCAACTAACGAAAGGAGATTTATTTTATGATTAAAGTTGGTGACAAAATCAAAATCATCTTCATGGATGGTGAACCCTCTTATAGTGGAAAAATAGGTATTGTTGAACATATCGATGATATCGGTCAAATTCATGGTAGCTGGGGTGGGTGTGCTCTTATTCCTGGTGTTGACAAATTTGAAATAGTTGAGGAATGAAAAATGGAAAAAGAATTAGAATTTAAAGAAATCATAAACATCATTCAAAATCATCGCCAAAGTGCTTATAGGAAAATCAACGAAGAATTAGTAACAATGTATTTTGAGATTGGGAAATATTTGTCAGAAAAGGTCAAATCAGAAGATTGGGGATCAAAAGCAATTGATAAATTAGTTTTAATTATAAAATCACAATATCCATATTTAAAAGGGTTCAATAGAGCTGGTTTATATAGGATGATTCAATTTTATGAAACATATAGAGACAATATAATTGTCTCACCACTGGTGACACAATTGAGTTGGACTAATAATTTGCTAATATTACAAGGTACTAAAACAATTGAGGAAAAGGAATTTTATATACGTCTTTGCATTAAAAACAATTATTCGAAAAGAGAACTCCATAGACAAATACAAAGTCATTACTATGAAAGATTTTTATTATCTAATGGAAATGCTTTAGAAAGTTTGGAACCAGTAGTTGGAGAAGAAGATGCACCGAATACAAAAATACTTGATCAATATTCTTTGGAATTTCTTGATTTGCCTAACAATTATAAAGAAAAAGATTTAAAAACAGCTATAACAAGCAATTTAAAAGATTTTATTCTTGAAATAGGCAAAGACTTTTCTTTTGTTGGTCAAGAATATCGTATTCAAGTTGGTGGTCGCGACTTTTATATTGATCTCTTATTTTATAATAGAGCGTATTCTTGTTTAGTTGCTTTTGAATTAAAAATTGGCGAATTTGAACCTGAGTATCTTTCAAAAATGAATTTTTATCTTGAGGCATTGGATAGGCAAGAAAGAAAAGAAGGAGAAAATCCAAGTGTAGGAATTATTTTGTGCTCATCAAAAAATGAAACAATTGTGGAATATGCCCAAACAAGAAGCAATTCGCCTACCGCTATAAGTACATATGAAACAAAACTAATTGATAAAAAGCTATTACAAAAGAAACTTATTGAATATCAAAAAGCATTTGATGATAAAGATTAATACCCATGGTGAGGACATCCTCACCATATGGAAAGAGTTACTGTTAATTGAGATTTTAAAGGATTATGAATTATACCCTGATGATATTGATAAAATTTGGAAAATTATAAATAAAAAGAATTCCCATTAGGCGGTAGTCATGAGCTACCACGGGTGAATTCCATAATTATAAAATCATATAGAAGCAGAAAAATCAACACCAATCTAACAAGTAAATAGATGAAAGCTATAGTGACGATACGACGCCGTTGTTTTTTGCTAATTTGTAGTAGTCGATTAGCGATAAAAGGAAACAATATTTTTCATATAAAAAACATTTAAATGTTTGTTTGATTTAAAAGTATTATAATAATCGCATGTGGACATTTTTTATCGCTTTAATATTACTTATCGGTGGATACCTTATCTATTCGAGAGTCACAGAAAAAGTTTTTAATATCGATGATCGATTAACTCCAGCGATTGCTAATCCAGATGGAGTAGATATCACACCTCTTCCAAAGTGGAAGGCATTCTTAATTGAATTATTAAATATTGCAGGAACTGGACCAATATTTGGCGCCATTAGTGGGGCTTTATTTGGACCAATTGTTTTCTTGTGGATTGTTTTTGGCTGTATATTAGGCGGAGCAGTTCATGATTATTTCTCAGGAATGATTTCATCAAGAAATAATGGTGATTCAATCGTCAGATTATCAAGAAAATATTTAGGAAGAGCCATGGAAATAATCATGCGTATCTTCTCTATTGTTCTTTTAGTTTTGGTCACATCTGTATTCGTTGTTTCTCCTTCCTCATTACTTGAATCTCTTACTGGAGGAAAAGTTTTTGCATGGATTTGGATGATCATCATCTTAGCGTATTATTTATTATCAACTTTAGTGCCAATCGATAAAGTTATTGGAAAATTATATCCAGTATTTGGAGTAATCTTAATCGTTATGGCTTTATCGGTAATAGGTGGAATTTTATTCCAACAAGACAAATATCCAATGCTTGAAATCATTGATCATTTTAGAGACTTATCAGCCTCTAACGGAGGGCTTCCATGGTGGCCATTTATGCTTACCACAGTCGCCTGTGGGGCAGTAAGTGGATTCCATGCGACTCAATCCCCAATGATTGCTAAATGTATTAAAAACGAAAAAGAAGGAAGACAAGTCTTTTATGGGGCAATGGTCGCTGAAGGAGTTATCGCTTTAATTTGGGCTGCAGCCGCAATGGCTTTTTATCACGTTGGAGATAGTAGTGGATGGAGCGCTTTGTCCGCTATTGGTGGTTCTTCAACTTCTGTTCAAGAAATTTCTTCTTCCATATTAGGACCTTTTGGCACCGTATTAGCGATTGTTGGAGTCATTATTTGTCCAATTACAAGTGGAGATACAGCGTTACGTAGTTGTCGACTCATATTAGGAGAATGGTTTAAACTCGATCAAAAGAAATTAGTTAATCGACTCATATTAACTCTTCCATTATTTTTAGTAATTGTGGGAATCAGTGTTTGGAACTTTTTAGACACGAAAAACTTTAATTTATTGTGGCGGTGGTTTGCTTGGTCAAATCAACTTTTAGCGACAGCGACATTATGGGTTGCAACTGCATATTTATTAAAAGAAGGCAAAAATAAATACCTATCCTTATTTACTTCAATTCCTGCTTTTATTATGACTGCAGTAGTGACTACTTATATTTTAGGAGAACCAAATATCGCTCTTGGACAATTTATTCCAATGAACATTGCTTATATTGTCGGTGCTTCTTTAGCAGCGATTAACTTCGGAATATATCTCTTCTTCTTATTTAAGAAAAAACCACAATTAGAAGAAAAAGAAAATAATATTTAATTTATAACTGCTTAATCATCCAAATGTGAGCCAAAACATATTTTGATAAATAAAATAATTATAGAAAGATAATGAAAATGAAAAGATTGATTCCGTTATTTCTAGTGGCTTCTTTATTAGGCTGTTCTCAACAAATCACAAATAATGAGCCATATATTGAAGAAGGAGAAATAGAAATGAAATTATTTATTGATAAAAAAGAAATTAATGAAGTTACTTGGATTAATAATCCTTCTTCTCAAGCTTTAAAAGAACTCACTCCATTCACAATAGAAATGAGTCGATATGGAGGATTTGAACAAGTTGGTTCTCTTAATCAAAGAATTGTTAGTAATGATTATCAATTGACCACAGTCCCAGGAGATATCGTCTTATATTCATCTTCAAATATCGTGATATTTTTTGGTTCAAATAGTTGGAGTTATACAAAACTTGGTCATATCAATTTAAGAAAAGAAGAACTAAACAACCTTTTAAATAAGGAAAGTGTCACTATTGAAATAGAGTGATGTAAACAATATAATTTCCCCATAAATGAAAAAAAGACTAACCAAAGAAGAGAAATTATCAACGATTGAAATAATTGGAAAGCATTTAGAAAAATATCATTTTCAAGGCCAATAATGGAATTTAAAAAATTTAATAACACTGATTCAAATATAGTTTTAGTTCAACTTGTTGATTCTTTTGAACTTAACTCCATTAGTAAAGAAATTGAATATATTAAAGAACAGACAAGTATTGATTTCTGCTTTTTAGTGATTAAAGTTAACAATTGGAATGATGATTTATCTCCTTGGAAGATGGATGCGGTCATTGGAAAAGAATCTTTTGGTGGGCTTTCAGATAAAACATTAAAAGAAGTTTTAAATATATGTAACGAAAATAAAACATATATCCTCGGAGGATATTCTTTATCCGCTTTATTTGCCCTTTGGGCAAGTTATAACACTGATCGCTTTATTGCCATTGCTTCATCCTCCCCATCCTTGTGGTTTAAAGACTTCACAAAATATATGAAAGAAAACCATTCTTATGCGAAATATATTTATTTGAGTTTAGGAGATAAAGAAGATAAAACTCGTAATGAAATATTATCTTCCATCTCAAAAAAAATAAAAGAAGCTTATGAATGCTTAAAACCAAATCATCAAACCATCTTGGAATTCAATAGTGGTAATCACTTTCAAAATGTTGAAGAAAGGGTCGCTAAAGGGTTTATTTGGGCGATTAACAAAGTGCAAAAATCCAGAATTTTGTGATTTTTGCTGTTATTAGAATTTGTTCTAGAAAAAACTCTAATCTTTTTCTCTTGCTCATGATATCTTATAAATAAGAAAAGAGAAAATATTAATATGAATAAGGTCGTAAAGATTATTTTAATTTCGTTTGGTTCTTTAATAGGTGTTACGGTTTTAGCAATTGGTTCATTTTTAGCTTTTGCTTCTGCAACAGAACTAAAAGTAAGCGATATTGAAAAACTCCAAGTCGATGGAAATGTGACCACTAAAATTGATAGTAGTGTTGATCATTCAATTTTAAGTTGGAATATCGGCTATGGAGCGCTTGATGAAAATATGGATTGCCATCTCGATGGAGGAAGACAAGTTTACGGAAGTAGTTATGACAAAGTCATAGAAAATATTAACGCCATAACAACTGATATCAAAAACATCAATCCAGATATGTTCTTATTACAAGAAATTGATATTGATAGCAGGCGTTCATATAACACCAATCAAAGAAATATGTTTATTAATTCTTTTTCTCAAGATCAATATAACAATACCCTTGCTTTAAATTTCCAAGCTGGATTTATTCCTATTCCGATATATTCTCCAATGGGAAAAGTTATTTCTGGAATTTCAACTTTTTCCAAATATCAAGTCTCTTACGCTGAAAGAAGACAATTACCAATTCCTTTTTCTTGGCCAATGACTCTTTTCAATCTCAAAAGATGCCTTTTAATTAATCGAATTCCAATTGAAGGAAGTGAAAAAGAACTCATCTTAGTGAACCTTCATTTAGAAGCTTATGATGATGGAGAAGGAAAAGCCAAACAACTCAAAGTCTTAATGGATTATTTATATGAAGAAAGAAATAAAGGCAATTACGTCATCGCTGGAGGAGATTTCAACCAAACATTTAGAGAAGAATATTTTTCTCTTTACCCAAAAAGAAATGATTGGGTTTGTCCAGTAATTGATATTACTCAATATCCAGAATTTTCTTTCCTAATGGATGAAACAGTTCCAACTTGTCGAAGCTTAAATGTTCCATATTCAACTTTAGATAAATTGAAACATCAATATTATATGTTAGATGGATTTATTGTCAGTGATAATATCACTGTCAATAGTGTTCAAACAATTGATAAAGATTTCAAAAATACTGATCATAATCCAGTCCTCATGAATTTTAAACTTAATTAAGGAGAAATAACATTATGGCAAGAATCAAAAGATATTGTGGTCCATATATTTTAGAAACCGATGGAAGCCGCATCAAAGAATATTGTGGTCCTTATTTATATGAAATCAGTAGTGGAAGAATTAAAAGATATTGTGGTCCTTACTTATATGAAATAAGCGGAGACAGAATAAAAGAATATTGTGGACCATATTTACTCGAAGTTAGTGGAAATCGAATCAAAAGATATTGTGGTCCATATATCGCTGAAATTGACGGTAATCGCATCAAAGAATATTGTGGTCCTTACTTATATGAAATTGATGGATTTATCTCTCATCAAGAACTAATGGCGTTAATCGCAATCTTATTTGCATAGTCAAAAATTTACTCGGAAAAAACAAGTAAAATAGTAGCGTTATTTTTCAATATAAAAAAACAAAATTTAATAAATACTATTTATTATTGATAACCATTTCTTTCGCGTATTCAAGTTGCTTGTTAGTGACTTTTCCATCTGAAATCATTAAAGCGATTTCATATATTTTTTCTTCTAAATTAAGTTCTTTAATTGTTGTATATGTTCGAGAAGAAATAATTTCTTTTGAGATTTTAATATGATTGTTACTTAATGAGGCAACTTGAGGAAGATGAGTAATAATGATGACTTGTGTGTACAAAGATATTTCTTTTATTTTTAAAGCTACTTTTGTAGCGATTTCTCCACTTATTCCAGTATCAACTTCATCAAAGATGACTGTCGATATTTTTTGTGATTTGATGAAAAGAGCTTTTAAAGCAAGCATGATACGAGACATCTCTCCTCCAGAAACAATTTTTGAAAGAGGCTTAAGACCTTCTCCAATATTGGTTTCAATGAAGAACTCAATTTCATCAATTCCATTTTCATTAAAAATTGATAAAGATAAATTTTCATCCTTAGGATGAGAAGTAACTTCAATATGGAAATTGCTCTTAAGAGATAAATCAGAAAGGTTATTCATCAATTCTTTTTCAATATTTTTACTGATTTCTTTTCTTAAAGAAGATAAGTTTTCCGCGGATTGATATGTTTCTTCATATAGCGAAAGAAGTTCTTTTCTTTTTTCAGATAAAGAAATATCTAAATCTTCATCAGATTGAAGTAGCGATTTTAATTCATCTTGGTAAGAGATGAGTTCTTTTATATCTTTTCCATATTTTTTCTTAATTGATTTAAGAGCAAACTTTCTCTCTTCGAGTTCATCGAGTCTTTTTGGATCATAATCGAGATGACGTATCTTCTTTTTAATATCATCGAATATCGCTTCCAGTTCGTAATAGTGGTCACTAACTTCTTCAGAAAGAGAAAGATATTCATTTTGATATTTTGATAGTTCCTTAATGTTTTCCTTAATTTGATATAAATCAGACAAAGAATCTTTTTCGATGATTTGTTTTGTTTCACTTAATAAATCAAAAATCTTATCAAAGTTTTTTAATAAATCAATTTCGTTATCAATTTCATTTTCTTCATCTTCTTTTAAGTCAAGAGAAGACAACTCTTTTAATTGATATTCATATATGTCTCTTTTCTCTTTTATATCATCAATCTTCTTTTTCAAAGAAAGATATTCATTTTCTTTTTCCTTAAGTCTTTTTAATTGAAGTAAGTAATTCGATTTATATTCATTCACTAAATCATATTTAAAGCCATCAACAATTTCTAAATAGTTTTCTTTATTGAGAAGCTTCACCATATCAAATTGGGCATGTATATCAGCGAGATATTTCGCGATTTCTTTGAGTTCTCCTAAAGAGACAATCTTATTATTGATTTTGATGATACTTTTATTTAAAGAAACAATTCTTTCAATCGTGATTTCGTTATTCTCATAATCAATATCCAACGAATCAAGCAAAGCATTTATTCTTTTATTCTTGAAAGAAAAAACACCAGAGATAATCGCTTTTTCTTCTCCGTTACGAATCATTTCTGAATTCGCCCTATCTCCAAGGAGAAGAGAGATTGAATCAATGATTAAGCTTTTGCCCGCTCCTGTTTCACCAGTGAGAACAGTAAGACCACTTTTAAAAGAGATATTAATATCTTCAATGATTGCAAAATTCTTAACGCTTAATCTTTCTAACATATCTTCAATAAGTATATCTCACAAATATCGGAAATTCATTTATTAAAATAAAATATTCATTTTACTTTACCATTAATATATAATTCGAGTATGTGAGGAATGAACAAATAGAATTGGTCACTCTATTAATAATTACTCACACCGAAAGAAAAATAGACAAGAAGATCGATGCATAATTTTCTTATTTAGAACCTTTCGGAAATGCGATTTCTATATCGTTAGAAATTGCAACATCATGTTTTCATTTTGAAAAAGTTATTTTAGGTAACTCACACAAAAGAAAACAAGATTGTTCATATCGCTCACCTATAGAGATGGGGAGCAAAAAGAAAGGAGAAAAAATATGAACAAATTTTTTACAAAGATTGCCGCTTTATCAATTGGATTAGCAATGGCAGTTGGAGTAGGGGTCGCTGTTGGAAGTGGTGAAAAAGCAGTGCCTGTAAGGGCGGCTGCAACTACCACCATATCAAAATCTTCATCTGATTTGATGACTGAAAATGGGTGGACAGCATCTTCTGGGTCTGATATTGGTACAAAATTTAGTAGTGTTGCTTTAGATCAAAATATAACGGTAGCTTTTTCTGGCACAGGAAATACTGCAACCTATTGGAGCAATGGCAATGACATACGTATATATGGGACAAAAGGAAAGTCTGATGCCTCTATAACATTTAGTGGAGCAGATGGTGTGACTATTCAAACTGTTACATTAACCTATACATTAAGCAATTCGCCATCATTCACGCCTACCATTACTTCAGGGAATGCTTTGAGCGTTAATGGCAATAGCCAAGTTATCACGATGACTTCTGCTGATAAAAACGGTCAAATAAAGATAACAAATTTTTCAGTGACTTATTCAGGCGGAGAGGCAAGTACAAATCCTTCCTTGAGCGATATTACTTGTAATTCACAATCGTTAAAAGTTGGTGATTCAACCGGATTAACTCTATCCGTAACCCCAACAAACCCAGGAGATAACAAGGTTTCATGGGCATCAAATCCATCAGAAGGAGTGTCGTTAACACCTGATGCTGATGGAAATTCTGCCAATGTCAAATTTACTTCTGGAAGCGGTTCACTTGCTGGTGGTACAGCAGTTACGATTACTGCTTCTTTGACTGGAGCGACTTCAAAGACATATACAATTTATGCAATCGAACATGCTGGTAGTGAATCTGACCCATTTAACGCTATAGAAGCTAAATATTTCGTGTTAGATGGCGGAACTGGAACGCATTATGTTGCAGCTTATATTGCTTCTATTTCCGGACAAAATAATAACAACTACTGGCTAAGTGATGATTCAGAAGCAACAAAAGGTGATTTTGAATTATTTGGCGGAGTTACTAATAATACAGGTGTTGAATTAACTGCACATAGATTTATTCTTGCTCACGGAACATTTACCAAGTACAACACAACCGCTGAAGCAACTGGTTCAGTAATTGATCGTGTAGATTATGTTGCCTTGGAAAAAGCATCGTTGGAAGTTAATTACGGCAAAACTGTCGCTTTATCTGTGACTAGTGCCGGTGGTAACGTTACTTGGTCAACGACAGGTGGAGAAGGCAGCGTTTCATTGTCAAATCAATCAAATACTGGTGTTACTATTACAGGAACAGGTATTGGTACTGCAACAGTTACAGCAACGGTTGGTACATATTCACAAAACTGCAATATCACTGTTTTGGAATACGCTGAAGACTGGACATTTAAATCAATTACATTGACCACTGGAACTGGATTTGTTTCTACTTATGAAAAAGGCGACAGCTTTATCAATACTGGCATTACCGTTACTTATGTCGAACATAGTGATACTTTAAATAAAGATAGAAGTTTTGATAGAACATCAGAATCAACATTCAATTTTGATGATAACAAGAACACAATTGGAGAATTTAATTTAACTGCGACTTATAATGGCCATACAACCACTGATGAAGCCAAAATTACAATTACAGCTAAGCCTGGCAGAATCTATTTTGGGAATTATACGGTTTCTAATGGCTATATGAAGATTACTTCATCGAGCAAAACCGGAAAAGATAATTTTGGAAATGATGTTGAAGTTATAACTGATGCAACTTCATTTACGAATAATGGTGGAGCAACACCAAATACACAAATTGGTTCTAGTAGTGATAAAGGAAACGAAGTTTTAATTAAAATAACTCTTTCCGATAGAGCTGGTCTTGAATCGTTATCAGTTAACTTTGCATCTAGTACTTCTTGTAATACAGATATGGTTGCATATACAGACAATGATGAGCTTAATAATGTGATAAGCGGCTCTGCATCTAATGGCACTCTAAAAGTGGTTTCCACGGATAGTACATACGAAACGATGAATGCAAGCATCATTTGTGTAAAATTTACTCCTACACAAGGAATTAAAATCGCAAGTATAACCTATACTTTAGGTAATACTGTCGCGGAGTTTGAGAACTTCTCTACATTAGAAATCAAAACTGAAGCCATTAACAAAGAATTTAAAGTTGGACAAACTTTTAACATAACTGGTTTAGTTTTAACAGCAACTGATACTGTTAATAATATTTCAAAAGATTATATCTCTGGATTTACAACAAACTTTGATTCATATAAAACAAATGCATTCCAAGAAAGTGATGTAGGAAATAATAAAACTGTAGTTGTCACTTTAACTATCGGTGAAGTTGAAAAAACTGTTCAATATACAATTAGCATTGTTAATCCACCAAAATATTCTGCAGCTTCTTCATTAGATTTGTATGAAGGATCCAAAGTAATTATTGTTTGTAGCGATAGTGAAGCTGAGATACTTGCTGCTGCTGGAGCAATTAATGGTGATTATTTATCGTCTGTTGATGGAACTTTAGATGGCGAATATATTGCTTTTAATTCTAATTTTGTTGAATTTACTATTGAATATTATGGAAGCGATATCTTATTAAAATCAAATGGTAAATATCTTAGGCATAATGGCGATAAGAAGGTTGCTTTTAGTGACACAATTATGGATGGATGTTCTTGGACATATGATGGCAATGAAATTATTAATGCTGACCACTCATCTTATTCATTGCAATATAATTCCGGTAACCCAAGATTTACGGATTATAGTAGTTCTCAAAAAGCGGCAACTTTATATGTTTCTTCTTTATCACAACCAACTGATACAATGAAAGCTGAAACTTTTGCTCAAAAATATCTCCATATGAGAGATTATCTTGGAACAAAAGGAGAAGACGGTGATAATTATTGCCTAGAAAGCGGCAAAAATTACTTTGCCATTGCTGCTGAAGCATATACATCATTAACCGCTGAAGTTAAAACCGAATTCAAAAAGTTAACTGACGCTGTTGAAAGATTTGAAGCATGGGCAGCTGCATGTGGAAAGACCATTAACCTCGATACTGGCGCGGTTACTGCAAAAGGATTATATTCTCCTATAGCCATTGAAAGTAGTGATGAAAGCAGTTTGGCTATTGTCATTATTAGTGTCATTAGCATTACCGCCATCGGTGGATTCTTCTTCATTAGAAGAAAAAAAGAAAATTAAAAGAAAATATCAATTGAATATTGACTAATCAATAGATATAAGGCCACTTAACCCAAAGATAAGTGGTCTTTTCTTATGGAAACAATAGTAAAACTATTTCTAAGAAAAAAATTTACAATTTACTGAATTATTAATAATTCAGTAATTAGCAGTCAAACCCATTGAGTGCTTGCTTCTTCTTCTTCTTCTACTTCTTTATACAATAAACCCGTAGAAAAATGACTAAATATTATTTAGTGAGATTTCCTTGGTCAAAAAATCTTACTGGAATAATATAAGTCAAATTTCTCAAACAAATTGTTAAGGCGAGAATAGAAGAAAATTAGTAGGTGAATCGATGATCTTCTAATTGAAAAATCTCTCCTTAATCTCGTCAGTGGAATTAGCATTCGTATCCTAGGGGGATTAGAAGAATCGCTAAGGAGCTGACAAATAATTAATTGAGTAGCTAGCCGAGCTGATATAGGACGCTCAAAAGGTACAGCGAAAAATTAATTTGCATCAAGAATTTATTCATACTCCTGTGAAAAGGAGAATTTAAACGAAAGGAGAGACTTTATTATGAATAAATTATTTACAAAGATTGCTACAGCATGCGTTGGTCTTGCTATGGCAGTCGGAGTTGGTGTTGGCTTTGAAGTTGGTTCAAAAAAAGATGCGTTGCCTGTATATGCTTTAGAACAAATTACAAACACAATTGCTTTTGGTGGTGGTGCTTCAAATGGTAGTTATACTGGAACATTTACCGAAACCGATAACGCTTCTGTTGGTTGGACAATTGCTAACTTCAACAATAACAGTTGGAAATGGAACAGTTCTGTATCTGGTGCTGATAAAACAATTAAGTGTGGTAGAAAAAACACTGCATCTGTTGGAAGTATCTATAATACTAATTCTCTCAGTAATGTTACATTTACAAAAGTTGACTTGTATATCACAGCGTTAACTTCTGACTCCTTAAATAGTCTAAAAGTTTATGGTGGAGCTTCATCAGGAACAAGTGGAACTGTATTAGCGAGCACAATTGGTGTTTCTACAAGTACAACGACTCCGACAACCCTAACTTTTGCTAACCAAAGTTCTTATGCGTACTACACTATAGCATTTGATATGGCAAGTGGATCTAGCAATGGTCTATTATCTCTTGATAAGGTTTGTTTTTATCAAGATGTTCAAACGACAAATCCATCAGTCATTTTTTCTAATCCTATTGATGTAGTTGGTGCCGGCTCTTCTGTAACAAACACCGCAGCTGGTGATAATTTGGGTGGTGCCTCTATCATTTATTCATCAAGTGATACCAATGTTGCAACCGTTGATTCTAATACTGGTGAAGTAACTGGTGTTGGCTTTGGTTCAACAACCATCACAGCAACCGCTACAGTAAGTGGAACAGACTACTCAGATAGTTATACTATCTATGTCACAAGTTCATCTACCGCGTATTACACAGTTGCTCAAGCTAGAGCAGCTATCGATTCAGGAAAAGGACTAACTGGACAATACGTTAAAGGCGTTGTTTATCAAGTCGATTCTTATAATTCAACTTATCATTCTGTCACCTACTGGATTAGTGATAATGGTTCCAATTCCGCTCCATTTGAAGTTTATTCTGGTTTAGGTATTGGAGGAGCTGATTTTTCATCGAAGGATGATGTTAAAGTCGGAGATATTGTTGTCGTTACTGGAGAACTTAAAAAGAATGGTTCAACCTATGAATTTAACTATAATAACGAGTTAGTTTCACAAATTCATGTTGCATCAATTGCAGTCAAAACTGCACCTTCAACTGTTGCATATGCAGAAGGAGAATATTTTAATCCTACAGGTTTAGTTGTTACTGCGACTTATGACAATAATCATGCAACTACAATGGATTTTGCCTATGCAGATTTGACCGCTGCATTTACATTTAATCCAACACTTAATACCACTTTAACAAACGAAACATCTGTTTCTATTTCCTTATTTGGAAAATCAACAACACAAGCAATTACCGTTGCCGGCAGAACAATTACTGGTATTACTGTTACCGGTACAGATATGACAAATAAAACCTATGTTAAAGGTGCTGCTTGGGATTTCACCGGATTATCATTAACAATTACTTATAATTCTGGAGATCCATCTATCGTATTATTAAGCACCTTAACTGCTGGTACCGACTTTACTCTTGATCACCCAACCGCTGATGGTGCTACATCATTAACCATTTCGGGCACTTATGATGGTCATAGCATTACAAGTAGAACAATTACTGGTATTGCTTATGTAAGTGAAGTTACATTCACGGCTGGTACTGATCAAGGCACAAGTGGAGGCACAAGCGCTGACTCAATGAGCAAATATGGTATTACTGTTTCTGGAACCAGTATGGCTACCACAACATCAGAATATCGTATTTATGGTAGTTCAACGCTTACCATTTCATCTTCTGGTGAAAACATTAGAAAGATTGAATTTACCGATGCTGGTGATTCTAGCAAACCAGCTTCCAATATTGCTTTAAAAGATGGAGAAACAGGAACATATTCTGACCTTATGTGGTTAGGCGATGATGATTCTGCTGCATTCTCTCCAACCGCTCAAGCTAGAGTTAGTGCAATTAAAGTTACAACTGATAGTGGTTATGCTGAAGTTCACGTTGATGGTTTAGCCGTCAATGGCTCTGCTGCAACTATCGGACAACAATTTAATCTCGATATTGTTAAAAACAAAACATATGAATTAGACGTCGCTGTTACACCAGCAAATACAAGCGATTCCAAAGTTATTAATTACTCAGTCGCTTCTGGTAGTGGTGCAACCGTTAATTCCGATGGTGTTATTACTGCTGGTTCAACAGTTGGTGGCACTGCTGTTATTAGAGCGGAAAGTGATGCTGATTCAACATATTACGTTTTATTCAATGTTACAGTCATCGATTGCAAAACTGTCTATGATATTGATTTCAATTGTTCTGCTAGTACTACAGCATTTAATGCAACAACATGGGAAACAACTACAAGCGGATCCGATGCAGAATATTTGACTGCTGGAACAATATCTAAAGTATATCCAGATGCTAATGCTATTAAATTTGGTTCATCATCTGCTGCTGGAAGTATAACTTTAACAACCCCTGATAGTGTTGCTATTGAAAGAGTCATTCTACACGCAAAATCATATGGTGGAAAAGACACACCAACAATTGCTGTTAATAACGGAACTTCTCAAACACCATCCGATGATTGGTCATATTTAATCTTTGACTTAGGTACAGCTTCTGATGAAATTACAATTGCTGGAACAACTGCTTCAAATGGTCGTTTCTATATTAATGATATTTATTTTGTTGGTGAAGACAATCAAGCCGCAGTTGGTGCATTTGGATACGCAGCAACATTTATGAATTCTTTAGATGAGGAATGCTCTAATTTAGCAGTCAGTACAACAACATGGGGTTCATTGAGTAGTGCATGGGCAACGATGGGAACTTCTTATTCTGGCTCACAAGCATATTTCTTAGCTAAAACAGCAGCCACAAGAGATGCTGAAGGTGAAACACCTAATGGTGATGTTATCGAAAAAGCATTAGCGAGATATGACTATATTGTTGGCAAATATCTTAAAGCTCAAGGATTAACTGCTTATAACGATTTCATGGAAAGAAACCCATCAGAAGTCGGCAGTTCAAAAGCCATTCTAGGAATGATTAATGGCAGTACTGATGGCTCAACAGCAGCCGTCATCGTTATTGTTTCATTAGTTAGCATTACCGCTATCGGTGGCTACTTCTTTATCAGAAAACGTAAAGAACAATAAAAACTTTTAAAAGGGAATCCGAACTTCCCTTCTAATACAGTTCTATAGAAGATGCATATCTATAAGAACTAAGGAATTCCAGAGAATTTTGACTTTCTCTGGCTCTTCCTTAAAGTTCATTAATTATTTCTAATGGATTTTAAGGAGGAGAATCAATCCTTCACATTATGTGATGTTCATGCATACCTAATATGAATATTAGGTGACTAACATAATGTATAGGCAAGCGTGTAAGCGGTCTCCTTTTAAGATGAGACTATTTGTTCATTAGTCTTCCCGGAAGAAACGCTTGTATTCTTGGTAACAGGAATAGTGGTATTTATGAACTACCATCCTTGGCTATCTAAATGTAGATAGTTTATAAAAAGCACACCCCAGAGAAGTGTTGACCACACCAGGAGCGTGCTTTTTAATTTTAATTAATTCTATATGAATAATAAATAGATTGAATAGAATAATATAAGACATCTATCTATAAAAAAAGCTTAGTATAAACTAAGTTAGAAATTTGAATCAATTCGATGGGCGATTCGATACGCGCCGATATCATTAATTAATGAAGAAACAAAACCAACGAGAAGCATAATTGGAATATTAATGACTAAACTAGCAAATGCTTGACTTGGAGTGTTATAAATATGTAATCCAAAATAGTTGAGTAAAGTTAAGGCTGGAGTAATTGAGACATAATATATAACAGTAATAATAAGAGTGGCGAGTAAGCGATACGGCATATTTCCAGTGTATGTATCGTTTTTAACATGGAATAAACCCGCAAACCATCTTCCAATCGCGGTTAATGGAACAACCATTCCAACAGTCATCGCAATAAGAAATCCTAAAAGGAAGTTATATAACATATTAAGCCAATTGATATCGATAAATGAAACAGTTAACACTCCAGCTTCAAAATCACTAGCCCCGACAATTGAGGCTGCTAAACATAAAGAAAAGCAAACTGGAATATTACAGATCAAACAATATACAAAAGTCGCAAGTTTAATTCTCATAAGAGTACATCCTACTATATAGTGTATCATTTTCAATCAATACTTTATTAATTTATTTTTTTTGAGTAACATTTTATGGATGAAAGAATTTAAGACTTATTTATTTGATTTTGATGGGACACTTGTTAATTCATATGAATCTCTTGTTTTAGTGTTTTCTGGTGCTTATTCAAAAGTGGGAGTAAAAGTTCCTGATGGATATGTCCTCCATTTGATGAGATGTCCACTTGATGTTGGGTATGAAGAACTCCATGGTCCAAAAGATGAAAAAAGTGTTGAAATATTTTCAAAAGAAATCATTCGTCTTCTCGATGATGTAGAAGTATTAAAAGCGACGAAAGCCTATGAAGAAGTAATTTCTTTTGTTAAAGAAATGAAAAAAAGAGGTAAGACATTAGGGATTGTAACAAGTAACAATCAAAAACATGTTAAAGATGTTCTTCACTTTTTAAATATTGATGAATCTAATTTTTCTATTATCGTTGGTAATAAAGAAACAAAAAGACATAAACCTTACGCTGATCCGATATTAAAAGGGCTTGAATTACTTAATATTAGTAAAGAAGAAGTTTGTTATGTCGGAGATGCTTTAGATGATGTTAGGTGTGCGATTAACGCTAACGTCACCCCAATTCTCGTCGATCGAAATAACGAATATAACGATATTAATGAATATATTAAAATAAAAAATCTTTTAGAATTGTTATAATTCTTATTAGATGGATAAAAACGAATTATATGCGCTTCAAGAATTAGCGAGTGTCGGCAATCTTGATGCGATGAATCAATTAATCGATTATTATTTAGAAAATAAACAATTTTCATTAGCCTTTCTTATCGCTGAAAGATTTGAATATTTTTCTTTTCCAAGCGGATATCGTCGCCTTGCCTTTTTTCACCAAAAAGGAATCGGTACTGAAAACAATATTTCTAAAGCGATAAAATATTATGAACTCGGTTTTCAAAAAGGAGATATTCCTTCAGGATATAATCTTTCTTTAATATATATTCAGTCTCAAGAAGCTTATAAAGCTTTATATTATTTATCAGTAGGAGTGGAAAATAACCATATCCCATCAATTAGATTACTTTCTGAATTATATTTTAAAGGTGAAGGAGTAATCAAAAATCTTGATATCTCAATTAATTTACTTGAAAAAGCAATTGAATTAGGAGACAAGAAGAGTTACGACAAAATCGCTAAAATATATTTTTCTAAACAAGATTATCTCTCTTCTTTTGATTATTTCCTTAAAGGAAGTGAATATAACGATTTAGATGCGATATATCACGTTGGACTAAGCTATGCGAAAGGGTTAGGAGTGAAACAAGACTTCTCTTTAGCTTTCAAATATTATGAAAGAGGGGCAAATCTATTTGAACCGAGATGCTTATATAATCTTTCCTTGTATTATCGAAATGGAATAGCAACAAATCAAAACATTTCTTTAGCGGATAAGTTAGAAGCTCAAGCGTATGAAAAAGGATTTAAAAAATAATTTATTAATTATTATTATTGTGTGATAATTTAAAAAGATGAAACAAAATGAATTAAGAAAAATTAAAGAAGTGAATGGTTATAAAATTAATCATCCTCATAGTGTAGCGAATATATTTTATGCGTTATTTGCTCTTATTTTATCGGCCTCTCCAGCGATATATTTTTTCTTTAACACTGTTGAATTAACCGAAATAAGCACTAATAAGATTCAATCTATCAATGGTCTTGATATCGTTAAAATGGCAATTGAATTTGTTAGACGTCTATTAGGGGAAGAAACAACTCCTGGAAATGAATTGTTTGGTGTTTTATCTCAACCTCAATTCTCAGGAAATATCTTATCTCAAGCCGTTCCTTATTTATATCTCGTTTCAGCAGGTTTACTCGCTTTCATGTTTATTTTCTCAGTTGTTTCATTTTTCTTATTTTTAATTTTATTAATCAAAGGATATTTGAAACATAGCAGGTCTTTAAAAGTATTTGCGTCTTTAGATTTCTCGTGTTCTTTACTATTCGCTTTATCTTATTTAGTAATATATTTTGGTTTCACTGGCAGTGAAAGTGCGACTAATGGAACTCATACATTAATGATTTGGAATAACTTTTATATCGCTGGCGGATATTTAGTGTTATTAATCATTATCTCAATTATTTTTTCCGCTAAATTTGATGATTCAATTCCTGAAAGAGAACTCAAAAGAAAAAAAGAAGATATTAATTATGAACAAACTGATGTTGTTCATGAAGCGACAAAACCAGCATATGAACAGAGTTCAACCCTTCCACCAAACTTAACTTCTATCGGTGGACATGCTTTTGCGGAAAACCAAAATTTAATCGTCGCTAATATTCCTTCTGAAGTTAATAAAATCGGCAATAGTGCGTTTGCTAATTGCCTAAAACTTAAAGTTGTTTCTCTTCCTAATACCATTACTGAAATTGGATATAACTGCTTCTTTAACTGTGTTAATTTAGAAAGAATTAATTACGCTGGTAGTAAAGAAGATTGGAAAAAAGTTAAAAGAGGAAGTAATTGGCTTGCGAAAGCTGGGACTAGTGAAGTCACTTGTATTGATGGAGTTATTGTCGTTAGTCCATATCGTTAATAATGGATAATTTCATTGTCGATAATAACCGATACATTATCGGTAAAAATCATAAAAAAGAAGATGTTAGTAATTTTGTGATCCACGAAGTGGTGAAGAAAATTATTTTTGAAATTGACCGCATTTGTCGAAAAAATGATATCCCCTACGCTTTAGCCTTTGGAAGTGCTTTAGGATTATATAATTATGGAGGATTCATCCCTTGGGATGATGATGGAGATATCGTCATTGATTATTTTGATTATGAAAGACTTGTTAACGCTTTAAAAAATGATTTAAGCGAAGAATTTTGTTTTGACTCTGAAGCAACTAATCCTTTATATAATCCTTTAATTCCAGCTTTTAAGGTGAGATATAAAAATTCATATATCAAAGAAAAGAATCATTTTACTTTACCAGATCACTCAACTAATCACGGAATATTTGTCGATATCTGTCTATTTATGGGTGTTCCTAAAAATAAAAAAGAACATCTTAAGTTAATCAACTATTCAAAAAGAAAAATGCCTTTATATATCTTTTTAGATGCTTTTTTACATATTAATCCAAAAAAGATAAGAAAGAAATTAAGAGAATTTGAAAAAGATACCGCAACTAAATATCGCGATAGTGGTTATGTTTCTCAAACAGTCATTATTCCTTTCCAAGAATATCCTAAAAAATTTGTTGAGTCTCTTTCTTTTCCTAAAGAAGTAATATATCCATTTAAAGAATATGATTTTTATGGAAGAAAGATATATTCATTTAATGACATTAAAGAATTTTCAAGACTGAGATATGGAGAAAAAGCTTTAAAGATTGTTACTGAATCAGGGGAAATAAAGGATCCGTTTCTTAAGAAAAACAAGAAAAGTGGTCATATTAAAGTCATTGATATATATGATTGACGCAAATCCTTGATTGTGGTTTGCTTAAAGAGAAGAGTGATCCCCTATCTGTTATTGTCAGATGGGGATTTTTTTATCATGTACACAAGGATACACAATATAAGTAATAAAAGAATTGCTTTTTCCATACCGCCTCCTTTCTTTACGTAGCACACCCTTAACAGGTGTTTCGTATTGAAAAGAAACCACAAAAAGAACAATTTACTAACACTAGCAAGTAGTGAAGCTACGTGTAGAAGCCATGCATAACCCCTACATTTAATAAATAGAGGAAGAAAATTGAAAAAATTTCTTAAAAAAGTTCCAAAAATTAAAATTAATAATGAAAAACATTATTTAGTTATTGAAATTAATTTGAGAATCAAATAATATAATTGTGCGTTTAGCAATAAGCGTATCTTACTAATGAATATGTAAGAGTGGCAATCGCCACTCTTTGTTTTTAAGGGAGATAGTATGGAATTAGGAAAAATTAAATCATTACTCGAAAGTAAAATCACTGAAATGGGATACGAACCAATTTCCATTACTCGAAAAGTTGAAAAGGGAGATACATATTTATCAATCGTTATTGATCGAGTTGAACCAATCGATATGGATACAATCGTAAAAGTATCTCAAGAATTATCAACATATTTAGATGAAATCGATGATAGTGATGAAAAATATTTCCTTGATATTTCTTCTTTAGGAGCAGAAAAACCATTGAAGATTGACTCATTAAAAAATTACGTTGGTCGATATGTCAATGTCCACGTCAATAACGCACTTGATGGACTTAATATCTTTGAAGGAGATATCGAAAGCGTTTCAGAAGATTCATTTACTCTTTCTTACCGAGTCAAAACAAGAGTAAAAAAAGTAGTTATATTATTTAATAATATATATAAAATTCGTTTAGCAATTAAATTTTAAGGAGTAAAAGTTATTTATGGCTATTAACGTAAGTGAAATTAACGCTGCACTTGAACAAATTGAGATTAACAAGGGCATCTCAAGAGAACGCGTTATCGAATCATTAAAAGAATCAATGGCGAAAGCCTACCGCAAATCACTCGGTGGAGATGATGCTTTAGTGAACGTTGTTTTTGATTTAGAAAACGGAAAAATCGAAATGTATCAAATCAAAAATGTCGTTGCTGATGTTGAAGATGATCTTTTGGAAATTTCAGTTGAAGATGCTGAAGAAGAAGATAAGAGTGGCAAAAAATATAAAGTTGGAGATGAATTCCGCATCTACGCCAATCTTGACGAACTTCGCAAAGCAATTGTTATCACAGTGAAAAACTTGATGAAACAAAAATTTGCCGAAGCTGAAAAAGAAATCTTACAAGAACAATTCAAAGATAAGATTAATACCCTCATCACTGGTCGAGTTGAACAATATGATGATCGTGGTGCATCAATCAATATTGGAAGAACCAGCGTTTATCTTCCAAGAAAAGAAATGATTAAAGACGAAAGATTCGCTATTGGTGACACCATCAAATTATTTGTCAATAACGTTGAAAATGGAAATAAAGGTGCCCGTATTGTTGTTTCCCGTGCTTGCGAAGGATTCTTAAAAGCCTTAATGACTGAAGAAATTCACGATATATATAATGGCACAATCGTCATTAAATCACTCGCTCGTGAAGCTGGTGAAAGAAGTAAAGTTGCCGTTTATTCAAGCGATATTAATGTTGATCCAGCCGGAGCCTGTATCGGTCCTAATGGAAGCAGAATCCAAAAAGTTGTTTCTCAACTTGGAAATGGCTCTTCTAAAGAAAAAATTGATATTATCGCTTATAAAGAAAATCCAGGTTTATTCATCATGGAAGCTTTAAAACCTGCTCACGTCGTTGGTATTAAAGTTGATGAAGAAAAGAAATCAGCCTTAGTCGTTGTTAAAGATGACTCCTTATCTTTAGCAATTGGTAGAAAAGGTGTCAATGCCCGTTTAGCGGTCAAATTAACTGGATATAATATCGATATTAAAGTTGAATCTGAAGCTCTTGAAGAAGGACTTGAATATCAATCATTTGAAGAACTTTCTTCTTTAGAAATGGAAGAAAAAGCCAGAAAGATTGCGGAAGCTCAAAAAGAAGCTCTCGTTTATCAAGAAAAAGAAAATATTGTTCTTCCTGGACTTCCAGAAGGATATGTTGCTCCTCAAGCGAGAAGTTATGAAGAAGAAACAAATGATTTCGACACCGCTTTAGAAGAAGTCGCTGAAAGCGAAGAAACAGCCGCTCCTGAAGAAGTTTCTACTCCAGAAGTTGAAGAAACTCCAGTTCAAGAAGAAGTTGAGGAAGTCGAAGAAAAGAAAGAAGAAGCCAAAGAACAAACTTCTGTTAAGACCACAACAACTCTCGAAGACCTCGAAAAATCTCTTGAAGAAGATGCGAATAAGCAACAAAAGAAAAATTCTTATTCAAGACGCAAAAAGAAATCTTCTGAAGAAGATGAAGAATCTGAAAAAACATCAGTCAGTCACGCTGAAGGACCAAGAATGTCCA
>JAGBLE010000005.1 GCA_017635565.1 Bacilli bacterium
AAAATCCATATGAAAAGACCTCCTTGTAAATAGATTCAACACCTAAATTATAAGAGGTCTTTTCTTTTAAAAGTTAAATAACTGTAGATTTTGGAGTGGAAACTTAATTTTTGCATCCCACCTTAGATTCTATAGAGCCATTTGTAGAAAATCAGATAACGTTTTTCTTTACAAAAGATATTGTCTAATATATACTTTCTCTTGCGACTTGGCGAACGTGGTGAAGTGGTTAACACATCTGGCTGTGAACCAGACATTCGTGAGTTCGATTCTCATCGTTCGCCCCATTCATTGAAAACACGAGGAATACGCGTTAATTCGCGTATTTTTTCTTTATTTATAGCGTTTTTTATTAAAAATTTAAGTTCGAACTATCAAATCTGAATGTGAACAACACTTGTGTCAGTTCGAATATGCATACTTGCATAGCCGAACACGATGTATGGCGAGTGCAAATAAAAAGGCAAAATAAAACCACTTTTCAGTGAAAGTGGCCTATTCAAAACTATTCTTATCTATTTACTAAAATACCAAATTGAGTGGTGAATGTCCTGGATCTAAATTTATAATCCATTGTTTCTATAAAGCTCATTGGTATTGAGTTTGGATTATAAGGAATCTTACTCATATCATCAGAACCGATGACAAATATTAATCTATCGCGATTAATAATAATCACTTTTTTAAATAACTTTCTAAAGTCATAATCCCCAATTGAATCATCTTTAGGGAATCTTCTTAATTCATCGATAATAAGCTGGACTCTTTTTTCTGGGTTAGCGATTGTTATCTTTTTATTGTTTAGAACATTCTTCTGAGATATTAATTCATTAATCTCTCTTGGTGGATATGCTACTTCGGTTGATTCTGGTTTAGATACAGTAACGTTTAAAGACAACAAAGTTGACTCGTTAACATTTAAAGAAACCGAACAAGACGTTGAAAGAAGCACAACGGTTGTCACTTATCATTCATAAGTTCAGTACATACTAAGCGAACTGATTCTTGGAACATTTTTATAAAATCAGCAATCTTTTGTTCTGTTGCGTCAGGGAAATAGGTATCTAAAAACCTTACTCTAGTTAAGCACCATTGTTTATAGGTGAGTTCAAGCTTCTCAGCTAAATCATTCATGATAAAAATTTTACCATTCTTTTTAAAAAGGAGAAATATAAATGCCTTATAAACCATTAAAACCCTGCAAATGGCCGGGATGTCCTAAATTAACGAGTGGACTATTTTGCGAAGAACATAAAGCAATCGCAGATAAAAACTACAACAAATTCAGCTGTGGCTTTTATCACAGATTATAAGAATGTCTTAATTAAAAATTCTTTATTAGAAAAAGAAATCACCGAGACTAAAGAAGCTCGTTCCTACATGAAAAGAACGATGCGAACTTATCGCCTAACTGATTTAGAGGATTTACCATACAAATTAAATCATCTACATATCAATTATCAAACCCTAGTAAACTTCCTTAGAAATAAAGGAATCCTAGATGATAATAACATCCCATTCCAAGGCTATGTTGATAAGGGTTGGTTTAGAATTGATACCCATTCTTTCACTATGGATAAATCACAAGTGGTTATTAAAAGAGTCTGTGTATTTTCTAAAGGCGTTAATGCCATAAACGAACTTATCAAAAATAGTGGAGGATCCATTTAGTTCTTGGATTATTTTATTCACTTATTAGCCCATTTAAGTTTTAAGTCGGATAATACATGTTTCCTGACTTCAAATGGGAATTGCATAGGTTTTAAGGGAAAAACACACGAAAATCATCCAATTTTCAGAAAGGAGAATTTATGGCTAGACCTTCTAAAAAAGGAATTGATTATTTTAATATAGACGTTAATTTCCTTGAGGACACGAAAGTCCAAAAGCTTCTCATCAAAGAGGGGACTATGGGCATTTTGGTCTATATCTATTCTTTGTCTTTGATATATCGAGATGGCTATTATCTAGAAATCGATTTGACCGATTTAGCGGATATCATCGCTACTCACCTTTTGCTTAGGGAAGAAAAGGACAAAAACGCTGTTTTAAAGTGCCTTGAAACGATATTAGAAATTAACCTATTCGATAAACTTACATATGAATTTGATAAGGTGATAACTTCTAAAAGAATCCAGGAGCACTTTTATAGCGTGACTCTCCGTCGAAAAAAGAGTGATAGACCTTATTGGCTTTTAAGCGCAGCTGCGATGGAGAATCTGACTCGATATTACAAACAAAAAGCGGAAATTAATGTAGACAGAAACGTTTATGTAGACAACAACTCTGTTTTAGTTAATGTAGACAAAAACCCCATTTCTGGTGACATAAACCCTCAAGAAAACGAGTTATTGCAGACAGAAACTGGGTTATTGCAGACAAAAGTACACAAAGTAAAAGTAAAAGAAAAAGTAAAAGAAGATAAAGAAGATAAATACGATAAAAGGAACTGTCCGTTCCATCTTGATTACTTCACTTCTTGTTTAATTAATGATCACTTAATCGATGTCTACCATATCGATATCCATCGTTTTATTTCTTTGTTTAGCGAACTACTAGAAGATAACGATTTCTCTTTAGTGGAACGCTGCTTCAGATACACAAGGGATTATTGTCGTAAACATAAAAATGAAATCTATGACATTTATTCCTTTTTCGCTTATGCCTTAAAAGAGAACATAAGGAAGATGGATGGTTATGAAGAAAGGATGGAAAAATACTATGCGGAACTCGATGCCTACCTTAGTTCAATTCGTAACGATAGTGAAGATGAATAAGGCTAGATTAAAAAGAATGAAATCCTTTCTAAAAGAACTCGAAAGAAGATGTGATGTTATTCCTGGCCCTAGAATCTCTGATGAGCCTAGAGGCACCAGTGGTGGTAATCCTATGGTTACGGCAATAAATAGAAAGCTTGATTATGAAACGAAAATCAAATGGTATGAGTCAATGGATGTTCTCTATGAGAAATGGATTAAATCATTGACTCCTAGGGAATTGACCATATTCGATTCAATTTACATGAAAGACATGAGTATTGAGGCTGTGAGTGAACAGCTGAAAGTGACTTATCAATTGGTCTATCAATATAAACAAAAACTAGAAAAGAAATGGGGCGATTTTGCTCAGAAAGAAGGATTAAAAAATGAACAATAAAGCAATGAAAAAATATGAAGAAATTAAAAAGACAGCCTTACCAAAATATGTCGCGGAAGTCTGCTGTGATTTCGATACGGATATAATCTTACCAATGTGGTATGCTGGATTTTCTCTTAAAGAGATTGCAAAGGAATGTAATACAACAGAGAGCAATATTGAACATACACTAAAGCTCTGCTTAAGAGACATCATCACCGACATTTTGCATTACGGAAACAAAGAAGTAATTGATTACACCAGAATGAGAGAAGCGGTGAGCCTCGCTGAATGCGAACTTAAAGAATGCCAACAAACATTGAGGCACGCTCTAGGCCAAATTGGTTCAATTAAATTCCCTTTAGAGTAGTTTTTAAGTAAAAAATGAATTCGTTTTTACTCATCTTATAGATTTATGCAACTAAAAGTGTTAAACTTTTGTTAAACTTTCTGGAGCCTCATATGAACTATGCAATGATGATAAAAGAATACCGTGACAAGGCATTATTAAGTCAACAAGATTTAGCGGCTATTTTGAATGTTTCCATAGTAAGTGTAAACAGATGGGAAAATGGTCATCACGAACCAACGATTAAAGCAAAAAGAAAATTAAAAGAACTATTTGTACAATCAGGTATGAAAAATGAAGATTATTCAGATGAGGCTGAATATATCGAATTGAAGGAATGCAAAATTAATAATAGAAGGTATTTAGGAAACAAATACAAGCTTCTTCCTTTCATCAAATCTGTGGTTAATGAACATTGTTCGGATATAGATTCAATAATTGATATTTTTTCTGGTACTGGAGCAGTTTCTTCTGCTTTTTGGAATCTTAAAATTACAACAAATGATATTTTATATAGCAATTACATAAGCAATTTGGCATGGTTTTCTCCTGAAGAAATAGACAAAACAAAATTGAAACGAATTATTGCTAGTTACAATTCTTATTCGAAACGCGAAAGGAATTACATGACAGACAATTTTGCAAACACCTATTTCAGTTATGAAGATTGCTCGAAAATTGGATATATTCGAGAAGACATAGAAAATAAGTTTAAAAAGAAAATTATCAACGAAAGAGAAAGAGCGGTACTAATAACTTCGCTTTTATATGCGATGGATCATATTGCTAAAACTTGTGGTCACTATGATGCGTTTATTCAGAATGCAAAATTCACAGAACACCTTGAATTATGTTATCCAGATGTCCCATTGAATAATAATTCAGGAAATCTATGCTTTAACGAAGATTCAAACGAATTAATAAGAAGAATAAAAGCTGACCTTGTTTATATCGACCCGCCTTATAATTCACGTCAATATTGCGATGCTTATCACCTTTTAGAAAATGTTGCTAGATGGCAAAAGCCTACGGTTGAAGGCGTTGCGAGAAAAATGGATAGAAAAGGACTAAAGAGCAAATACTGTACTAATAGTGCGGTTCAAGCCTTTGAAGATTTAATAGATAACATTAACGCTAAATACATTTTGCTTTCTTATAACAATATGGCCAAAAAAGGAAACGGAAGATCCAATGCCAAACTTGACGACGTTGATATCATGAGAATCCTTTCACAAAAAGGAAAAGTGATGGTTTTTTCACAAAATTACAAAGCTTTTACTACGGGCAAATCAGATATTCAGGACAATGAAGAAAGGTTGTTTTTGTGTATATGCAAGTAGATGAATTAATAGAATCTCCTTTGAATTATACTGGTGGCAAATACAAGCTTTTACCACAGATTTTGCCTTTCTTTCCAAATAATACAACTAGGTTTGTAGACATATTTTGTGGAGGTTGCAATGTTGGTGCGAATGTAAAATCTGAATCGGTTTTGTTCAATGATAACAACAGAATTATTATTGAGCTTTTTAAGCTTTTCAAAATAAAAGAATGTAATACAACCATTAGAAGAATAGAAAGAATCATTAAGAAATATGGCTTATCTGACTCAAGCAAACATGGATATGAATTTTATTCATGCAGTAGTAGTGATGGTTTAGCTACTTTTAATAAAGATAAGTTCATGAGATTACGAGAAGACTTTAATAACAGAACAAAAAAGGATGAAAGATATTATTACCTCTTTTATGTTTTGGTTGTGTATGCTTTCAACAATCAAATTCGTTTCAATTCAAAAGGAGAATTCAATCTTCCAGTAGGGAAGCGAGACTTTAACTCTTGTATGAAAGAAAAACTCGTTAAATTTATAAATTATCTAAAAACAACTAATGTTTCATTTTCTGCCAAAGATTTTAGGAAGATTGTTTTGAATCCTGATACGGATTTTGTTTATGCAGATCCTCCATATCTTATAACGTGTGCGACATATAATGAGAATGGTGGATGGGGAGAAAAAGAAGAGGTGGCCTTGCTTGAGTATCTTGATAAAGCTCACGTACAAGGAATCAAGTTTGCTTTATCTAACGTTCTCTCTAGTAAAGGCAAAGTAAACAAAATACTTCTTGACTGGATTGAATCAAACGATGATAAATATCGAGTCATTCATTTGAATTACAGCTATTCTAATTCTAATTATCATACAAAAGATAAAAAAACTAAGAGCGACGAGGTTTTGGTCGTAAATTATTAGGGAGGTCTATCATGCCACAATTTCCTTATAAGAGTTTTTGCTGGAGTTTGGGTACAACAAGCTTTAGAACTAAAAGCTTCAACAAAACAATTGAAGAGCAATTAAAACTTCTTAGACAGTTTTGGTCGTTGTCAGAAAACAAGAATGAAGTTTGGAATGCTAATGACAAATTGCAAACTCGTTATTATGAATTTATGAAATTAAACAACTTTGTTGTTGGAGAAGCAAACAACAAACCTAAAGATGCAAGAGAAAAGACATCTGGCCTAGTTGATCTTGGCATCATCTATGATAATAGAAGAATTACTCCTGCTGGAGAAGCATTGCTAGCAATTTGTGATAGCAACGATTTCGTAGATAATAACTTATTCCAAATTGATAAAGATAGTTTTATATATTATCTCAAGCAGTTGTTAAAGGTTAGCAACGATATCAACTCTGAAACTGTGAGACCTTTTATTATCCTTATTTATGTTTTATTCAAGTTGGAAACCTTAACTCTAGATGAATTCACTTACTTACTTCCACTATGCGTTGATAAAGAAAGTACCGACAGAATCATTGACGAAGTTTCTAAATTGAGAACAGACGCTAGCAACCTTGACGAAATAATTATTAATCAGTTGCTATCCATGTCTAATTACAAAAATGCATTAGATTATTTTATAAATAATCTTGTTTCTGAAGAAACGATTATGGACATTGGAATGAATCGCAAAAGTAGGAGTTATGACAAGCCATATTATTCTTTGTATAAAGAGTTAGAATCTATCTACTTATATCATCATATTGATAGAGAATATGATTTATATGAAGCCACAAAAAGAGTCAATATAGGTGGATGGTGGCGTTCTTATTTATTTGATACTAGTTCAAGTTCAAAAATTAGAAACGATTTAATCTCGCATTTAAATTCGACAAGATTTGATTCTGTCGTTTCTGAAGAAGAATTCAAAAGAACATTTTTTGAACTAATGCACTTGTTTAAAGCAAAAGCGACTCTGTCTGATTATAAAGATTTGAATAGAAGATATTTTAAAACAAGTGATGTGGTTTTATTTATTGATGATGAAGTTAAATTAGATACTCTTCCAAAATCAATTTTAGATTCGGTTGCTTTATCTCTATATGAAAAAGCTTTTGTTAAATCAGACGACTTATTTAATGATGTTTCGCTTGCACAAATAGACAAATCTTTAGACATTGAAGAATCTAATCTATTAAAACTTGTTTCTAAATCTTTGGGAACTGAAGTTTCTTCTTTAGAAGAAGCTCAAGCAAAAATCCAAGATGAGCGTTATTCTAGATTTCACCATTTACTTGATAGTAAATTTACAAACGACAAACTTCTAACCCTCTTAAATCATTTTGAGAATCGCGATGACGATGAAATACAAAGAATGGTCACCGATAACGCTGATATTCCAACGATATTTGAATATATTTTAGGAATTATTTGGTATAAGGTAAGCGAAATGAAAGGAAAGATACTTGATTATCTAAAGCTTTCTTTAGATGCAGATCTTTTGCCAAAAACTCATGCCGGTGGTGGGGAAGCCGATATTGTTTATGAATATCCAGCTTGTGAATATTACCCAAAGCATAGTGTTTTGCTGGAAGCTACTTTAGCAGACAATACAAATCAGAGAAGAATGGAAATGGAGCCTGTTTCAAGACATCTTGGACAGCATCTCTTGAGAACCGGAGATTTGAAATCGTATTGTGTTTTTTTGACAACGTTCTTACATATAAATGTAGTTTCTGATTTCAGGTCAAGGAAGACAACCCCTTATTATGATTCTCAAGATTATTCAAGACATGTTGATGGCATGAAAATCATTCCTGTTCAAACTAGTGAATTAAGAAAAATATTGAATCAAAATACAACTTACAAGGAACTCTATCCTTTATTTGAAGCGGCTTATATTTCTAATGAGCCACCTCATTTGTGGTATGAAAAAACCATTGTAAATAAATTGGGGGATTAGTATGGGCATATTTGACAAGCTATTTCGCAAAAAAACAGAAGAAACGGTCGAAACAAAAACAAGTCGAGGTTCAGTAGATGTTTTGAAAGTGGAACTAAATGATATTTTAGAAAAGACAAGTCACTCATTTCTCGCTATTGACCTTGAAACAACAGGATTGAGTCCAACATTGGACAGAATTGTTGAATTTGCTGCTGTCTTGTTTGAAGAAAAAACAATACTGAAAAAATATTCTTCCCTAATATGTTCTGAAGTCCCGATCTCACCTCAAGCTTCAAAAGTTAATAATATAACCCCAGAAATGTTAAATAGTGCGCCATCTGAGCAAAGTGTAATTAATAACATTATTTTGAATTTCCCTAAAATCATTACTGGTGAATTAGTTCTAATTGCACATAATGCAAATTTTGATGTGTCTTTTCTAAAAGAAACTTTTGAGAGAAATGGGCTAAATGGGAAATTGGTATATATTGATACATTAGAACTTTCTAGAAAGTGTATTAAAGGATTACCAGATTATAAACAAAAGACTCTCGAAAATTATTTTTCCGTTATAAATAATCAAAGCCACAGAGCAGAAAGCGATGCTACTGCATGTGGAGAAATTTTCATAAAATTAATAGAACAAGGCATTCCTGAAAGTAAAGCAACAACTCGATACGATAAGGTTGCACCGGCAAGAACTTTTTCTGAAGATGAACTAATGTTTTGTGCTACTATTTACAAAATTTTGGAAGAAAAAATTGGTGAAATTAAAAATTTAAGTTTTGACAAATGGGATAAGTACGTTTCGGCTTCTGTCTTCCAACAATTTATTGGTAGGTATAAAAACGCAAAGGGAACCTATACAATTCTAAAAGATGAATTAATTTCTCAATCTTCTTTGCCAAAAGAACCAACAACGATGTCGGAAGGTGGTAAGGGATTAAGCAGATTGTATTTTAGAGATCCTTTGGATTTGACCTTTTTATCGGATTATTTTGTAGAAGCATATCTAAATGGCCAAAAACGTATCCAAGAACATATTGATTGTGGATATGCTAGTGATGATGGAAAATTTATGACCGGAATGCATTCAATTTTTTTGAATCCAAAAGAAGCAGACAATTACTATTCAAAAGTATTGGAGTTGCACAATTCTTTTTCAGAACCATTTGTTATTGATATTGAATATGCTCCAACAAGAAAGGATATTGTAATCAATCCAACTTATCATATTTTAGAGGTTGATGTTCCTGAGGAAGGCGATTCAAACTATGATTTCTTTAAAGGCTTACATATTTTTGAAGGTGGCGTTAATTTAAGAAAACAAGGTAATAGGCAAGAGGCGTTTCAAAATTATTATAAAGCATTGCAATATGGCTATTGTCCTGGAGTAGTTATAGAGGAATTTGTTATTTCCTTTGAAAAAGAAAAGGATTACGAGAATGCAATTGGGGTTTGCGATGATGTTTTAGCTAATCCATCTAATTACAAGTTAAGAGATTATGATATTAATAGAATCGACGCAAGAAGAACCAAATTAATTAAACCAGTTTATAGAAAGCAACAGGAAGAAAAATTGAAGGCAGAGAAAAAAGCTGCAAAAATCAGCGCAAAAGAGGAAGCTGAGAGATTAAAAGCAGAGAGGGTTGCGAAAATTGAAGAAGAAAGGAATCTAATTCCTAAAGCCGATCCAAGTAGGAGCACAACTTCCAAAGGCGGAAAAAGAGTTGTTTTACAATATGATTTTAATATGAACTTGATTGCTAGATACGATTCCCTTGCTGAAGCAATTAATGCGACTGGGGTTAACTCTAAAAGCATTAGAGACTGTTGCAACGGCGTTCAAAGAACAGCTGGCGGTTTTGTTTGGAGATATGAAGACTCTATGAATAACGAATGATAATATATCATTAATGATAATATGGTGGAAGAAAATAAGAAAAAAATACCAACTGGAGTATGGATTGTTTGGATAATTTCAATCTTTATTCTTTTTATTGCGGCTCTTGGCAATTTATCTGGAGGACATTTTGAAACATCTATCGTTTTATGGATTCTTTTTGGAATTGATCTCCTAGCTTTTATTATCGTTATTGCTGTTGGTGGCAAAAAGAATACAGAGAATAAGGAATCATCTCAAAATAATGGGACAACTAAAGAAGCAAATTCAGCAAAGCCAAATCCTGATGATTTGCCAGAGAACATAGCAATTAGAAAAAAGATATGGGCCTTCGACGCATTTGTTAGAGATAATTTCCGCAAACTACCTTTGGATGAGATTAGTTTTTCTTATGATGAATTATATGAACTCACACATACAGTTGGATCTGGCAAGTTGAACGTTGAAACTTTAAGGCCGATCGTTAATAAGATGCTTAAGCATCTAAATCAAACATTTAACTATGCTTCCATTGAAGTGCGTTATGTTAAACCAGGAGAGATTAATAAGGCAGGACATATTGAAAGTGATTCTCATAAAATTGTTGTTAACTATGATGGGAAGATGACGTCGAATAGCGTTCTTGCTTTATTGGCACATGAAATTTCACACGCCTATCAGTTTTATGAATTTAGCAAATATCCTGGTTCTGAAAGAGAAGTGGAGGAATTCACGGATTTCTTGACTTTCTACCTTGGATTTGGCTCTTTGGTCGAAAAAGGATACAACTATTTTTATTTTGATGATGATAAAGAACATCGCGAACATAAAGTTAGACTTGGCTATTTGAATGATTACGCTCTTGCTTTTTCAAAGACAACGATGAAGGGCAGAAAAACCATGAAAGAAATGTCTCTCGAAGAAGATGAAGAGAAAAAGATTATTAAAAATAAAGTGAAACAGATTCACGATACGATTCCTGATTATTTGCGTTTGATATCTGGGATAATTGACAACTTGACTCATTGCAAAAATATCAATGGAGAAGATTTATCTGAAATTGGCAATGCTGTGCTTTCGTTCCAAGGAATCAAAGCCGAGCATATCAATGCCATTAATGAAAGAGCCATTAAAGAAAATAGATTAACTGGATTAAAAGCAATCCAAGAGGAAATGAATAAAATTGCTAAAGAGGTGTTTGAATTGTATTCACTTCTTAGCATGATGAATGATAAATATTTTGGTTCTAATTAAATAAGAATATACAATAAAAAATGAAGTCGGGTAATTCTTGTTTCCAGACATCAAATAAGGGTTAATACTTGTATTAAAGGATATGGCACCAAAACCGGTGTCTTTTCTTAATTGCTTTTTATGATCGATATAACAGCCTTAGCTAATAAGCGGCATATTTTTCTCATATCTTCTTTAACTTTTTTCTTGCTCTTATTATTTTGAAGTTGTTCTGCGTAATATAAACATGTTTCGTATAATCCTTCAAAACAAAAGATAGACATATAATCGTTAGGAAGATCATATCCCTCAGAATTAATCAATTCAGATATGTATCTTTTATAGTTATTAAATAAAGCTCTTTTGAATATTTCTAGAGGAAGAATCTCACCTTTATATATGAGGTTACTGATTTGTTTATAATGTCTTGCTACCAACTCATATGTAGCGATTAAAGAAAGATATTCAATTTCTTCTACATCAGTTTCCTTCTTCAATATCTTGTTATATTCAATATCGTATTCACTATTGATTAAGTTAATAGAAGCAACTGCTAACAAAGCATCTTTATCTTTATAGTTACGATAAAAGGTCATTTTTGTTTTATTAGCTAAAGCACATATCTCATTAACAATGATGTCGTGATAATTCTTCTTTTCCAATAAAATAAATAATGCTTTTTCAAATTCTCTTTTAGTTCTATTAGTGTCTTTCATATCTATAAAGTCGTCCTTTTTCAACTCATTATAAACCAAAAAATGTTACTTTGAGTATATGAAAGTATCATTTTGACATGTTTTTATTGAATATATATATATATGCTAGATAATATTTGTGAGTCTTAACTCATACATATAAAAGAAAGGAAATTTTATAATGAAAAAGAAATTAGTCTTAATGACGTCTGCTCTTATGGCTATTGGTCTTCTTTCAGCGTGTAATCAACACCAACATTCTTTCAAAGAAGTCGCAGAAGTTCCTGCTACTTGTACAGAAAGCGGTGTTAAAGCATATTACACTTGTGAAGGATGCGATAAGATTTTTGATGCAGATAAAAAGGAAACAACATTAGATGCATTAAAAATTGCAGCTTTAGGTCATGATTACCAATTCAATTCATTTGTTTGGGAAGGATTTAGCGCTCAAGCAAAATATGTTTGCTCTCGTGATGCAAACCATGTTGAAATGCATGACGCAATAGTAACCGATAAAGTGACTACTCCAGCAGGCTGCGAATCTAAAGGTGTTAGAACTTATACCGCTACATATGATGGTCACACAGACACCAAAACAGCAGAAGTTGAAGCTGTTGGTCATAAACTTGTTTCTCATGTAGCAAAAGCGGAGACTTGTACAGAAGCTGGTAATTCTGCTTATTGGAGCTGTGAAAACTGCGATAAATATTTTAGTGATGAAAACGGAGAACATGAAATTGCCGCTGATAGTTGGGTTATTGCAGCTCACGCTCATACAATGACTCACCATGACGCAGTAGCGGAATCATGCGAAACAAATGGCAATAAAGAATATTGGACATGTAGTGAATGTAATCAATATTTCTTAGATGAAGCAGGCACACAAGTTAGCAGTGCTGAAGGAATCGTAATCGCTGCTCATCATACTTTGACTCATCACAATAAACAACCTGAAACATGTACTTCAAACGGTATGATTGAATACTGGAGCTGTTCAGTTTGTGATAAAGATTTCTTTGATGTTGATGCAACAAGAGAAATCGAAGATGAAGATGCCTATATCATTCCTGCTCATCACGTTTTAACTCATCATGACGCTAAAGAAGAAACGTGTACCGAAAATGGTAATGTTGAATATTGGCACTGCACAGTTTGTGAAAAGAATTTTGCCGATGAAAAAGGAATAACTGAATTAAATAATGTTGTTATTTCTGCAAAAGGACACAATATGGAACATCATGATGCGAAGGATCCTGAATGTGAAGTTGATGGTAATGCTGAACATTGGCATTGTTTAAATTGCGAAAAGAATTTTGCCGATGAAGAAGGAACAACTGAATTAAATAATGTTGTAATTCCTGCAAAAGGACATACATGGGGCACTCCATCATATGAGTGGAGTGATAATTACACAGTTTGTACTGCAACTATCTCTTGTGAAGAATGCGACGAAAAAATAGTAGAAAAAGTTAAAGCATCGTTTGTATTTACTACTATTCCAACTACTTCAAGCCTTGGAGCCGGACATTATAAAGCATCATTTGAGAACGAATCGCTAGAGGAACAATCATCCGATGTTGAATTTATTGTTCCTTGCGCAACTTATGACAGTTTTTATAAAACTTATAGTATTAAGAGCCAGCCTTCATCCGTTAAGAGTTCTTTGGTTGGAAATTTAGCAATACCAGCAGAAATAGATGGTAAACCAGTAAGTGGCATTGGAGATTACTCACTTAATGATTTGTCAGGTATTACATCAATTAATATTGGAGAAAATGTAACCATAATTGATGAAAAGGCTTTTGAAGATGACGTAAATGTTACAACTATAATAATTGATAAAGATAGCAAATTGGAAACAATTGGGGCTGCTGCTTTCAGACATTGTGATAATCTTGAATCTCTCGAATTGCCTGAAACCGTCACAAAGATTGGTAACGATACCTTCTATGGTTGTGGTAAATTGAAAGATAAAACACTAGATTTCAGAGGTACAATGGATCAATGGAAAGCCATAGAAAAGGGTAACAGTTGGCACGGCTATGCTATTAATTACATTCGTTGTTCTGACGGAACTATCGAGCGTTAATCTTTAGATCTTAACAATTTATACCGATTAGGCAATATGCTTAGTCGGTTTTATTATGATTAATTCATATCGGAAATAATATTAGTAATTAGAAGCATTAGTGTTTATAACTAATGATATTAAGTCGGATAATATAAGTTTACGGACATCAAATAAGAGTTAATACAAAGTATTAAAGTAAGAAACGAGTAAGGCTCACTTTTTAGTGGGCTTTTCTATTAGATGAAACGTCGGTAGTAGCGACGATTTATTCCTTAACAAGCGATATAAGTTTTTGTAAAATGTAACTAACATAGGAGGGACGATTCAAATGAGTCCAAACGAACAAGAAATAGCGAGCGCTTCTTTGGTGCGCTCCAGATACGCATTTATCTTTGAGTGCGTTATCCAGTTATACGATTTTGCATATCGTAAAAAGCCATCAAAGAAATTCGAAGAAGTGGTGAAGGCCACTGAAGAGATGCATGAAGGCGGCAAATTAAATGACTACCTTTATGAAAACCTTAAAGAGCTTTATAAGTTATATCCTACAATGATCCCGGGTAAGGTTGAGGAAGGATATAAGAAAAACCATGAAGCTGAAGAAAAAAGATTAATTAATTTATCTAACTTCTTAAGCATTACAATTTCAGATTTATGCGCAGAGATTAATGAGATAGTTGAACGCTCTGAAGAATTTGATAGAGCCATGGTAGCGCAGATGGTTAGAGACGGTTATATTCATTAACTAATTAGGGGCTGTTAAGAAACCTACGAGGCAAAACAGCTCTTTTTTTATTTTTTTAACTCATTTTATTTACTTTTTATCATTTTTATTATTTTTCCTTCCGTTGCTTTTAGTAGGAATTGTAATTTATGGTTTCTTAACAGTTTATCTGTTAAGTGTGATAAGACAAATGTTTAATTAAAACTTATACTAAAGTATAAATAATAAGTGATTTTATTTGTTTCTTAACAGTTTATCTGTTAAAAAGTAGAATTGGTCATAAGAAAAAAGGGCTAAACCACCTTATAGGTTTCTTAACAGCCCCTTTTTTTATTCAAAGAATAACAAATGAATCTAAAATTGAATGTTAACCCGTCCAACTTAAAAAACGGGTAGTTTTCCTTTATAGTGGTTGTATCGTGAATAACTATACTTAACAAGAGTCACATGTGATTCTTTTTTATTTTTCTTATCGCTATATCGATGATTGCAAGAATTAAAAATAGTGCAGTTATGCCACCTAAAATAGAAATCGTTACTGTCAAATTACTTAAAAGATCTGCTATCAATCCAACTAATACGATAATTAAGGCGATACCAAAGAATACTCCAAATAAAATTAAGAAAATCTTGCTCAATACTATATCTTTTTTGGTAAAAGGTTTACCTGTTCTTTCATCAACACCATAACCCATATCAATAAGATTCTTGTGAGCAAACATCACCTTATCTGAACGTTCTAAATTATGTTGAGCAAAATGAATATCATCTAAAAGATGATTGTCCGATAAAATTTCTGAAGGCTCTTTATATTTGCTTTTGTCACTCATAAACAATTTGCTAATGATAACAATTTCATCAGAAATCACTTCTAGCAGATTTCTTTGTTCATCATCGTAGCTATATGCTAAATGCTTTCTCCGAATTTATGCAAAGAGAGAACTTACCATTAACATTCTTTAAGTAATCAAGAAAAAACTATTAATGCTAAACATCCTAGAAATAGGGTGTTTTCTTTTAGAAGGGAGGCCAATGATATGGCTAATTTTTTCGTTTTTAATGGCCAGTCCTCTTTAGAGCTTGGCATCCGCATTAGGACAAAGAGCATCTTCTCAATGCCTAAATATGATATGAGCTTTGTTTCTATCCCCGGAAGAAATGGTGACCTCATCAATTCCAATAAAAGAATCGGTAATGTCTCTATTTCCTATACTTGCTTCGTTCCTGCTAGAAGCATCGAAGAATTGGCCACTAAAATCAGGAATATCAAAAAGTGGCTTTATGTGGATGTTGATTCCTATCACGAATTCCAAGATTCATATGAACCAGACTTTGTTAGATACGCTGTGTTCGCTAATAAACTAGATATCACAGAACAAGTGAATAAAATCGGAGTGTTTACCCTGACATTTTCTTGCAAGCCATTTAAATATTTAGAAGAATCTCTTTC
>JAGBLE010000006.1 GCA_017635565.1 Bacilli bacterium
ATTAAATAAAGAATAATGGATAAAAAAATCACTTTTTCAAGATTAGTCAAAGAAGAACTCGTCAGTGATGTTACGATGTCTCACGAGCGCCTTTTAGCGTTATTAAGCGCGTATATTCGTATTAATGGAGTCCTTTCTTTTTCTAATAAAAAAATTGATGTTTATCTCAAAAGTGAAAACGCTAAAATCATTAAGTTCATCTATAAAGGTTTAAAAGATAATTTCCTAACTTCAAACATTTCTTTAAATTATTCAAAAAAGAGTAATAACAAAAGAAAAACAAATTACATCATTGAAATAATTGACGCTGAAAATTTATTAAATGAATTATCAGTCAATTACATTGAAGGGAAAATTTCAAAAGAAATCGTTTATGATGATGAAACTATTTCTGGCTATTTAGCAGGAGCCTTTCTCGCTAGTGGATCAATTAATTCTCCAGAAACAAGCAATTATCATTTAGAAATATCTTTAGTAAGTGAAAATTACGCGAAATGGCTTTCAAGATTATTTGCTAAATATCACAAAATCGAAATGGAACCTAAAATCACTTCTCGAAGGGATAAATATATTATTTATTTCAAAAAAGGTGACCAAATTAGCAATTTCTTAATCATGATTGGGGCCGCTAATTCGTGTATGGAATTTGAAAATCAACGCGCCTATCGCGACTTTTCTAATAACGCTAATCGATTAGCGAATTTAGATGCTGCTAATCTTTCTCGAACAATTAGTAAAGCCGAAGAACAAATCATGGAAATCAAATATATCGATGAAAAGCTTGGAATTCACGCTCTTCATAATCCAAAAAAAGAAATGCTATGTTATTTCCGACTCGATAACGAATCTTCTTCGATGAGTGAACTTGCCAATATGCTTTCAAAAGAATTTGGATACGTTATCACAAAAAGTAATGTTAATCATCTTTTTAGAGATTTACATGAACTATATATAAAATTAAGAGGAATTGAAGTATGAGAATGAATGTTAATGTTCAACTTGGAATGCGCATTCGTTATCTCCGCAAACAAAAAGGGATGTCTCAAGAAGACCTTGCTTTAGAAAGCGAAGTGAACAAAAATTATATTTCTGATCTCGAAAGAGGAAATCGAAATCCAACTGTTATCATTCTTGAAAGAATCGCAGTCGCTTTAGATGTCGATTTATCAACTTTGTTTAAGGGAATACTTTCAATCGAATAATGATGTATACTAATGAATAGGAGAATATAAAAATGCAATTAGTTATTTTAGCAGCAGGCATGGGAAGCCGTTTCGGTGGTCTCAAGCAAATGGAAAAAATGGATGAAGCTGGTAATTTCTTACTCGATTATTCAGTCTATGATGCCAAAAGAGCAGGATTTGATAGCCTTGTCTTCATCATCAAAAAAGAATTTTTCAAAGAATTTAAAGAATCAATTGGAAAAAGAGTAGAAAAATTAATCAAAGTTGATTATGCTTTCCAACAATTAGATGATTTACCAGCAGGCTTTTCAGTTCCAGAAGGTAGAGAAAAACCATGGGGAACTGCGCATGCAATTTATGCAGCAAGAGATTTGATTAAAGATGATTTTATCATCATTAATGGTGATGATTTTTATGGTAAAGAAACTTATGAAGTCGCTTATAAATATTTAGCATCTCTTCCAAAAGGAAGCGAAGGCAAATACGCAAATGTCGCTTTCAAAGTCGCTAATACAATGACTGAAAATGGAGCGGTTAAACGTGGTGTTGCTTTCCAAAAGAATGGTTATCTCACCAAACTCGTTGAATCTTCAATTGAAAGAAAAGGAGACATAATCATGGCCACTCCTTTAGACGGAAGCGAACCATTTGAAGTTCAACCTAATGATTTAGTCAGTATGAACTTATTCTGCTTCAATAAAGATTTAATTAAACGACTTGAAGAAAAATTCCCAATTTGGTTAAAAGATAATATTAATGTTCCAAAAAGTGAATTCTTAATCCCAACAGTTGTTGATGAACTCGTTCACGAAGGAAAAGCCACTCTTCAACTCCTTGAAACTAGTAGTGTCTGGTTTGGAGTAACTTATAAAGAAGATAAACCTGGTGTTGTTAAAGCTCTTAACGATTTAGTGGAAAAAGGCGTTTATAAAAAAGGTTTATATTAATTATTAACAAACGATGAAAGTCTGGACAATTTCCAGACTTTTTTATAGCATAAAAACATGAACACAAAAGGATGGCTTATCTATTCACGAAGTTATTATTTATTGAGTGGCAAACGATATATATTTTTTAATCGCAAAAAGAGAAGCGATGCCTCAATCAATGTTGATTTTGTCAATAATGGTGGTTCTTCTTCTTTTCAATTATATGAAGATGAAATTTTAATTAAGGAAATTAGTGAACCAAAAACCGATTTTTATTCTTTTGAAATCAAAAGTGGTCATCAATATAAACTTGTTATCACTTCTAAAAAAGCAAAAGGAAAAATTAAGGTCAGAATATTAAAACATGTACAAAAATAGACATTGTGCTCCTCTTGATTATCAAAAAATCAAAAAAGAAATTGATCACTTTTATTTTTCTTTATCTAAGGAAGATAATTTATCAAAAGAAGAATGCGATTCTTTATATAAAGAAATATCAGATTTTGATATAGATATTGCCTCAAGATTTTTACAAATAATTTCTCTTAATGACGACAAGAAAATAATTAAAGATAAGTGTCAAATAATCTTTGATGAATTATTAAAAAATATCATCGTCGATATTAACGAACATAACTAACTTAAACAGGGCTTAATTATGAAACAAGCTCTTTTTATTATGAAAATAAAAGTTTTGTGATTATTTTTATTGAAAGAAAAAAACAATATAGTGTAAACTATATAACGCAGTGAAATAAAGGAGGCATTTATTTAATGTCAGTAAAAGTTGCAATTAATGGCTTCGGTCGTATCGGCCGTTTAGCATTTAGACAAATGTTTGGCGCAGAAGGTTATGAAATCGTCGCAATTAACGATTTAACTTCTCCAAAGATGTTGGCTAATTTATTAAAATATGACACCGCCCAAGGTGGATACTGTGGTGTTTTTGGTGAAAATTTACACACCGTTTCTTCAAAAGAACCAGTCGTTGATGAAGAAACAAAAGCAGTCTTAGTTCCAGGTTCAATTACCGTTGATGGAAAAGAAATCACCATCTACGCTGAACCAAAAGCTCAAAACTTACCATGGGGCAAACTCGGTGTTGATGTCGTATTAGAATGTACAGGTTTCTACACCTCAAAAGCAAAAGCACAAGCTCATATCGATGCCGGTGCTAGAAAAGTTGTTATTTCCGCTCCAGCAGGAAACGATTTACCAACAATTGTCTTCTCAGTCAATGAAAAGACCTTAACTCCAGAAGATAACATTATCTCTGCTGCAAGCTGTACCACAAACTGCTTAGCGCCAATGGCTAAAGCACTCAATGATACCTTCCCAATTCAATCTGGTATCATGACCACAGTTCATGCTTACACAGGCGATCAAATGATTCTCGATGGACCACACAGAAAAGGTGATTTAAGAAGAGCCCGTGCTGGTGCTGCTAACATCGTTCCAAATAGCACTGGTGCTGCTAAAGCTATCGGATTAGTCATTCCAGAATTAAATGGCAAACTCATCGGTAGTGCACAACGTGTCCCAGTCCCAACCGGATCAACCACAATTTTAGTTGCAGTTGTTAAAGGTGAAGATGTCACTAAAGAAGCAATTAATGCCGCTATGAAAGCACATGCAAGCGCTTCCTTCGGTTATACAGAAGAACAACTCGTTTCTTCCGACGTTATCGGTATGAAATTCGGTTCTTTATTCGATGCCACACAAACCATGGTCACAAAGATTGCGGATGGTTTATTCCAAGTCCAAGTCGTTTCATGGTATGACAACGAAAACTCTTATACTTCCCAAATGGTTCGTACCATCAAATACTTTGCTGAATTAAAATAAGTATTTGGGCAATATAAGTTACTAAACTCAAATAGCGCCCATCAATTTGGGCGCTTTATATTATAAGGAGAACAAAAATGTTATTAGTAAAAGACATGAAAAACCTTAAAGGCAAACGCGTTATTGTCAGAGTCGATTTTAACGTTCCACAAAAAGGTGGAGTGATTTCAGATGACAATAGAATCGTTGCTGCTTTACCAACAATTAAAGAATTGATTGCGAAAGAAGCCCGCGTTGTCTTAATGTCCCACTTAGGAAAAGTTAAACACAAAGAAGCCCCTGAAGTGGTTGAAGAACAAAAGAAAAAGAACAATATGGCACCTGTTGCAGTTCGTTTAGGCGAATTACTCGGTCAACCAGTCAAGTTCTGCCCAGCTACTAGAGGCGAAGTACTTTCTAACGCTGTTAATTCATTAAAAGATGGCGAAGTCTTATTAATGCAAAACACACGTTATGAAAAAGGCGAAGAAAAATGTGATCCAGAACTTTCAAAAGAATGGGCAGCATTAGGCGATGCCTTTGTTATGGATGCTTTTGGAAGCGCTCATAGAGCCCATGCTTCGACTTATGGAATTCCTGAAATCTTAAAAGGTGAAGGAAAACAAGTTGCAATCGGATATCTTGTTGAAAAAGAAGTCGTTTCTCTTGACCGTGTTGTCAATGTTCCAAGCGAAAACCATCCATATATCGCAATTCTTGGTGGATTTAAAGTTTCTGACAAAATCAAAGTCATTGAATCTTTATTAAAGAAATGTGACAAAATCATCATCGGTGGTGCGATGGCCTATACTTTCCAAGTCGCTTTAGGAAAGAAAGTTGGTTGCTCACCATTTGAAGCCGATCAATTAGAATACGCTAAAAAGATGTATGATACTGGTAAAATTCTTTTACCAATCGATGCAAAAGTCGCAAATGATTTCGATAATCCAACCGATGTGAGAATCGTTGAAGGCGATATTCCAGATGGATTCCAAGGAATGGATATCGGACCAAAGACCGCAAAATTATATGCTTCTGAAATTGCTAAAGCAAAAACAGTTTTCTGGAACGGACCAATGGGTGTTTTCGAAAAAGATGAATTCACCGATGGAACAGTTGCAGTTTGCAAAGCTTGCGCTGAACTTAAAGATGCATTTACTGTTATCGGTGGAGGCGATAGTGCTTCTGCTGCTAAGAAACTTGGTTTCAAAGAGAAATTCTCTCACGTTTCAACTGGTGGAGGAGCGTCCCTTGAGATGATTGAAAATGATGGTCATCTTCCAGGAATTGACGTTATTAAATAGATATGAGAAGAAAATTATTACTCGGCAACTGGAAAATGAACAAACTCGCTAGCGAAGCTAGAGAATTTGCCATTGCCTCTCGCCCACTTGCAGAACTTGCAAAGAAAAACAATATTGATTTAGGTGTTGCCCCAACTTATTTATCTTTAGCTGCTACAAAAGAAGCAGCGAGCAAAGATATGATTGTTGCTGCTCAAAACTGCCATTTCAATCCAAGCGGAGCCTTTACTGGCGAAATCAGCATTCCAATGTTAAAAGAATTTGGTATTGATTGGGTTATTATTGGTCACTCCGAAAGAAGAGCCTATGACAATGAAACAAACCAAAAATGTCATGACAAAATGAAAGCGTTATTTGAAAATGGCATGGTTCCAGTTTATTGCGTTGGCGAAACTCTAGCGGAATTTGAAGCTGGCCAAACTAAAGAAGTTGTTGGTAAACAAATTAGAGAAGGATTAAAAGACTTTACTGCTGAACAAGCTAAAAATTTAGTAGTTGCTTATGAACCAGTTTGGTCAATTGGAACTGGTAAAAATGCGTCTAGTGAAATCGCTCAAGACATTTGTAAATTCATCCGTGATATCCTTAGAGAAATTTTAGGTGGTGTCGCTGATGAAATCAGAGTTCTTTACGGAGGAAGCGTTAAACCTGTCAACGTTAAAGAATATTTATCTTGTCCAGATGTCGATGGTGCTCTTGTCGGTGGAGCTTCTCTTAAAATCGATTCATACGAAGAATTACTTAGAAATATTCTTTAATTTAGGTGGGACTTTTTATGCCTGGATTTGAAGAAGATCGTGACTATTTTGAAGAAAATAGTGGTGGCACGAAAGCCAAAAAATTAAAACCGTCAAGAAGCGTTAGCGACTCTACTTCAATTGTAAATTTCGCTAAAGTCTTCCTATATATGTTTGCCTATATCGCTATTACAGCAGCTGTAGCGTTTGGACTTGGATATATTATTTCAACTTCGTATGTAAATTCTGGTGCTTCTGAAGAAATTCCAACTATTTATTTGGGATTACTTATCGGTAGTGCCATCGCTCTATTAATTATGATGTTAGTCATTAACTTCATCGTTATTAGAGGAAAACATTCTGTTCTTGTTCCGTCAATCATATATTCGGTATTAGTAGGTGTATTATTCTCCGCTTTAACGATATTTGTTGATTGGAAAATCATGGGGATGGCCTTTGGAATTACCGCAGGAATATTCCTCATCATGACCTTAATTGCTACTTTTACAAGAGGCAATATGTCGCCTCTAGCGATGATGGCGATGGGTTTATTTCTCGGAAGTGGAATCCTTGTACTGGTGAATCTATTCATTGGATCGTCAACCATTTATTGGGTTATCACATTTGCAATCTTTGCGGCAATTATGTTTATCACGATGTTTGATATCTGGAATGTCAAAAAGATTACCGAGAATAGACAAGAAGATAAAAATATTTCTTACTACTGTGCATTTATTATGTACGTAGATTTCATTAATATTTTTCTCAGAATCTTATATTTCTTACTTATCATTTTTGGAAATAAGAAATAGATTTATCAAATCAATAAAAGTGATGGGCCAATTTTGGTCCATCCTTTATATACGCGTATGCGCGCGTGCAATAAATAAAGAAATATAAGCAAAATTAAATTTCTTATTATCTATATTAAAGATATAAAACGCATCGTAAAAAAGTTTTTCGAACTTTATTTATTAAATAAAAGTCAGATTGTATCAAGAAAAAATTGCCAATTTGAAATTATTTATAAAAAAAGTTAAAAAAGTGGTTGACTGATTTAAGAAGAAAGTGATACTATATTCAAGCGTGCAGTTCAGAGCATGAACTACTATTACATAGTAATAAGCACGACACTGATCTTTGAAAACTAAACAGATGTACAAACAACAAACGTCAATTTTTTAATTTACAAAACCAGATAATAATTTTGAACTAGAATACAAACATTGAGAGTTTGATCCTGGCTCAGGATGAA
>JAGBLE010000007.1 GCA_017635565.1 Bacilli bacterium
CTATCTTCTCTATAAGAGAATTACATTATATATCGCTTTCTTTCTTTTCCAGCGAGAAAGAATGCTATTAAGAAAGAAAAGCACCCTAATGTAGAACGAATAGATATCTTCTATTTCATTCATATATAGAGTACTAGGAGGATATATGAGCAAGAAAAAGATTTATAACAAACACTTAGAAAAAGGACGTTTCTATATACATAGCGATGAACATGGTGGCCATCCGGCACTTCTTTATAAGAAGAGCGATAAGAAAAACATTTATTTTGTTGTTGTTTTTACTTCATCTCCAGGTCCAAAAAGAAAGCGGCTTAAACATAGTATAGAGCCAATTAAGATAAAAGTATCTTTTGTTCATAATACGCCAAAAATTAGTACTAGGCGTGAACTAGGCAGAAATCCAATGAACGGTTTAAAGATAGATAAAGAAGACAAACCTCTTATTGAAACCATAAAAAGAAAAAAATGATTCACAAGACCGTTCAACGATCTCCATGTGCGAATCACTATATATATATTTAATCAAAAGGAAGGAGATGATGCAATATAGAAACTTATAAATGTCCTATTTGTGGTAACACAGATATTCATTCAATTGGATACTTAAACGGTAAGCCTTATTGTCGAAGATGTATCTCTTTTAAAGGTGAAGAAGTAGAACATAGGACATCCTATTCTAAAAAAGCACCTATTCACCTAGAGTATGAACTATCCCCAGAACAGAAAGAATTATCCAATAAGTTAGTGGAAAATTACAAGAAAGGAATAGATAGTCTTGTTTATGCGGTGTGTGGTTCTGGCAAAACAGAAATAAGCCTAAAAATTATTCAATATGTAATCAATTGCGGAGAAAAAATCGCATTTGCAATACCGAGAAAAGATGTATGTATTGAACTATATAGCAGGTTAAAAGATATTTTTAGCAAAAACAAAGTCATCGCTCTTTATGGAGGCCATACAAAAGAGAAATACGGCGATATAGTTGTTTTAACTACACACCAATTATTCAGATTTAAAAAATACTTTTCTTTAATTATTTTAGATGAAATTGACGCGTTCCCATTCAGTGGAGACCCGGTATTAAATTCAATATTTTATAATGCTCTAAATGGACATTACATAATGATGAGTGCGACACCTTCAGAAGAGGTAATTAATCATTTTTCGGAGGAAAATAAAGATATATTAAAGCTGCAAACAAGATTTCATAGGCACCCTCTTCCAGTGCCAGAGTTAGTTATAGGGAACACACTATTTCTATTCGCTATTTTAATTAAAAAAATGTCATCTTATTTAAAAGAAAAGAAACCGATTTTTGTCTTTGCTCCAACAATAAAAGAATGTGAAAAATTGTTCTCATTTTTATCTATATTTTTTAGAAGTGGAAATTATGTTCATTCAAAGCGAAAAAATAGAGGCGAAATTATTGATGCGTTCCGATCTAGCGTGTACTCATTTTTAGTAACAACCTCAGTGTTAGAAAGAGGCGTAACTGTTAAAAATTTACAGGTAATTATTTTTAAAAGTGACAGTTTTGTCTATGAAAAAGGCGTTTTAGTTCAAATTGCAGGTAGAGTCGGTAGAAAGGCTGACGCTCCAGAAGGTGAGGTGATTTTTCTTGCAAATAAAAAAACAAAAGAAATGGAGCTTGCGGTCTCCAGTATTCAACGAGACAATAAAGCACTGCAAGATATGCTTCAACGAGATTAAAGATTACTCGCTAACAAATGTTTTAAACCCGCATAACATTCTGTGTAAAAATTGCTTAAGTTTGTTAAAAGCAAAATTTATAAAATTCAAAATTGGATCAATTGAGGCTCTATCAATATATCACTACGATGAATCAATTAGAAAACTAATATACCAGTTTAAGGGATGCTATGATGTTGAACTAAAAAATATATTTCTTTTCCGATATGTAACTTTTCTTAAAATTAAATATTCAGGATATATAGTGATACCAATACCATCAAGTAAGGTAGATGATGAAAAAAGAGGATTTAACCACGTCAAGGAAATGTTCTCAATTCTTAAAATGAACATGATTGATGAATTAGAAAAAATATCACAAGAAAAACAGTCATCTTTAACAAGCAAAAATAGGTTAAATATTAATGATAAACTCATATTGAAAAACAAAGATTCAATAACAAGCAAAAAAATACTAATTGTGGATGACATATACACCACTGGAGCAACAATGTTTAAAGCAATCGAACTGATTAAAAAAGCTAAACCAAAAGATATAAAAGTCTTAACAATTGCGAAAACGATTGATTTAGACAAAAGACAGAAAAAATGAATATTTGCCAAATTGTATTAGGTAAATCTAATACATAAATGATATATTAATTATCGAACGCAAAATTATTCATTATTAATTATTAATAATTGGAGGAAACAACAAATGGGATTTTTTGACAAATTAGCAATTAACAAATATTCAAAAATCGCTGATAAAGTTATTGCATTAGAAGACTCCATGAAAGCTTTGAGTGATGAAGAGCTTAGAGCGAAAACTACATATTTTAAAGAACAACTCGCTAACGGAAAAACTTTAGATGATATCAAGGTTGAGGCATTTGCTGTTGCAAGAGAAGCCGCAAGAAGAACCATTAACGAATTTCCTTATAAGGTTCAAATTATTGGTTCATTAGCGCTTCATGCTGGTGATGTTGCCGAAATGAAAACCGGTGAAGGTAAAACATTAACAGCAACTATGGCAGTTTACCTTAACGCCTTAGAAGGAAAAGGTGTACACGTTGTCACTGTTAACGAATATTTAAGTGAACGTGATGCTAACTGGATGGGTCAAATTTATAGATTCTTAGGATTAACTGTTGGAGTTAATTTAAGAGTTAAAACAACAAGTGAGAAAAAAGAAGCCTATTTATGTGATATCACATATACCACAAACTCAGAACTAGGATTTGATTATCTTAGGGATAATATGGCCACAGATATGGCGCATAGAGTTCTTAGAGGACTTAATTTCTGTATTGTCGATGAAGCTGACTCAATTTTAATTGATGAATCCAGAACCCCACTCATTATTTCTGGTGGGGCAAGAGCAAGTGCATCTCAATACACCGTCGCTGATAGATTCGTTAAAGCACTTAAAAAAGGCGTTGATTTTGAAATTGATGTTAAGGAAAAAACAGTTAATTTAACCGATTCTGGAAACCAAAAAGCCGATAAAATGTTTGGCATTAAAAACTTATACGATCCAGAATATGCCGATCTTGTTCATAGAATTCATAACGCTCTTCGAGCAAACTATATTATGGCGAGAGATGTCGATTATCTTGTTGATGCCGAAGGACAAGTACAAATTATCGACCAATTTACAGGACGTGTCCTTCCAGGAAGAGAGTGGTCTGATGGTTTACATCAAGCTGTTCAAGCTAAAGAAAATGTTGAAATCAAACAAGAAACGGTCACAATGGCCACTATCACATACCAAAACTTCTTCCGTTTATATAAAAAGATGGCAGGTATGACTGGTACCGCTAAAACCGAAGAAGAAGAATTTAGAAAAATTTATAACATGCGCGTTGTTTGCGTTCCAACAAATAGGCCTATCCAAAGAATAGATGCGATTGATTATGTTTACGCTCACAAAGGACCAAAACTAGCCGCTTTAGTTAAAGAAGTTAAAGAGAGACACGAAAAAGGTCAACCAATCTTGATTGGTACTGTTTCAGTTGAATCTTCAGAAGAAATTTCTAAATTATTAACCGAAGCTGGTTTACCACATGAGATGTTGAACGCTAAAAACCATGCTCGAGAAGCAGAAATCATCAAAGATGCTGGTAAAAAAGGCGCCATCACTCTTGCAACTAACATGGCAGGACGTGGTACCGATATCAAAATTGATGATGAAGTAAGAGCGTTAGGCGGATTATGTGTTTTTGGAACAGAAAGACACGAATCAAGACGTATTGATAACCAATTAAGAGGTCGTTCAGGACGTCAAGGTGACCCAGGATTTTCAAGATTCTATGTCTCTTTCGATGATGAACTTCTCGTAAGATTTGCCGCTGATAATATGCGTAATTTTATTGAGAAGAACTTTGGTGATGAAGCTCTTGAAGCCAAAATGGTGTCAAATGTTATCACCAGTGCTCAGAAGAGAATTGAAGGACAGAACTTTGATACACGTAAATCACTTCTTGATTACGATGATGTTTTAGCAAAACAAAGACAAATTGTTTATGACAAACGTGATCGAATCATCGAGGGAAAAGATATTAGTGATATCATCGATGAAATTTTCAAAACAACAGGTACATTCTTAGCAAATAAAGCAGTGCCAGTTGGAAATACAGATAAAGTAATTTCTGGAGAACTTCTTATTAAAGAAGTCGAACCAAGATTTTTGCCAGCAGGTTCATTAAAAGCGTCTTTATATGATGAGGCTTATGTAGATGATGTTGGACCAGATTTAGGTGAGGTTATTTACGATAGATATCTTGAAAAGAGAAAAGAATGGCCAGAAGAATTGCAAGGTCAAATCGAAAGAAACTTTATTTTAAGATGCATTGACCAAAACTGGACCAAACATATCGACGCAATGGCGAGATTCCGTGAAGGAATTTATTTAAGAAGCTACGCAAACGTCAATCCATTACAAGATTATGTTAACGAAGGATATAAAATGTTTAGAGAATGCTTAGACATCGCTTCTGTTGATGCAGTTTTGAATCTCGTTAACGTAAAAATCGAAAGAAAACCAGTAGAAGAAGCACCAAAACAAGAAGAAAATGTTGTTGATGCTGAAGCAGCTCCTAAAAAGGAAGAAGAAAAATAATGAAAGACCTAGTTACATTGAGACAAGAACTTGGTGCTGTTGGCGAGAGAATCCGTCAACTCGGGTCTTCTCTTTGACCTCGATCAGTTAAAAAAAGAAATTGATGATCTTCAAATAAAAAGCGAAAAAGAAGATTTTTGGAGTGACCAAAAGTCAGCGTTAGAAATCATTAATGATTTGAACAATAAAAAAAATACATTTGAAAAATACACATCACTACTTTCAAATTTAAACGACCTCACAGAATTAATCGATATGAATGGCGAATCACTTTTGGAGTCTCTTAATTCATCCTTTGATGATTTAAAAGCATCGTTAAATGAATTTGAAATAGAAAGACTTTTTAGCGGTGAATTTGATCACCTTAACGCAATAATTGAAATTCACCCAGGCGCTGGAGGAACAGAAGCTCAAGACTGGGCTGATATGCTTTATCGCATGTATGTTTTATATGCTGAAAATCATAAATTCAAAATGCAATTAATTTCTTATGAGCCAGCGGAAGATGCTGGATTAAAAAGCGTTACACTTAAGATAAGTGGAAAACACGCTTATGGGCTACTTAAGAGCGAAAAAGGTGTTCATCGACTTGTAAGAATATCTCCTTTTGATGCAAATAAAAGAAGACATACATCTTTTGCTTCAGTAAACGTTATTCCAGAATTTTTAGATAATTCAATTAATATTGAGATTAATGAATCTGATTTAAAAGTCGATACATACCGAAGTGGAGGCGCAGGTGGACAAAACGTCAACAAAGTTGAAACTGCAGTTAGAATTACTCACTTGCCAACAGGAATCGTTGTTTCTTGTCAAATTGAAAGAAGTCAGCTTTCTAATAAAGAGACAGCGATGACAATGTTAAAAAGTAAACTTTACTTGTTAGAAGTAGAGAAAAGAAACGCCGAACTTAATTCAATTGTTGGCGAAAAGAAAAACATTGAATGGGGCAGTCAAATTAGATCGTACGTTTTTTGTCCATATACACTAGTTAAAGATAATCGTACAAATTATGAAGAAACCGATGTAAACAAAGTTATGGATGGAAATATTGATAACTTCTTATATGCATATTTGCAAATGGAGGCCAAAAACAATGCCTAAAAAATATATTAGATATATCTTCAATTATTCCGCAATTGTGATAGGAACATTAATTCTTGCTTTTGGTTCGGTTATTTTTCTTGCTAAAAGTGAACTTGTTGCTGGTGGCGTTGCAGGTATTGCCGTCATTATTCAACACTTCATCAAAGAAAACATCTACGATTATCTCGTTGCAGGATTAACCGTAATATTTTGGATAATTGGTCTCATATTTTTAGGCAAAACATTTGCTTTTAAAACATTACTGTCCTCTTTGTTATATATCGGATTTACTTCACTTTTCTATCGAATTCAATCATTCACCACTCTATCAGAATATTTCTCCGGAACATACGGTGGAGCAACCCCAGAAATTGGCAATTACATATTGTGTGGTGTCTTTGGAGGAGTGTTTGTCGGTTCCGGTGTTGCTTTAACCTTCCTTGGAGGTGGAAGCACTGGAGGAATTGATGTCTTACAGCTCTTGTTGAGTAAGGCAACAAAACTCAAAGAATCGGTCTCATCATTTGTTGTTGATGGGCTTGTTATCGTCGCTGGTATAATTTCTATTCAAATTGTTGGCGCTGCCAATGCAGTCGAATGGACAAAGGCATTATGTGGAATTCTTTCAGCGTTTGTCACCGCCGTTTTAATTGAAGTTGTTTACATTAAAAATCAAACAAGTTACCAAGTTGATATCATTTCAAGCGAGTGGCAAAAAATAAGTGAATTTGCGCAAAACGAACTTGAAAGAGGAGCAACCATTATTCGCGCTGAAGGCGGTTACAAAGGTGAGGAAAGAATTATTCTAAGAGTTGTTTTCGATAAGACTCAATATGAAAAAATTAAGAACTATATCGCTGAAATAGATCCTAAAGCTTTCGTCACGTTTACACAAACTAACGCCGTATATGGTGAAGGTTTTAAAAATAATAGCAAAAATAAGAAAAAATAGGTTTTTGAATGAAAAATTTAGATAATTCACACAAATTTGAGATAGTTTCGAAGTTTAAACCAACTGGTGATCAGCCAACCGCAATCAATCATTTGGTTGATGGACTAAACTCTGGAAAAAGACTTCAAGTCCTTTTAGGTGTAACAGGAACCGGTAAAACTTTTACGATGGCAAATATCATTGAAAGAGCACAACGTCCTGCTCTTATTTTGGTTCATAACAAAACTTTAGCGGGCCAACTTTATTCAGAATTTAAAGAACTATTTCCAAATAACCGCGTTGAATATTTTGTTTCCAATTTCGACTTTTATCAACCTGAAGCTTATATTCCAAAAAGCGACACATATATCGATAAAACCGCATTAATGAATGATGAGATTGAAATGCTCAGAACAAGCGCTATTAATTCAGTGTTAGAAAGAAGAGATACGATTGTTGTTGCTTCTGTTGCCTCAATATATGGCTTAACTGATCCAGATGAATATCGCAATCTTGTTTTCGATATTCGTGTTGGCGAAGAAATTAACCGACAATCGTTTTATAAGGCCCTTGTTGATGCACAGTATAAAAGAAACAATTTAGATACTCCACCAGGCTCATTCAGAGTAAGAGGAGATATTATTGAAATTGTTCCTGCTAATATGAACGAAAACAATGTCATTCGCATTGATACTTTTGGAGATGAAATCGAAAAAATATATGAAGTTAACTCATTAACGGGAGAAATTCTTCACTCATATTATACTTATCCAATTTTTCCTGCTTATGATCACGCTTCAACCAGAGAAAGAATTAAAGATGCGTGTGTTACCATCAAAGAAGAATTAAAGGAAAGATTAGAATTCTTTAAAGCCAATGAAAAATATCTTGAAGCAGAAAGATTGTCATTAAGAACAAATCAAGATATCGAAAACATGGAAGAATTTGGAATGTGCCCTGGAATTGAAAACTATTCAAGACACATCGATAAACGTAAACCAGGACAACGCCCATTTTGTTTAATTGACTACTTCCCAGATGATTTTATTATGTTCATTGATGAATCACATGTCTCAATTCCTCAAATAAGAGGTATGTATAACGGAGACAGAAGCAGAAAACAAACACTTGTTGAATATGGCTTTAGACTTCCTAGTGCTTTAGATAATAGGCCACTTAATTTTGAAGAATTTGAATCTTTAATGCCTCAAACAATTTGCACTTCTGCAACGCCAGGTGATTATGAACTCAATAACACTGATAACGAATTAGCACAGCAAATCATTCGTCCTACAGGTTTACTTGATCCTGTGGTTGAAGTTAGACCAATTAGAGGTCAAATAGATGACATCCTACACGAAATCAAAGAAAGAATTGATAAAAATGAAAGAATTATGATTGTCACTTTGACAGTCAAAATGGCGGAAGATTTAACTCAATATCTTAAAGAACGCGGAATAAAAGTAGTCCACTTGCATCACGAAGTTAAGACTCTTGAAAGAACCGAAATTATTTATCAACTCCGCAAAGGAAAATATGATGTTTTGGTTGGTATCAATCTTTTAAGAGAAGGTTTGGATATTCCAGAAGTTTCATTAGTGGTTATTCTTGATGCTGATAAGGAAGGATTCTTAAGAAGCACAAGAAGCTTAATTCAAGTTATTGGTAGAGCCAGTAGAAATGCGCAAGGCAAAGTTATTATGTACGCCGATAACATGACCGATTCAATGAAAGAAGCGATTTCAGAAACAAATAGAAGAAGAAGTGTCCAAATAGCGTATAACGATGAATATGGAATAGTTCCTAAAACAATCATTAAAGAAATTCGAGCACCAATTCACAATTCTGATGACGATGTTTCAGAGATGATTAAAGTTACAAAGAAAGGCTCAAGAAGCGAAATATTAGCCAGAATAAAAGAATTAGAAAAACAAATGAAACAAGCCGCTAAAGAATTTGATTTTGAAAGAGCAGCAGAATTACGAGATATAATCCTCGAAATGAAAGCGGATATTAATCAATAATCGTTATTTAAGAAATAATGATTGATTAAGACATCTAATTTAATTAAAATAAACAACAGCGAAAGGAGAAAATGTATGCTCGCTTGGTATGACTGGGTATTACTTGCTACTAGTATAATCATTATCGTTTTGTGCTTATTACAAGGCGGTAAATCTGAAGGTGCTTCTGGTGCTATTACTGGTGGTGGACTTAACGTTTTCGTTAAAACAAAAGAAAGAGGCGCTGAAAAAGTTATTTCCATTTTAACTCTTGTCATGGCGATCATCTTCTTCATCCTAGCAATCCTTATTAAAATTCTTAATGGATAAAAATATAAAATACCTCGGCTGACGGGGTTTTTTATTGAAACAAATAAATAATCAATTACAAACTACTACTTTAGTAGTACAATATATTCGTAAATTTTTAATAGCGATAAAAAGCTTTAAAGAAAGGTCATAGTAATGAACAGCAAAGAATTAAGAGAATTTTTTGTCTCTCAATTAACCAACGGTGATTGTATTTTTAAAGTGAGAAAAGTAAGCGCGAGATATAGGATGTCGCGTGGATCATTCAAAACTAGCGAAATAGTGCGAGACCTACACACTTTAAAATATCGTACCACTGATAAAAATCGCTACATTTTTAGTGATGGCAAAGTTGAAGGCGAACTAATTCTCGATGACAATCCAGAAATTGTGAAATTTCATTTCCATGTCGATAATGGGTTCAACTATTTCTATTTAAGTTTCAAAACTTTTGAAGATGAACACATTTACGGATGCGGAGAGCAATTCACAACCCTCGATTTAAAGGGAAAGAAAGTCCCTATTTGGGTCAGTGAACATCAACAAGTAATCAAAATTGCCGCTAAATTATTGCGATGGAAATTAAAAGGAAAGCCAGAACCTGATAGGGTAACAAAATACAAAAACCATCAGACATATTGTTCTTTCCCAATCTTTATTTCCAGCAGGAATTATGGTTTTTATGTTCACGATGATAGTTACGGGGTTCTTACATTCCTTAAAGATCGAGTTGAAATCAAATATCGAAGCATTCCTAAATCAGTAAGCATGCTCTGCGCTGATAGCCAACAAGAACTCATCCAAAAATTTGCAAAATTATTAGGTATCTCGCCAAAAACCCCTGATTGGGTTAATAATGGGGCTATTATTGCTATGCAAGGTGGAACCGATGTCCTCCGCAAAAAATATTATGAAGCCAAAGAAAAAGGAATTAAGATTGCTGCTCTTTGGGCTCAAGACTGGTGTGGACATGTCATCACTAGCTTTGGTTATCAAGTCTATTGGAACTGGTCCGTTGATAATGAATTATATAAAGGCATCAAAGAATTTATTGATGAACTCCACAAAGATGGAGTGAAATTCCTTGGATATATAAATACATTTCTTAAAGAAGGCGCTCCACTATATAACGAAGCAAAAGCAATGAATATCCTCGTTAGAAAAAAGAACGGAAGCGTATATTTAGTCAAGTCCACAACATTTAACGCTGGTATTGTTGATTTAACCAACCCAACTGGTTACGAATGGTATAAAAACATCATTAAAAAGAATATGATTGAATTCGGCTTAGATGGTTGGATGGCAGACTTTGGAGAATATCTCCCAACTGATTCAATTGTTTATGGTGGAGAAGCAGATAAACTTCACAATAAATGGCCAACTTTCTGGGCAAAATGTTGTTATGACGCAATTCATGAATCCGGAAAAGAAAACGATATATTCATCTTCTCAAGAGCAGCGTTTGGACATACTGTTCAATATTCAAATTCCATCTGGAATGGTGATAACCACGTTGACTGGAGTGATGAATATGGAATTGGATCAGTAATTCCAGCTTCTCTTTCATTAGCGTGCTGCGGAACAGGAGTTACACATAGTGATATCGGTGGATACACCACTGTCATGTTCATGAGAAGAAACGCTGAATTATTTAGAAGATGGAGTGAAATGAATATATTTACACCTGTATTCAGAACTCATGAAGGAAATAGACCAAAAGATAACGTTCAATTCAATGATCCAGAAGTCGTTGATGAATTTGCGGAAAATTCACACATCTTCGCAGAATTGAAGGAATATCGAATAAGTCTTCATAAAGAATACCAAGAATTTGGCAATCCACTCATCAGACCACTTTTCATGCATTTTGATGATGCGAGAAGTAAGGTTGAGAAAAGAGAGTTTCTCTTTGGAAAAGATATACTTGTCTCTCCGGTTTTAAGAGAAGGAGAAACTAAGCATAAAGTTTATCTTCCAAAGGGTAATTGGATTCAATTTTTCACGGGTAAAGAATATCCTGAAGGAAATCATGTCGTTGACTCTCCATTAGGGCTTCCTATCGCCTTCTATAACAAAGAAAGCGAATATAAAACATTATTTGAGCAAGTTACAAAGAATCATTACAAAGGAGAATAGGAAAAATGAAATTCTTTTTAGACTCTGCCAAGATCGATGAAATCGATAAGGCATATAAATGCTACGGCATTGATGGGGTTACAACAAACCCAAGACACATTCAAAACAGTGGTAAACCTTTTTTAGAAGCGATTACCGACATTGCAAATTGGATTAAAGCAAATGATTTAGTAGGAATGGAAAAATTCCCAGTGTCAGTTGAAATTAATCCACATCTCGACAAAGCTGAAGACATGGTTAAAGAAGCCAAAAAAATCAGCGGTATTTGTGAAAACTTTGTCATCAAAATTCCTTGCACTCTTGAAGGGTTAAAAGCCGCGAAAGAACTTGAAGAAAACGGAATTAGAACCAATGTTACTTTAGTTTTTTCGCCATCTCAAGCAATCCAAGCCGCACGAATTGGTGCTAAATACGTTTCACCATTTGTCGGATGGAAAGAAGCTAACGGAGAAGATGCAAGAGCATATATGGAAACCATTAGTAATATTTATCACGCAAAAGGTTATCCAACTGAAATTATTGGTGCTGCAATCAGAACTGGTAGAGAAATTTCAGTCATGGCAGAACTTGACATCGATATCATCACCTGCGGACTCGCAGTTATGGAAGATTCATTTACTCATCCATATACCAAACATGGCTTAGGCATTTTCTGTGATGCTTGGGATAACACCAAAGGTAATTAATGATGAAAGTTGCATTTATAGGATTAGGCATTATGGGCATGCCAATGGCCACTAATGTCAGTAAAAAATATGATTTAATTGGCTATGATATCGTTAAAAAGGAAACACCATTCCCATTTGCGTCTTCTTATGAAGAATGCGCAAATTTTGCTGATGTCATTATTTCCATGGTTCCAAAAAATGAGCACTTTATTTCTTTAGTAAATGAAGCAAAACCATTTTTGAGAAAAGGAATGAAATGGATTGATATGTCTACCATCTCTCCTGCCACATCTATTTCAATGAAAAAAGAATTAGAAAAATACGGAGTTGAACTTGCAGATGCTCCAGTTGTTAAAAGTCAACCTGCAGCAGTTAAAGGTGAATTAGGAATTTATTTTGGCGGTTCAAAAGAATTATTCGAATTAGTTAAACCAATCCTTCTATGTATGGGTAAAAACGTCATATACATGGGAGAAAATGGAAAAGGATTAGAGATGAAAATCATCCATAACGCGTTAGTTGGACAAATCCAAAATGGTGTTAACGAAATTCTCGGATTAGCGGATAAAATTGGTTTAGATCTCCACGATGTTGTAACCGCTTTAGGATATGGAGGAGCGCAGTGCTTCTACTTAGACACAAAAGCTAATAACATCATGAATCATACCTACCCAACCGCATTCTCAGTTGAGAACATGAATAAAGATGTACACTTCGCTTTAGAAATTGCTGATTCAGTAAACGCAGAAGTTCCTTCTTTAAGAAACGTCGTTAAAGTTTACGAAAAAGCCATGGAAGAGGGATTAGCCAAAAGTGACTTCTCTAATTCCTATGAAATTGTCAATAAACAATAAAGAAAGGCCATATTTTCATGAAAAAAGCAAAAATTGGATTAGTGTGTTTAGTTAGAAAAACATTCGATTTTGAAACCGCTTTCAAACTCTATCAAGAAAGAACAAATAAAGTTACTCAAGATGATTCGGTCGAATGGTTTAATTATCCAGAAATGGTCATCACACCTGAAGAAGCCACTAAAGCAAGCAATTATTTTTTGGACAATAAAGTTGACGCAATTGTAATAGTAAGCGCAACATTCCACTTGGGTCATTTAGCGTTAATCATTAACGATTTATGTCGTAAGCCACTTTTACTTTGGGGATTCAATGAACTCCCATATGATGGAGGAAAAATTAGACTTAACGCAGTATGTGGAGTTAATTTAAACGCTTCAAACTTATTCAAGGGCGGAAATGATTCATATATTGTTCATGTTGGAGATGAAATTGATCAAGACTTCATTAAAGCAATTAAAATGAAAGTTGCCATCGAAGGATGCAAAGTTGGCTTAATTGGTTACCGTGCTGATGGATTCTTTAATGTCGGCGTCGATGAACTCCATTTATATAAAGAACTCGGCGTTTTAGTTACGCATTATGAATTAAATGATTTATTCTCAGGAGAAGCAAGCGAAGAAGAAATCACAAAAGAAAGAGAAAATGTTCTCAAAATATTTGATGCTTCTAAACTTAATGATTTCCAAATTAATCAAGTTGCAAAACTTGTTGTCTTAGCGACCAAATTCACCACAAGAGAAGCTCTTGATGTCGTCGCAATTAGATGTTGGCCAGAATTTGCTAAAAATTATGGCGTTTCTCCATGCGCAATGATGTCCATACTTCAATCAAGAGGAATCTTGCTTGCCTGTGAAGGAGATATTGAAGCTGCTATTAGTATGATTGCGGTTAAAGCTGCAGGAGAAGATACACCATTTATGGCTGATCTTTCCCAAGTTAATTATCAAGAAAATTTTGCTCTTCTTTGGCATGATGGAGTTGCTCCATGCAATTTATGGGATGGCGTTTGTAAACGTTCATTAGAAACATATTTTGCTGGAGGAAAAGGAGTTACTGCTGACTTTGTTCTTAAAAGTGGAAAGATGTCAATTTTAAGAATTGATACCGCAAGAGGAAAAACAAGACTCTTCTATGAAGAAGGCGAAGCCGTTAATATGAAAAAAGAATTATCTGGTACTTACGCGAAAGTTATTTTCAATCACCACATCAGCGATGTAATTGACACAGTCGTATATACTGGAGTTGCCCACCACGTAATCATGGGTTATGTTCAATATTCAAAAGCGGTTAGATATCTAGCAAGAATTAAAGGCTGGGAAATAATCGATGTATCAGGAAATAGAATCTAAAGAATTTCAAAAATATGGATATGTTTTGGAAGGTGACTATAGTGATATAGTTGCTTTCCTTTTAAAGCATAGTCCAATGCCTAAAGAAAATAATTTATATGTAAGAGATGACCAAAATATGGCAGATCTTACAAGTATTAACGTAATAAAAGAAAAAATATTTGGATTAACCGATATCGAAACCGGATATTGCAATGGCTATAATTCAAAATTAAATTGCTTAGAATATCACGCTTCAATTGAAGTCGATATCGCTGCGACTGATTTAGTTCTTTTACTTGCAACTCAAGACGATATCAAAGACGGCTTAATCGATTCAAAAGATGTCAAAGCTTTTTATGTTAAGAAAGGTCAATGTGTTGTCTTAAATCCATTTGTTTTACATTTCTCACCTTGCAAGGTAAGTGATGATGGTTTTAAATGCGCTATCATATTGCCTCAAGGGACAAATCGAGATTTGAATAAAGTTCCAAGCGATCCTAAACTTTGGAAAGAAAATAAGTGGTTATATGCCCATAAAGAAAGTAAACAAGCATCTCTAGGAGCATATATTGGAATCACCGGAGAAAACACAGAAGTTAAATATTAATAATGACTATTTTAGAAATTATATTTGTCCTTGTGGCGTTTCTTTCAAATATTATCCAAACCATTACCGGCTTTGCTGGGACAGCTTTAGCAATGCCGTTTTCAATTAGATTAGTTGGATATGACATCGCAAGACAAATATTAAATTTCATTCCGATTTTAGTCTCATTAGTTGTTGTCGTTGTTAACTTCAAAAGCATTAATTGGAAAAGATTAGTATATATGCTTTTATTTGTTGGGATTGGTTTTGGACTTGGAACATCTTTCCAATTTTTGCCTCTCAACAAAACATTTTTAATGAGAGTTTATGGAACAATTATTTGCTTAATTGCAATAACTAACTTATTTATCAAAATTGATGCGAATAAAATCCCAAAAATTGTTTTTCCTTTTATATTAGTTGTTGCAGGCGTAATACACGCGTTATATACGAGTGGAGGACCATTAATTGTCATCTTCGCCGCCAGTGTCATTACTGAGAAAAACGAATTTAGAGCGACTCTTTCATTGATGTGGATTCTCTTCAATTCAATTACATTTGGAATTAATATTGCTCATGGACAATTCACACCTCACGTTTGGATGATGACTGGTATTGTAACCTTAACCACTATTTTAGCAATGCTAATAGGAAAAATGATTGTTAAAAAAATCAACCGAGAAATGTTTATGAAAATATCTTATATGCTCCTATTCATTTCTGGTATGTTTGCGGTAATTTAATTGACTTCCTACAAAAAAGATTTCAAATTTGCGAAATCTTTTTTTATCTTTTAATGCAAGTAACTGTGAGAGAATTTTCATTTACTTCATCAAAATATATTGCCCAACCAAGTTCTTTTTCGTTATTGAGTTTAGTTCGGTTAACAAATTGTGAACGATATTGTTCAGTAGTGAAATAATCACCAGTAACAAATAAGTCATCTTCAGAGAGAACTGGATTTCTTACTGAAGGAATGACATCTCCATCTTCAGAAGGTTTGCGGAAATAATCTCTTCTAATAACTTTTAATTGGCGATATTTATCGCTTCCACCATAATCAACCGCTCGAGAACCAGAACTATTACTTGTTGCAGGCATCAAACGTGATTTTGCAGGAAACTCAGTAATGATTTCACCAGCTTTGACTTCGCCAGTCAAAGTGTTAAATTTCGTAACATTAAATAATCGCGAATCAATATGCCAAAGTCTCACTCCGGCTTTATTAGGACCAATTAGTCCACCATCTTGATATGCATTAGCGGTATCAAAAGCATTAAGTCCAGTTGGAGTATATAACTCAATAGCGATATATTCATCAAAAGCGGTACCAGAGAAATTTGAAGAAAGAATAATAAATTCTCCACTTTCCTCAATTGGTTTAAGAGTGATTTTTGTTGTTTCTTTTGGAACAATTGCTTTTGCCCAACCTAAAGAAAATCTTGAGAAAGGATCATGGGCTCCAACATTGTGATCTTGCATTGAAAAACCAAGAGCGGGAGATTCACCATTTTCTCCATAATCATAAAAATCAGGTAATCCAAACAAGTGACCTGCTTCATGAATAAAGGTATGAGAATCAATCTCACAATATTTTGTATCACCATATCCCCAAGAGGACTTATTGGTTCTACTCTTGGCCATTTCTCTTCCATACATGAAATCATAGCTTGCCCAGAAAAATGTATTAGGACCAGGATTATTAATATCTTTCAAACTTGGATCCATGAGATAAGAAGTATAAGCCCATAAGTTGCCATTATCTCCTGTTTCTCCAGTATAATAAGCACCAACTTGTTCAAGAGCAGCGTAAATTAAGATAACTCCATCAATATAACCGTCTGAGTTACAGTCATATTCACTTAAATTTCCATATTTTTCTTTTGCCCAATCAGTTGCGTCCACCACTAATTTAATCGTGTTATATGATGAATTTGAACTGCGAAATGAAGATGTGCTTTTCCCACACTCATACCAATCAGTGACAAAGCCATCAACAGAAAGCCTTCCAAAGGAGTCTTTCTCATAATATGTTTTAACGCTTTCCCAGCCCGTTTCTTCTTCAGAGCCAAAATAAGCAGTTTCAATATCATCTTTAATATTATTTCTATAATCGATATCAATGTAATTAGTAGAATCAGTAAACCACACTGGAATAACTAAATATTTTGCGTTTCCAATAGAAGGAGAATATGCAGTGTCATAGCCATAATATGAATATAAGCTTTTCACTCCATAATCATAATAAGTATGCTTAGAATAAATTCCTTCAAGTTCTTTAGTTTCCAAATTATCGTATTTGTGATCATATTCGTAAGCATTAAAATAGACTTGCTGAGAACACGCTGCAACAGCAAGAGATAGAGTTAATATTGATAGTGAAACAAATTTAAACTTTGTCATGTGAGTAATTATAAGCACTTTATTTAAATAAAAGAACAAAAAAGTTAGAGACTGAATTCAAAATCTCTAACTTTATTTTCTCTACTTGTGTAATTATTAGGCCTTGCAAAGGAATAAATGCTTGAAGAGTAAGACCCAAATAATGTCTAACCATCCTAAGAAACCACCGGTGATAACCGCTAAGACAACACCAAGGATGTTTCTTAAATCTGGTTTCTCAAGTAATGCACTTACACGAACCACAACTTCAGTGATTAAGTTCACGATTGGGATTAAGAGTAAGAGGACTTGGACAAGTCTTGAGAGATTTTGGAATTTTTTTGCCATGACAACAAATTCTCCTTTATAGATTAATTATTGCATAAAGATTTATTTTTTCAACAATTAGAAATCTTAGTTCTCATCACAATAATCATATAAGATGTGACAGAAGATAAAGAATTCAGGAATATTTAAATATTTACGATATTTTTCAACAATTGGTAAGACTACATCATCAATTTTTACTTGAACACGAGAATTTTTTGTGTACGCAATCATCACATTAAAATCAACGCATATTTCAAGCATAGGTTGAAAATTGAAATATAAAATATCTGGAAGTTGCCTATGGATAGCAACAGCAATCTCACGATGTAAATCGTTATTCTTCTCAAGCTTTTTAGCGATTTTACTGACTTTCATATTTCTTATAGGTTAATTTTACAGGATTATCTCTAATTTTTTAATAGTTTGCTTATTTCTTCAACCGCTAAACGAGTTTTAGCAGCAACATCAACTTCTTCTTTTGGGAAACAGTAATAAGTAATTTTTGGATCGCTAACCGCAATCATGTCTCCTAATTCATACCAATAATAATCAGAATATAAACTATATTGCGCTCTTGAAGAAACATTTACGTCGAGTTTTCCGTTAGCACCAGTTAGATGAAATCCGTTTTTATTATGGACAAGACGTCCTTCACCAATATTATATAGACATTTACTGTCTTTAAATGCTCGAATGATAACGGGAATATCTAAAAGATATTTGTCAGAGATAATTTCCTCTTTCACACAATCTCTTTCCCATTTATACCAAGTTGGGATATGTGTAAAAGTTTCTTCATGATTCAAGCAGTGAAGTTCACCATTTTCTTTTAATTCCCATTTAGTGGAGCAAGATTGACATTCCAAATAAATCCCTTTCCCGCGTAAGAAACCCTCTTTTTTACATATTGGACACTTATATAAAACTCGGTTTAAATAATCCGCCCTAAAATGTTCATCAACAATAATATTGTTCTCGATTTGCCATTTGAAATTATCAAAAGTAAATTCTTTTTTTAAGATGTTGTTTAACTCATCTATTTCCATTTGAATGATGTCATCTCGAGATAATAAATATTTCATCTCACAAGAAACATCAACGTCTCTAAGTTGAAGGTTATTGTATAAAGGATCTCTTTGAAACGCTCCAAAAGTTTTAATCATCACCACTGGAACATCAAGTAATTTTAGTAATTTTCCAAGCGAATTAGGTATATCGGTTGCGGTTCCATCAAAAGAATAACTTGCTTCTGGATAAAGAAGTATTGATGAGCCTTTATTAATCGCATATTTCATATCATTAAACAAATGGAAATCAGTAACAAATTTCTTTGTTGGTATGCACCCCAAATGTCTCATTAGCCACTTCTTTCCAATAAACCCATCTTCAGTACAAACAATGTTAAATGGACGAGGATAAAGAATTGTGGAAGCGATTTTTAAATCAATGAATGCGGAATGGTTCATCAAGAAAAGAGCGGGTTCCTTATCTCCTAATTTTTCCATTCCTATCTTGTTACATTTAAAATGAACGGCTTTTAATTCACCACCACTGACGATTTTAAGCAATGTCCTAAAAATGATAGATGGCTTAAGTGGCTTTTCTCTTTTTTCAAAAGGAAGAGAAAGAAATTTTTCATAAGAAATATCTTTAGTTTTGATTTTCATTGATATTAATATATCACAATTGATTCACTAAAATGACTAATGAGAACTTAGTTAACAAGTTAACCAATATTAAATATAATAATCTCATGTCAAAAAAAGTTACCATTTACGATATTGCTAAATATTTAAACGTTACTCCCGCGACTGTATCATACGCTTTGAATAATGTTTCAAAAGTATCAGAAGAAACACGTAAAAAAATACTTGAAACCGCTAAAGAGCTCGGATATTCAAGAGATTATAACGCTGTTAGTCTTTCAACAGGAAAGACACATTTAATGGCGTTATTTTTACCTTTTGAAGATATTTCAAAACCATTTTTAGAAAATCCATTTTATGGAGAATTCATCGGTGGATTTGAAAAACAAATCATGAAACAAGATTATGACTTATTAGTGCAACCTGCTCTTCAAGAAAAAGATATGCTTCCATGGTTAAGAAAAAGAGGAGTGGATGCAATCGCGGTTATTGGAACATATCCAAAATATTTCATAAAAGCCTTTAAAACATATAATAAACCTGTTGTGTTAGTCGATTCATACGGAGAAAAAGATAATGAATTTAACACTGTATTAACCGCAGACACTGATGGAGTTTTTGAATCAACCTCATATTTAATTAATAATGGCCACAAACGAATTGCTTTTGTATCTGGATATAAAGAAAGTTCCCTTCTTGATATGAGAAGATTTCAAGGATATGTTTCCGCTTTAAAAGAACATGACATTCCTTTAGATGAATCGATCATATTTGAAAGAGGAATATCCATTGAAGAAGGATTAAAGCTTACTGATGAATTAATTAAAAAAGATATCACAGGCATTATATGCGCGGCAGATACGCTCGCCATAGGAATTATTAATGGTCTAAAACTCAAAGGAAAAAGAATTCCAGATGATTATTCAGTTATCGGTTTTGATGATATCCAATCCGCTAAATATATATCCCCAAGTTTAACAACCATTAGACAAGACATTACTGAAAAAGGTCGCCTTGCCGCCAAACTATTATTAGATGATTTAAGAAATAACGAAAACAATCATAAGCAAATTTCACTAGCGCCAGAATTAATAATTCGTGATTCTGTCAAAAAAATTAGTTAAGGTTAAATTTATTTTAAAAATATATATAAATAATAAACGTAGTTTATTTTTTGGTTAACAAGTTAACCGATTAACTAAATTGGTTGAAAAGCCATTTTTCTTCGCCTAAGATATAAGCGTAAATAGGACGTGAAAATTATGAGAACAAAACATCTTTTTGGTTTGTCGGCACTTCTTTTTGCTATGTCAGTAGGAGCTTGTACCCCTTCAAGTAGCGAGCAATCAAAAGAAACTGACAACATTTACTATAACGAAGAAAATTTCGTCACATCGAATTCACCAGTGGAAGAAACGAAAATTGTTACTTACGATGGACCTTCTTTATTAAAAACTAGTGAACAAGTTTCAGTGAAAGTAAATGGAAAAGATTTATTTGTTTACGAAACAAGAGTAAATGATAGAAGAAAATTTTCTTGGGAAACACCAACAAGAAAAGTTCCCCTTGTTAATTTTGATTTTGAAGGAAAAGTTCATATCGAAGTTAAGGTAAATACAGAAGAAGAAATTAAGACCGCTAAAGTATCTCCTCTTGTTTATGGAATTAAACCAGTCATTTCTGGTAAAACCATTTCTTTTGATCTTGAATATAATGATAATTACGTCCTTGAATATAATGATAATTCAGATACATCAGTCCATATTTTCGCTAACGCATTAGAAACAGAAGTCATGAGTAAAGAAGAGGCTGATGCCGATCCTAAAAAAATATATGTTGGACCAGGCGTATATAACGCAGGGGCTTTTCCTCTTGAAGATGGTTCTGAAATATATTTAGCCGGTGGGGCTTATGTTTATGGTCAATTCTCTGGAGAAGATTTCAATAATATCAAAATATATGGAAGAGGAATCGTTTCTGGAGAAATTTATAACCGCAGAAGTGAAAGTGAATACACTCTTCCAGTCGTTTTAAGAAATTGTTCAAATATTACAATTAATGATGTTGTTTTCTTAGACCCAGCTGGATGGGCAATCACTTTATATAAATGCGAAAATGCAACATTAAATAATGTCAAAATCATCACTGCGAGACAAAACGGAGATGGCATTTCCGTTCAAAGTAGTAAACACGTAAGAGTTAACAAAGGTTTTGTCAGAACTTGGGACGATTCTCTTGTCGTCAAAAATAGCGATAGAGGCACCACCGATGATGTCATCTTTGATGGAGTCACCGTGTGGACAGATTTAGCCCAATCAATGGAAGTTGGATATGAAACTTATGGGGCAACCATGAATGACATTACATTCCAAAACATCACTGTCGTTCATAATTTCCACAAAGCATTAATTTCAATGCATAACTGTGATGATGCAGTCATTACAAATGTCACATATAAAAACATCACTCTCGAAGATGGACATATGCTTGGAGATGATAGAGTCGATGGAGAAAATGATTTCTTAATTGATTTCACAATCGCTTATAACATTGACTGGACAAAATCAGAAGGTGACCGTGGTTCAATTGATGGAGTTAATATTGAAAACATTAACGTTTATCAAATGGAAGACACAATTTCATGCCGTTTCTTAGGCGAAAGTACAACTTCAATGATTAAAAACGTCACCATTAAAGGTGTCAAAATAAACGGAAATAATATCTCTTCTTTGCAAGCTTTAGATGTTGCGATGAACGATTATACCGAAAACATCACTTATCAAAGTTCTTCAAAAGTTTTAGGAGCAATTATTACTCTTCCATATAACATTGATTCCCTTACCGATAAAGTAACATTCACAAATAAAGAAGGCGTCTTCCAAGAAGGAATGCTCGTTCCATCTTTTGCTTATCAACAAGGTGGGCTTCCATATATCGGAGTTAAAGGAAATATTGAAACTCAAGTTTCTTCTTCTCACGGAGCAGGAACAAAAACAAACACTCCTGTTGATGATGGAAGCGGAGAATATTCAGCGTCTGGATATAATGTTTCTTCCTTAACTAATGGAAGTAGCACTGATCTCTGGATGAGCAAAGAATATAAAGGCGAAGAAAACGAATTCATCGGAATTACCATTGAAACACCAGAAATTCCAACAATAGGAAAGATTAGACTTAAGGGTAATGAAGAAAACGCATATTATCTCACTTATTCCATTGAAATTTGGGCGAGAAAGAATAAAACAGATGGAACAATGAATGAACGTTACACCAGATTAAGTGGCAACTCCTTATGTTTTTGATTCAAACACCACTGATGACCAAGTGAGAGGAATCCTTAAATTCTTTGATTATATTGGTCGATCACCAACTACAAACAAAACAAATATCGATGCGATTAAAGAAGGATATGAAGTTGCCCAAAACAAAAATCAACCAATCCTTCCTAAAATCATGCCTTGGAAAAACGAAGACTTTTTAGAGGTCGCAAAAGAACTCGAAAATCAATATATCTCAGTCGATATGGATTACTTCAGCCCATTTTTCGATACAGTAATTGAAAATCAACACGCTGAAGTTCCTGTTGCGGCTCAAAAGATGTATGAATTTTTGGATACTGCGATTCAAAACGTTTTCCAAAATCCAGATACCGCTAATGTGAATGCAATTTTAACAACTGCAAACGCAAACTTCCAAAAATATTTAACTGATAATAATCTTTAATATTTATGTACTTACGAAGAAAACAAAAATCTGAAGCCTTAAAAGGAAAAATAAAAAAGAATGTTCTCGCTTGGGCAATTATTCTCCCATCCATTCTTTTATTTGTTTTCTTTGTTTGGTACCCAATTTTATTCAATATTGGATTAAGTTTCTTCAAAGATAATACTTTCTCTGAATTTGTTTGGTTTGAGAACTACAAAGCAATCTTTGAAGATATTAAGTTCATCACTGCTTTAAAAAATACATTCCTATATATTTTCTGGTCATTAATCATTGGATTTTTAGTTCCACTTTTCATCGGCTTCTTACTTTCAGAAACCGTTCACGCGAGAATATTCATCAAACGAAATGGTGTCTCTTAATGTTTTGGGTTTATATGACCAATATCAAGACAAATGGAGAGAATCAATAAATCTTCCTAATCCTTTTTCTATTCATACTTATATTGACAATAGAGAACAAAATGTTTTAATTAATCCACCGCTTAATCATAAAATTTCTCTTAATATTTTTGACGCAACTTTTTCTCGAGAAACTGAATTTGAAGACTCAATTATTAAATCAACAAGATTTGTTTCAAGTGATGAAAGAAATTTATTAGTGAATAGATATGTCGTTACTTCTAAAAAAGAAGCAACAATAGATATCAATCTCAAAGTGGATTTAGACATTTATGAAATTAATGGTCCTCATTTTGTGTCAAAAGAGATTGAAATAAAAGATAACGTTATTCATTTCCAAGGTGTAAGTAACGAAAATAAAAAAATCAATACTTATACTTTGTATAAATCAAATGTTCCTCTTATTTCTGATAATAACGGATTAAAAATTGAAAAAACTGTTAAAAAAGATGAAGAGATAATTATCGAAATATATTCATATATCGGAGAAAATCTTTCTTCTCTTCTTCATTTAGCAAATCTTGGATTTAAAGTTTTATTAGAAAATCACAAAAAGAAGTTCAATAAAGAATGGAAAATTTCAAGAGTGGAAATTGATGATGAATCCGCTCAATTTGAAATCGATTATTCAATTTATCATCTTTTGATTTTAATGGATCCCGATAGTGTCAACTCCATCCCTGCTCGAGGATTGAGTGGACAAACATATAAAGGGGCAATATTCTGGGATGTCTTTTTAAAGGCCGCTGAAGGGCTTAAACTCAAACCGAGTGAATGTTTAGTCATCGAAGATGCTTTCGCTGGAATTGACGCCGGAAAAGCTGGTCAATTCATCTCTATTGGAATTGGAGACGCTGCTAAATACGAAAAAGCAGATTATAAAATTGAAAAACTCAGTGAATTAGTCAAATTAGTGGAAGAAATAAATAACAAGCTTTCTCACAAAATTGACATCGAACATTTAGTAAAAATATACCCTAATAGTGATATTAAAGCAGTTAATGATTTTAATCTCACCATTGATAACGAAGAATTCGTTGTTTTTGTCGGTCCTTCTGGATGTGGTAAATCAACCGTTTTAAGAATGATTGCAGGTCTTGAAGAAATTACCGAAGGAGAAATATATCTCGATGGAAGATTATTGAATAATTTAGATCCAAAAGATCGTAATATCGCGATGGTCTTCCAAAACTACGCTTTATACCCTCATTTAAGCGTAAGAAAAAACATCGCTTTCCCTCTTGCTAACGAGAAAATACCTTTCAAATATTTCTTTAATTTCAAATGGAGAAAAGAAAGAAGGGAAAGAATAAATCAAATCGTCGAAGATACCGCTGCTAAAATTAATTTAAGCGAATATTTAGATAGGAAACCCGCTAATCTTAGTGGAGGACAACGTCAAAGAGTGGCTCTTGGTAGAGCGATTGTTCGTAATCCAAAAGTCTTCCTTTTAGATGAACCATTATCAAATTTAGATGCCAAAATGAGAGTCCAAATGAGAAGCGAAATCACTCGCTTACACCAACAATTAAAAACTGTTTTCATCTATGTTACTCATGACCAAGTAGAAGCGATGACAATGGGAACTAAAATTGTTGTTCTTAAAAGCGGAGTTATTCAACAAGTCGCATCTCCTGAAGAATTATTCATTAATCCAGTAAATATGTTTGTTGCTGGTTTTATCGGCACTCCTCAAATGAATTTCATTAAAGGAATAGTTCATAAAAAAGGAGATAAATATCTTTTAGATATGCTCGGTGTAAATTCAATTGAATTGCCAAGTGAAAGAATGAAGACTTTTAATGAAGAATTCCTTGATAAAGAAGTTATTATTGGTGTTAGACCTCGCGCCATATCGGTTAAAGGCGATTTGGAATATGTCGAACAAGGATATACCGCTAAAATATCTTTATTTGAACAATTAGGAGAAGAAACAAATGTCTATGCTTCTATTGAAGGCCACGACAAAGATTTAATCATCGCCACTACTGGATTAGGAAGATTTGAAAACGAAGAAGAAATTAATATTTCATTTAACTTCAAAGATATATGCCTATTTGATCCGATTTCGGAAAATAAATTACTATGAGAAAACATAAATTTCTTCCTTTAATGTTGCTTCTTACATTTTCTATTTTTTCTTGTGGATTAAATCCTCAAAATGTTCCAACAGAAAAAACATATGAAAAAGATGAAGATGGTTTTTATATTTTGGAAGAAGATTATTTTTCTTATAAAGAAGATAGTAGTGATACTAGAAATAAAAGCGCGGTTTATATTCCTAAATTACAATCTACAATTACTCAAAATAGCCAAATGAGATTATTTGTTGGTGATAAGCAAGTGCCAATTTATAATGTCTTGGCTAATAATTCACATTCTTGGACCCCAAATAATTATTCAAGAATAAATTGTGGATACGCTTCAATTGGATTAAAAGGAAGAGTGACTCTTAAGTTACAAACTTCTTTTAAAATTTTTGAAGATGCAAAAGTTACTCCGCTAAGTAGAGGCGTCAAACAAACAATCGATAACGAACGAAGAGTGCTTACTTTTGAAATTAATCAAACAGGTCAATACGTTGTCGAATTTAGAGGTGGAAGAACTCTTCATTTGTTCGTTGAAGATATTGATATTATGAGTGAAAACACGCAAGGAACGATGTATTTTGCTCCAGGCGTCCACAATAAAGGAACAGTTTATTTAAATAGCAATGCATCTGTTTATTTAGCTCCTGGTTCCTTTGTATATGGTAAATTCATCGCTAATAACGCTTCTAATATAACTATCTCTGGAGCGGGATATATTGATGGAAGTAAATATGATAGAGACGCTAGTAAAGGAACAGTAACTGTTCCAATTGAATTTAATAATTGCTCAAATATCACTCTTAAAGATTTTTCATGTATCGATCCTGCTGGTTGGACATTTAATATGTATTTCTGTAATGAAGTAAATATTGATAATGTCAAAATTATTTCAAGTAGAAGTAATGGTGATGGAATATCAATTCAATCATGTCAAAACGTTAATGTTACTAATTCTTTTATCAGGTCTTGGGATGATTCACTAGTGGTTAAAAATTATCCACAGTGGAGTAATCGCAATATCGAAGGAACAACAAGGTCAATTCATTTTAATAACTGTATATTATGGACTGGCTTAGCGCAGTCAATGGAAGTTGGATATGAAACAGTTGGACAAATAATGGATGATATATCTTTTGAAAACATTACTGTCCTTCATAATTTCCATAAAGCTGTTTTCTCAATTCATAATGGCAATAACGCAAACATCACAAACGTGAGGTTTGAAAATATTACCGTTGAAGGCGCTAATATGGGAAGAGGAGATGGAAGCCGCTATTTAGTGGACATCCAAAACCTTCATTCATCAACGTGGTCTGACCAACATAAAATAACTGGCCTAGGTTCAATTGATGAAGTTACTTTAAAGAATATTAAAGTCCTTTCAGGCATAAAGAACCCCGCTATTTTATTAGAAGGATGTTTAGAAAATAGAGATGGTTTTCCTCACGAAGCTCACACTATTTCAAATGTAAAATTTATTGATTTTTATCTATATGATAAGGTAATTGATTCTACATATGAAAACTACATCACAAACGAATATGTATCAAATGTTTCATTCTCTACTACTGGTAAAGAAATAACTGGAGCAATACTTGATTATAAAGATGTCTCGGATTATGGAAATAATTTGATATTTAAATAGAGTAAATTAAAGGCCTCAAAGTATTGAGGCCGTTTTATTAATCTTGAGAATAATTAACGAAGTATCCCTGAACGAGAACAACTGGTGTTCCTTTATCTCCAGAACCACTTGTTAAGTCACATAACGAGCCAATGAGGTCTGTTAATTGTCTTGGAGTGGTTCCTTCGGATGCCATCTTTCCAACAAGGTCTGCTTCTTTTTCTTTAATCTTATTTCTAATCGCTTCTTTTAATTCGTCGCCTTTAAGATCTTTGAATTCGTTATCAGCAAGGAATTTTAATTTGAGCTCATTAGGTGTTCCTTTTAATCCTTTAGTGTAGAATGGGGAAACGACTGGATCAGCGAGTTCCCAAATCTTTCCTTGTGGATCTTTAAAGGCTCCATCACCATACACCATTACTTCAACACGTTTGCCTGTTTTTTCATATATTCTCTTTTGAATTTCTTCAACGAGTTCTTGTCCTGCTCTTGGGAATAATTTAACAGTTTCTTCAGTGGATTTGTTTGAGCCTAATAAACCATATTTTTCATTATATCCACTACCATTAATAGGAGCGGTAAGGATATCATCCATTCCAAGAACAATTTTAGCGCCTTTTTCTTTTAAGATACGTTTCGTGCGGTTTCTTGTATGAATATCACAAGTTAAAACCTTATCAGTGTAATCCAAAATGGCTTTTGGTTGATTAGCAAATATTACTTCAACTTCGCAATTTTCTTTCTTAATTAAATCAACATAATAATCGATATAATCAACACCGGTGAACTCATGAACTTTATGTCCAAATAATTCTCTATATTTTTCTAATGAAAGGACATCACTATAAGGATTAACATCTTTTTCATCTAATTCATCATAAGTTAGAAGAGCGTTGCCAACTTCATCACTCGGATAAGAAAGCATTAAGACAATCTTATCAACTCCTCTTGCCATACCTTTAAGTAAAATAGCAAATCTATTACGTGAAAGAATTGGGAAAATAACTCCAATCGTACCACCACCAAATTTGTCATGTACATCTTTTGCGATATCATCAACACTCGCATAGTTTCCTTGAGTTCTAGCAACAATACTTTCAGTAATTGCAATGACGTCACGATCATTCAAGTTGAATGGTTCATTTTCTGCAGCAAGAAGAACGCTTTCGGTAACAATTTTAGCTAAATCATCACCTTGTTTGACAATAGGTAAGCGAATTCCTCGACTGGTTGTTCCAACATATCTGGACATATTTTATTTTCCTTTCTTAATAATGTTTCTTGCAATATAGACACCACAAGCACTAGCTTGGGCAAGTCCCCTTGTTAATCCCGCTCCATCTCCAGCAACATATAAATTTTTGATGCCTTCAACTTCGAGTTCGTTGCTCATTTGTGGGTGAGCACTATAATATTTTGCTTCGACTCCATAAAGAAGAGTGTGTTCTGTAGCAATACCTGGAGTGATTTTATCTAATACTTCAATCATTTCAATAATTGATCTCATTGTTTTATATGGAAGGCATAACGCTAAATCGCCAGGAACAGCCTCTTTTAATGTTGGTCTAACGAATCCTTCAGCAATACGTTTTACTGTACTTCTTCTGCCGAGTTTAATATCGCCATATTTTTGGATGATGACAGATCCACACGCTAATTGGTTTGCTAAAGAAGAAACTTTTAAAGCGTATTCATTAGGTTTCTTGAATGGTTCTTCAAAATGATGAGAAACAAGCAAGGCAAAATTTGTATTTCCGCTAGAAAGGCTGCTGTCATTATATGAATGCCCATTAACATTCATGACACCTTCATAATTTTCGACGACAACATGTCCTCCAGGATTAGAACAGAAAGTTCTCACTGTTGAGCCAACAGAAGTCTTATATAAGAATTTTCCTTCATAAAGATTCTCATTAATTTCTTCCATAACCATATTTGGACATTCAACACGAACGCCGATATCAACTTGAGTTTGTGACATTGGAATTTTGTATTTATCAAAGAGTTCGTTTAACCACTTTGATCCTTCTCTTCCAACACCTAAAACAACGTAATTAGCCTCAAGAACCTCGTTATTTTCAAGTTTAACACCTTTAATTTGTCCATTTTCAACGACAATATCAATTACCCTTTCGGAGAATCTCATTTCAACTTTATCTTTCATTGATTCATAAATTCTTGAAAGGATTTTAATATTTTCTTCTGTTCCTAGATGTCTGACTTTACTTCTTAAAAGCTTAACTCCAACGGACATTGCTCGACGTTCAATTTCTCTGACTTTTGGAGTGTCTGGATTAGTCAAAACTTCAGTCGCACCAAAAGAGAGATTGATTTTATCAACGTAATCAATAATTCTTAATAATTCATCTGGATCTATATAATCGGTTAACCAACCACCAAATTCGGTTGTGATATTAAATTTTCCATCTGAATAAGCACCCGCTCCACCAAAGCCATTAGTAATTGAGCAAGCTGGATAACATTCACGATATCCTTTTGCGTTAATTGGGCACTTATCGAGTTTGTGTTCTAAAACAGGGCATTTTCTTTCGTAAATATTCTTACCTCGATCAAGAAGTAAAATTTTGAGATTGCTATTTTTGTTAGCAAGTTCATAAGCACACATATATCCACTTGGACCAGCGCCTACAATAATTACGTCGTATTTCATTGGTTAGTCCCCCTAGAAAACACGAAATGATTATATCATTATGGTGTCTACATTTAATTAATTTTTTGACGAAATTTATGAAAAAAAGACCACCTGGTCTTATTTTTCTAACCCACTGATTAGGTCTACTCTAGTTTGATGGCGTCCGCCTTCAAATTCAGTAGATAAAAAGATATCAACTCTTCTAAGAACATCTTCTAAGGCCATAAAGGCTTGTCCAAACGATATGACGTTAGCGTTATTGTGTTGCCTCATTAGTCTTGCTACATCATCGTTATAAGCAATTCCACATCTAACGCCTTTAACCTTATTAGCGGCTATTGCTATTCCTTCTCCAGAAGTACAAACAACCACTCCATAATCGCATTCTTTATTAGAAACTTTTTTAGCAACTTCAGCGCCATAGATTGGATAGTGGCAACTTTCTTTACTATAAGTCCCAACATCAACTACTTCGTGACCAAGTTTTTCTAAATGCTCTTTAATAGCGTTTTTATATTCAAGTCCACCATGATCACTACCAACTGCAATTTTCATAGCTTTTATTTCCTTTCTATAGCCTTTAAAATGTCGGCAAGTTTAATATTGCCTTCTCTATAAATTTTAACTTGTTCTCCAGTAAGGTCAACTAAAGTTGATGGAACTCCACTTTTTGAATTGCTTTTAAAAACATAAGCGACTTCATCTTTAAAAATATTAATGACTTCATCATAAGTTAAAGCAGGCTTCTCACCGCTTTTATTAGCGCTAGGAACAAGAAGTGGCTTTCCTAAATAATTAATAAAATCACATAATTCAGGTAAATTAGGGACTCTTATACCAATAACCCCTGTTCCATGAGTGACATAAGAAGGAACATTTTCTTTGCTTTTAAGTAAAACGGTTATCTCACCAGGCATAAAAGAATCAATTACTTTTTGAGCCCTTTCATCAATATAAGCGTATTTAGAAATATCGTTTTTATTACCAAGCATTAAAGTATATGGTTTTTCTTCTGGGCGACATTTAATTCTATTTAAAAGATTATAGGCATCAAAATCATCGAAATAGACACCAAGCCCCATAACTGTTTCAGTTGGAAACGCAACAACTTGAGAATTATCCAAACACTTTTTTGCTATATCAAATTCACTACGCAACATAAGTAATTCCTTCATCTTTAACTATATAAAGAAAACGAACTTTTCCATAAATATCTTTTTCAAATTTGTACATAATTCCTTGGTATTTAGTTTCAAGTATGTGGGTTAGTTCATCTTCCATATCTTCTCCGATTTCAAACGCCAAAAGAAATTTCTCTGACATCATTTGAGAATCAATAGCAGTAAAAATTTCTTCATAGTATTTTGTTTTTGGATTTGCGAATAACGCTAAGTGCGGTTCATACTTTAAAGTCATTGGATCAACAGTAGAAGAATCGCCAATGTATGGAGGATTAGAAATGATGACAGAGACATCACTTTCATCCTTAATTGGCTCAAGCATATCACCAACTCTAAAATCAATTATCACATTATGATTTTTTGCGTTTATCTTCGCAATTTTGATGGAATTTTCACTAATATCTGTGCAAATCACGGTTGAATGAGGAAAGTATTCTTTTAAATAAATACCTAATATACCTGAACCAGTTCCAATATCGATTATCTTGATTTTTGGTTCTTTTCCAAACATCTTAACAATCATTTTTAAAGTAGCTACTGCAAGTTCTTCAGTTTCTTGTCTAGGAATTAAAACATCTTTATTAACTACGTAATTTGAATTAATGAAAAAAGCATATCCAAGTACATATTGAAGTGGTTCACCATTAAGAACACGTGAAACATTTTCATTTATTTGGTCGAGGTTTTTTACCTCTTCATCAAAATGCTTAATAAGGTTAAAAAAATCACTGAAACCACCATCATCTTGGAGGATGGACTTTATAGCGGTTCCGTTAAGCAAATTATTTTTCTTTTTATCTAGTTGGAAATATAGTTCACGGTAAGTCATTATTAATTCTCACCTGCGATTTTTTGTGATTGATCGTAATGGATAAGAGCCTCAATTATTTCTTCAAGTTCACCTTCCATAACTCTATCTAATTTTTGAATTGTAAAACCAATTCTATGGTCAGTAACACGATTTTGAGGATAGTTATAAGTTCTGATTTTTTCACTTCTCTCGCCAGTACCAATTTTAAGTCTTCTTTCGTTTCCAATTTCTTCTTGTTGTTTTTCAAGCATTGTGGAATACATTTTCGCTCTAAGCATTTGCATAGCGATTTCACGGTTTTGGATCTGTGATTTTTCGGTTTGGCATGCAACAACAATGCCAGTTGGAATATGTGTGATACGAACAGCAGATTCAGTCTTATTAACGTTTTGTCCACCTGCTCCTTGAGAATGGTATGTATCAACTTGTAAATCGTTTGGATTAATTTCAACATCAATTTCTTCAGCTTCAGGCATAACTAAAACAGTCGCGGTACTTGTGTGAATTCTTCCACTTGCTTCAGTTCTTGGAACTCTTTGAACACGATGCGCTCCACTTTCAAATTTAAGTTTAGAATAAACTCTTTTTCCTTTAATCATGAAGGATACTTGAGAAAAACCGCCAGCTTCTGAAGGATATTGATCCATCATTTGAATCTTCCATCCTTGTGTTTCAGCGTATCTTGTATACATTCTAAATAAATCGCCAGCGAAAATATTGGCTTCATCTCCACCAGCAGCCCCTCTAATTTCAACAATGATGTTTTTATCATCATTAGGGTCTTTTGGCAAAAGTAATTGTCTGAGTTCTTCTTCGAGGTCTTCAAGTTCTTTGGTTAATCTTTTTGCTTCTTCTTTACCCATTTCAGAAAGTTCAGGATCAGAATCATTTCCCATTTCAATTGCGTCATTTAATTCTTCTGTCATTTTTTGATAACGATTAAAAGCCTCAACTTGAGGTTCTAAGATTGCTCTTTCTTTTGAAATCTCACGAAAGTGTTTGATATCTTTCATTGTTTCTTCATTGAGGAGCTCTTGATCAATCTCTTCTAATCTTTTGCTTGCGACTGTTAGTCGTTGAAACATACTTTCTTCCATAAATACCTCGTTTGCCGGTGCAATTATACCATAATATTTATATATTAAGAAGAAAGAAAAAATAATCGTTAATATTCATATTAATTCTTCAAACTAAACAAACTCTAATGTATACTTAAATGCAGGTAGATTTATGGCATATAAAGCATTATATAGAACATATCGTCCTCAAACTTTTGAAGAAGTTGCTGGACAAGAACATATTGTAAGAACTCTCAAAAACGCATTAGCGACAGGAAAAATCGCTCACGCATATCTTTTTGCTGGTCCTAGAGGAACAGGAAAAACAACAATGGCAAAGTTATTTGCTAAAGCTCTTAACTGTGAACACGGTATTGGTTGCCAATGTAATGAATGCAAAAATTGTGTCGCAATTACAGAAGGCAATCATCCAGATGTTTTAGAACTTGACGCGGCAAGTAATAATGGCGTTGATGAAATTCGTGATTTAATTGACAAAGTCAAATATGGAACAATCCTCGGAAAATATAAAGTTTACATTATTGACGAAGTCCATATGCTTTCAACTGGAGCTTTTAACGCTCTCCTTAAAACACTTGAGGAACCACCAGAACATGTCATTTTCATTTTAGCGACAACTGAACCTCATAAAATTCTTCCGACCATTCTTTCAAGATGTCAAAGATATGACTTTACTAAGGTAAGTGAACGAGATATCAAAGAAAGAATCAAAGCAATTTTGCTAAATGAAGGCGTTGAATATAACGAGGAAGCGGTAGAACTTGTTGTTAATCTTGCTGATGGAGGAATGAGAGACGCTCTTTCGATTTTAGAAAAAGTTTTAGCGTTCTCTGGCAATTCCTTAAATGTGAACGATATTTTAGAAATCTTTGCTCTTGAAAGTAAAGAGGAGAAAATTCAGCTCATCAACTCAATCATCAATCATGATATGAATGATGTTTTAGCGAGATTAAATAACTACATTACAAAAGGCACCGATATTAAAAGATTAACAGAGGACTTATTACTCATCTTTAAAGATATTGTCGTTTTTAATTCAGCAAGCAACGAATTATATCTTGAAATATTGTCTGAAAGTGAAGCGTTAGAATTAACAAGAAATATCCCTACCGAAACTGCACTTAAGATGATTGATATTCTTATGAATACAGTGAAGGATTATAAAAATGTCACTTCAATTAATCCGGTATTCGAAATATCTCTTATTAAGATGACTTCTATGGAAGATAGACCAACATTTAAACCAGCGCAAGAAGCACCAAAATATATTGAAAAACCTATAAGAGAGCCTGTTAAACCAGTCGTTCAAGAAGCAAAACCACAAGAAGTAGTTATTCCAAAAGCTGAACCAAAGCAAGATGAGTCAACTATAAATGTTCCATTCGATTCAGATATTAAAATAGTCGATGATGTTATATATCTTAAGGATGCAGAACAAGAAGATACATTCGATATAAATGATGACTTAATGGTTAACGTTATGGCGGTTTCAACAAAAGAAGCAAAACAAGAACTCACTGGTGGATGGTCAAATATTAAAAAATTATCCACTCATCCACTTGTTGGTAAAGCTGCGACATTATTAATCGATGGAAGACCATTAGTGGCATCCAAAAAATTTGTCATCTTAGCCTATGAAATGCCTAAACTTGCTGAAAAAGTTAATTTAAAAGAAAATCAAGCAGAACTACAAACAGTGTTGCAACATATTTTCCACAGGAAAATGTTTGTTTATGCGGTTAGTAGGAATCGTTCTGTTGATTTACAAACTTTATATATGAATCTTAAACAGATTGGAAGATTACCAAAACCTGGTGATGTCAACTTAGAATTTATCGGAGAATAAAATTATGAACATGCAACAAATGATGATCCAAGCACAAAAAATGCAAAGAGAACTTCAAAAAGCACAAGACGCTCTTGCAAAAAAAGAATTCACAATTAATAAAGCAGGACTTGTGAATATTGTTGTTTTTGGAAATAAAACCATAAAAGAAATCAAAATCGAAGAAGATGGATTTGATCCAGACAATAAAGAAATGATTGAAGAATTAATTGTCAGTGGATTAAATGAATTGTTTGAACAAATAACCGCTGAAAGCGATGCTATACAAGAAAGAATCACAGGAAGAACCGGATTAGGTTTTTAATCATGGAAAGACTTAAGTCACTCAATAACTTAATTGAAAACTTATATAAACTTCCAGGAGTTGGAAAGAAAAGTGCTGAAAGGATGGCGTATGCCATGCTTGATTTTCCTAGTGAAGATTTAGAAAGTATCGCTAAAGCGTTGACTGACTTAAAAGCCAAAATTCATTTCTGTCCAATATGCGGAATGATTACTGATATCGATGGCTGCTATATTTGTGATGATAAAAATAGGGATGAAACCACCATCATGGTTGTCTCTTATCCAAAAGATGTTATGTCAATTGAAAAAAGTAACTCATATAAAGGCCAATATCATGTCTTAAATGGAGAATTATCAATTTCCAAGGGAATGAATACTGATTCTCTTAATATCAATTCTCTTCTCAAAAGACTCGATGATGGACATTACGAAGAAGTTATTTTAGCCACCAACCCAACAGTTGATGGAGAAACAACTTCGATGTATTTAGCAAAATTACTTGAAAAATATAATATTCGTGTCACCCGTTTAGCGTATGGATTACAGATAGGGGGTAACCTCGATTATGTGGATCCATTGACTTTATCAAAAGCGCTTGAAGGTCGACACAAAATATAGGGAGGCTTATATGTTTATTACATTAGAAGGACCAGAAGGATCAGGAAAAACGACCGCGGTCGAGGCTGCAGTTAAAGCTCTTGAAGCAAAAGGTTATGAAATTGTTCGCACAAGAGAACCAGGCGGAACTCCAATTGCAGAACAAATTCGTAATGTTATCTTGGATAAAGCAAATACCAAAATGGATCCAAGAACAGAAGCTCTCCTATATGCAGCAAGTAGACGACAACACCTCGTTGAAAAAGTATGGCCTGCTCTTAAAGAAGGAAAAATTGTCATTTGTGACCGATATTTAGATTCCTCTTTAGCCTATCAAGGTGGCGCAAGAGGATTAGGTGTTGATAATGTTTTGAACATTAATTTATTCGCTACTGAAAATACATGGCCAGATTTAACTCTTCTCTTTGATATCAAACCAGAAATCGGTTTACAAAGAATCGCCAGTAACGCTAATAGAGAAGTTAATAGATTAGATTTAGAAAAAATCGAATTCCACAATAAAGTAAGAGATACTTTCCTCTCTTTAGCAAAAAAATATCCAGATCGATATGTTATTATCGATGCTTCAATGGATAGGGAATCTGTTGCTAAAGCAACGTTAGATGCAATAATGAATAGACTATGCAAATAGGGAAATATTTAAAAGAAAATCAACCAATCATATATCAAACATTTACCAATGCATTTAAGACACACACTCTTTCGCATGCTTATTTATTGACCGGTAATCCTGGAACTCCACTGTATGAAGTTGCAAAATATCTCGCAAAATCAATTCTTTGTGATGATCCTTCCCCGTTAGCGTGTGAAAACTGTATAACTTGTCTAAGAATCGATAGTGATAATTATCCAGACATCATCAAACTTGATGGAAGCAAAGAATCAATTAAAAAAGAACATATCCTAAATGTTGAAAATAGATTTGAGAAAACTGCTTTTGAGTCAAAAGGAATAATGATTTATATTGTTAACCTAGTTGAAAATATGACTGTTGAGGCCGTCAATTCAATGTTAAAGTTCTTAGAGGAACCTGAAAGCGAAATATATGCTTTCTTAACTACTAACAATGTTAACAATGTTCTTCCAACAATTGTCAGCCGTTGCCAAGTGTTGCCTCTTAAAAGTATTCCTCGAGAAAGAGTAATTGATGAAGCCTTAAGCTACATGGTTGAACAGAGCGATGCAGAATTATTATCATATTTTTATAACGACGCTGAACTCATCTATGATTTTTTGCAAAATGAAGAAGAATCCGATAATTATCAAGAAGCCAAAAAAGCTCTCAATGGATTATTAAATGAATTAAATAATGGCGATTATCGTGATGTGATATATTATTCACAATCAACGATTATCCCAATGATTAAAACTAAACCAGAATTAAGATTTTTTATCGATTTATTATCTGAAGTTTATGAAGACATTTTAAACCTTAAATCAAATCGAGAAATCAGCCTAAAAAGTTATCGTGATATTTTGCTTAATTTAGTCGAAAAATTACCTCATATCGAAGACTCATTAATCGAAATACTTAAAACAAGAAATGTTATAAATCTCAATGTCAATATTGGTCTATTAATTGACCATCTCATCATAAAAATTGTAAAGGAATAATAAGAAAATATGGAAGTATTAAACGCAGCGCAAAATAAATATTCTCACTATGTTGGAGTGAAGTTCCATTACTCCACTCATGCATACTTTTTCGGCTTCAAAGATCTCGAATTAAAAATCGGTGATAAGGTCGTTGTTGAAACTACTCATGGACCAGAATTAGGGGAGATTGGATTTGAGCCAATTAGTATCAATCAATATAAGAGTTTATTAGAATTAAAACCAATCATTAGGAAGGCAACAGACGTCGATATCGAATTACACGACATAAATTTAAAAGATGCCGAATTTGCCCTTGAATTATGCAAAAATGAAGTAAAAAAACTCAATATGGATATGAATTTAATATCCTGTGAATACACTCTTGATAAGGGAAAAGTCATCTTCTCATATGTCGCTGATGAAAGAGTGGACTTTAGAGAACTCCTCAAAGTTTTAGCCTCTAAATTACACACTCGAATTGAACTAAGGCAAATCGGTAGTAGAGACAAAGCAAAACTCATTGGAGGAATCGGTTTATGCGGGCTCCCGCTTTGCTGCGCTACCTTCTTAAATGAGTTTGATGGAATATCTATTAACCGCGCTAAAAATCAAATGCTCGCTATTAACATTCCTAAGCTTTCAGGACACTGCGGAAAACTTCTTTGTTGTCTTAAATATGAAGACGATGCTTATAGCGATCTCAAAAAAGATTTCCCACCCGTTGGAACTAAAGTTTTCATCGATAAAGTTGAATATGAAGTTACCGCTATCAACGTTGTCTCAAAGATGGTTAAAATTGATAACCCTAATGACTCGAAATTTTTACCTCTTGATGAGTTCATAAAACAAACCCATTATCGAGTTAAAAAATTTGAAGAAAATAGACCAGAAAAAGAAGAAGATGGTCAATTAAAAAACGGAAAAAACAAAAAGAAAGACAATGAAAAGAATAAAGTCGTACAATAATTCACATCCTGTCTTATATCTTATTGCCACTCCTATTGGAAATTTAGGAGAGTTTTCTTCTCGCGCTATTGAAGTAATTAATGAAATGGATTTAATTGCAGCAGAAGATACAAGAAACTCATCTGAACTTTTGCATAAATTTGGAATTAAGAAACCTTTCGTGTCACTCCGCGAACATAATGAAGTAGAAGCCAGCACTAATGTGATTAGCGAAATAAAAAACGGCAAAAAAGTTGCATATATGAGTGATGCAGGATATCCAGGAATTAGTGATCCGGGATATCTATTGACTAAATTATGTTTGGAAAATGATATTGCGGTTTCAGTTATTTCTGGTAGCAGTGCTTTCATTAACGCTTTGGTAAGTTCGGGAATTGATACTTCTCACTTCTATTTCCATGGTTTTTTATCCGCTAAGTCAAATGAAGCTAAAAATGAACTAGAAAAGCTAAAAAACAAGAAAGAAACCCTGTGTTTTTATGAGAGCCCCCACAGAATTAAACAAACTCTTAATCTTTTATATGAAGTTTTAGGAAATCGATATGCATCTCTTCAAAGAGAATTAACCAAACTCAACGAAGAAAAAATATACGGTAATCTTTCAGAACTAATTGAAATTGATGAAACAACATTAAAAGGCGAGATGGTTATCATTGTAAGTGGTAATCACGAAGAAGAAACTTATTCTGAAAAAGAAATAATCGATAAAGTAAATTATCTATTATCAAAGGGATTAAGTAAAAAAGATTCCATAGAAATCGTTAGTGAATTATTCAAAATACGAAAGAATCTAATCAAGGATTTAGTAAATTAAAAGACCACATTAGTGGTCTTTATTTTTGAAAAGGTGAATTTACCGTTCAAGTGCAACACTTCTAGACAAAAATAAAGGCTCATATCAATCCTGGTGTAAGATATAGTTGCGACACTTATCTACAGGAGGTTCTTTATGAGCTATTCACATTTTACCATAGAAGAGCGAATAAA
>JAGBLE010000008.1 GCA_017635565.1 Bacilli bacterium
CAAGAAACATGGATATTATTTCAGGATAAAAGACTCAATCGAAGCATTCAGATATATTGAAAACGCCATTGAAATATTTGAGGCGAGCAGATATTCTTCAGAGAATAATGCTGCAAGTCTATTAGAGTTTTTGAGAAGTGATAAATACTTCATTGGTAATCTTGACGCAGCTTCAACTGTTGTTAATGATAGTAACGAAGATGATGGAGCATTAGAATATGAGGATATTCTTAACCATAATTTATATGGAATTCACATCAAAAATGAGAATGATGCATTAGATGATGACAATCCCCATATTTGTATTGGTTGGTCTGCTCTAGGCGATTTAACCGAAATCCAAAACAAGGATGAACTTGGCAATAAATATGAATCCATCTGGCCAGATAAGAAGAAAATGGCCAAAGCTCAAGACGTCGGACAAATATGGAGATTCATAGGAGAAGCTCAAGTTGGCGATTATGTAATTTTTGCTGAGCCAAAGAAAATACATATAGGTGTTATTGTTTCAGATTATTTCTATGATAATGTTGCTCGCAATGGCCAAGATTCCGACTATACAAACAATAGAAAGGTTGAATGGATAAAAAAGAATGTGGATAGATCGCTTTTATCAGCTGCATTCCATCATTCTCTTGGATCTGCAATGTCTTTCTTCTCAATCAATGACTATCGTGCGGCAATAGTTGATATTTTAAACGATAGATATGAAAAAGACGAAGTTGTCGACGAAGTCGAAGATGACTATGTGGAAGTTTTAACAGATTATGATACCTGTGAAAGAAATAAAGATGGAACAAATGTTATTCTTTATGGTGTTCCAGGAGCAGGAAAATCGTGGACCATCAAAGAAGAGTATTGTGATGATGAATCTAGAATGGAGAGGTTAGTTTTCCACCCAGATTATACTTATTCTGATTTTGTTGGGCAGATTATGCCTGTTATTAATGATGATGGTTCTGTTTCTTACGCCTTTAATCCTGGTCCATTTACTAAATTAGTCAAAAAAGCATATCAAAATCCTGATAAACATTACTATTTAATTATTGAAGAAGTTAATAGAGGAAATGCTCCTGCTATTTTTGGTGATGTATTTCAACTCTTGGATAGGAAAAAGGATGGAAGTAGTGAGTATGCTATTACAAATGCAGATATTGCACGTATCGTTTATGGCAATGAAAGCCATAAAGTGTCTATTCCATCGAACATGAGCATTTTGTGTACAATGAATACTTCAGACCAAAATGTTTTCACGCTAGATACCGCATTCCAAAGAAGATGGAATATGCGTTTAATTCAGAATAAATTCAGAGACACTGAAGAAGAGAGAACTTTTGCAGAAACGAAGATTCTTGACACCGATGTTACATGGGAGAAATTTTTCACTGAAATCAACAAGATCATTCTCTCTAATAACATTAGAATGACTTCGGCTGAAGATAAACGCTTAGGTGCACACTTTGTCGCTATTGAAGATTTAAAATTTGTAGAAGGCGACACCATGCATAACAAAAAATTCCCAGAAAAAGTCCTCAAATATTTATGGGATGATGCTTTTATGTTTAATAAAGAAAATATCTTCAATTTAGAGAAAGTTCAGAGCTTAGAAGACGTTATCGGCTTATTTATGAAAGGCGAGGGCAACGAGAGATTTAGAGTATTTAAAGATAATATCTTTGGTACCTTAGTTCCTCCAAAACAAAGTGAATAATTATGCCATTAGACCGTAGCCATTTTAATCTTAGGGAGCATTGCCATATTAATAGCAATGAAGATGGCGATAGATTTGTTGGAATCAAAGCTGATTCTGAGAACGCTGTCGTATATTTTCCTATGGGCTACGAATTACCTGAATCTGATTCGGAATTAAAGTTAGACATCAAAAACCTATTTACTGTTCTTGCTCTTTTTACCGAAAAGAAAGATAGATTGCTACATGTAGATAAATTTACTGCTCCTCAGTCAGTCGATTTCCCAATTCAGGCTTATTTGAACGTTATTAACTATTATTTAGATCATAACGGCAACTACTACAGTGAAACTGAACCTCAATATAAAGTTGATAGAGGTGGTGGCAAAACCGACTGGGGTAGAACTGTTAAATCAGTTATGCCTATGGTTCAAGGAAAGTCATTTATTTATTTGGATCAAGTTGTGAGGACATCTGCTCCGAACTTAAATAGATTAATCACCAGAATTCATAGATATTGCGTTTATGAGAGTTTTGAAAGAATTGGATGGTTATATACCGACAATAGGCCAGAGCAGCCAGATATTGCTTTTGACAAAAACACTTTTTTGGCAACTTTAAGGAGTAAAATGGGCTCAACTAATATTGATACAGATAGAAGACTATTTGAATCCATGATTGCCATGATTGAATATATGGATGACCAAACCATAGAACGTCAATTCTATTTTGGAACAGACAAGTTTGAGAATGTGTGGGAAAAATTAATAGATAAGTTCTTCGGTGAACCTAATAAAGATGAATACTTCCCACATGCAATGTGGAGATTTGGTGATGATAGAGAAAGAACTGCATCTGCACTTATTCCTGACTCAATCATGCTATATAAAGATAAATTCTATGTTCTCGATGCGAAATATTATCGTTATGGTGTTTTTCCAGAATTAGGAATTAATGGTCTTCCAAAGTCGTCTGACATCAATAAACAAATCACATATGGACAATATGTAAAGAGAGAAAAGGCCCCTGACGGAGCAGAAGTATTTAACGCATTCATCATGCCATTCAATAGATACAAAAACTTATTTTCTATCACTGGATACTTTGGCAATGTTGCAGAAGCTGTTGGCGATTGGATTAAAAATCCAGAAAAACATGAACGTATTCAAGGCATAGTCATCGACACTCGATATCTATTAAAGAACTACGATGGACAACATGACTACGACAAATATCTATTAGCTCAAGCAATAGAAAGTGGAATAAAAGAAGAGGCCTCTTAATCGAGGCCTTTTATTCTAGCTCTGTATCTATTTTGGTTGGCTCTATTCGCACATTCAGGACAGCAATATTTTTTCTTTGATGACGTTCTGCTGATAATGAAGTATTTTCCGCATTTAGGATTTGCACATAAACGCATCAATTCTACGTTTGGTTTCATATAGAACAACGAAAAGTATAACGCACTTAATAAGCCATCAACTCTCCAACGCGGCTCCATTAAATTCATGTCATATTCTGGGTAAATTCCATGCAAATTCCCATTAATTTCCTCAGAAACTGCAAATTTTGACATTTCTAGAATTGCTTGTTTAAATCTATAATCTTCCAATAGTTTCCAATCGACTTTCCATTTGTTTAAGAAAGAAATCTCTGTAGCGGAAGCTTCATAGAACGATCCATAGTTTTCATAGAGGTGAAATAATACCTCAATTAATAATCTTTCATTTTTTGGCGCATCTATATAGTTTACATAGGAATAATAAACTGATTTCCAAAACTCATCACTTTCTGGATCATCAACTTCATGACGATAGGTGTCAATGTGAACTTTGTGAGTTCCATATATGGAGTCTTGGACTTCAAATTCCCAATCCTTATTATATTGTTTTGTGGCAGGGTTAACGCTATGTTCTCTGCCTTTTTTTAATATTTCTTTCAGTCTTTTGTTATCGCTGATTTTATATGTATTTTTTCCAATACTTATTTCGATTGGTGATGCGAATAGCAAATAAATGGAAGAAGCAAGCATTCTCTTATAATCTTTGCGTGTTAATTCACTTATTTGACTCATCAAGTTAACGGTAGTTTGAAGATTGGAGATTATTTTTAATAATGTCTCATCATCAATTTGATTCATTGCGTCGTTAAGAGGAAATAAAAAACCATTCTTTTCAAAGAATTTAGTGAAGTTGTTTATTGATGAAGAATCGATGCTAATTAATTTGCTTAAAACATTATCCTCTTCGACTGAGCCAGTCTTAGGATTGATACGCACAACACCTTTATTTGGCTGAAAAGCAAATTGTATAAGTTTGGAGTCATCTTTTATTACTTTAAAGATTCTCTTAACATCCGTTGGCGATTCATTGATAGTATCAACTAAACATACACAACTTGGATTTTGAAAAGAAAATAGGCTTTCTTTATAAAAATTTTCATCTTTTTTCATCTTTTTTTCTCCATTATCTTCAAAAAACTTAACAATAAAATAATTGATAAAATAATCATATCATAAATCCTAATAAAAAAATAATCTTAAAAGTAATTGAATATAGATAATCCAAAATTATTAAGCGAATAAAACATCTATTTAATCACGTATCTTTATATAAAAATAATCGTTAATTTGCCTATATTCAATTATTTTATTCAATTATTTATATTTTTCTTAGTCACTAAAAAGACTGCTAGTTCGAGGCTATTTGGGAGCCAACATCTAGCGCGCAGCCTACCCAAAAAAGGCTGTCTGCAATTCAAAATAGCGAGATTTCGTTATTGAGAATCAGACAACTTAAATTAAGTAGCTGTTTTCGACATGACCTTATCTCGCAGAAACGAGGTAAAAGTTATGTCAAATCAAGTCAAAGTCGATGATGGTAGCGACTATAAACCATCAAAAACCAGAACAGTAGCTATTTGTGACAAAAACACTGGCTGGAAAACAATCTATGTCACACCTACATTTGCTAGACTCTATGAAAGAGAAAAGCAAAAAGATTGGAGTGCATATCGCAGAGAACATCGTTGCATTATCCGTTCAGAAAGATATGGATTCAAACGTTGCCAAGGCAAATGTGAAGAATGCGATTATTATCGTACTGGCACGCCCGCAAGTTTATCTTCATTCGTAGATGAAAATGGTGACGAATTTGAACCAAACCAAGGTGAATGGAAAGAAATCCATGAATCTGAAGATCCACGCGTAAAGTTTAATAAAGATGAACGCTTACGTGCGATTGAAACTAGAATAGTGGAATTAATCGGTGAAATCGGTTATTCCATTCTAAAAAGCGTTTATGGTGAAGGATATACGATTCTAGATATGTCCAAAAAACACAACATCAATTATTCCACACTTAAAGAACGTATCCAAAAGTGGGTAGGAATAATTAAGAAGAACAAAGCAAAATTCTTCTAATACGTTAACGGCACTTAGTGATAGGTGCCTTTTTTAATTATTTTTCAAAAAAGCCGTCTTTTTATAACTCACTTGTCCCTAGTGCACTAGGTGAAAACGAAACACCTAGAAAGGATGAGTAAATATGAATACTCAAAGAATTCAAAACAGACTCGATGCCACATTAGCTTTACTCGCTGTTATCGGTGCGTTATGCGAAATGGCAATCGATGAAGTGACATCTCTTTCTAAAGATATTCATGGAGGTAAAGATAATGGAACACATCAGAGAAGTCCTAAAAAGGGTCATTAATGATTTAAACGAAGTTCTCGAATCTCTACCAAAAGAAAAGGTCAAGAAAGAGAAACAAGTCGAAGAGGTAAAGCAACCTACCTTAGAAGAAGTAAGAACCGTTCTTGCTGAATTATCTAGAAAAGGTTATACGACCAATGTACGTATGATTCTCATTGGCTTTGGGGTCTCTAAATTAAGCGAAGTTGATCCTAAAGATTATCCTGAACTCTTAGCGAAAGCGAAGGAACTCGAAGATGCCACCAAAGACTAACGGTCACTCGTTAATTGGTGGAAGCACATTAAAGCGAGCTATGGAGTGCCCACCTAGTGTCAGACTCACTGAGGACTACGAAGATGAAGGTTCGATTTATGCAAAAGAAGGGAGTTTTGCGCACTTAATCCTCGAAAAGAAGATAAAAGAACGCTACGGAATTCCGTTTGATGAAGAAATCGAAGAAACCGAATTTGACATAGAAGAAATCAATGAATGCACTGACATCGCTGTTAATTACGTAAGTGAAATTTACGAAAGATTAAAAGCGGAAGGCAAGCACCCATTTATCGCAAGTGAAGTATTGGTTGACTTCTCAGACGTTGTACCAGAAGGCTTCGGTAGTAGCGACATAGTAATCGTTTATGACGGTGGAATCTATGTTATCGACTACAAGCACGGTAAAGGCGTAGAAGTGTCATGTGAACACAACCCACAATTGATGATTTATTCCTATGGAAGTTTGCTCATGTTTGATTCGCTATATGACATTAAAGAAATCAACATGGTAATCATCCAACCAAGAGTGAATAACATCTCAACGTGGTCATGCTCTAGAGATGAATTAATCACCTGGGCAAACGATGAAGTCAAACCAAAAGCCGCCCTAGCCTATGAAGGTAAAGGTGAATTCAAATGTGGTTCATGGTGCCAATTCTGTAAGGCACGTCATGAATGCAAACACCGCGCCAACGAGATGCTTAAGCTCGAAGGCTATAAAGAGCAAAATAAGGATTTATTATCCATCGAAGAAATAGCGGAAATCTTAACGAAAATTGATGACTTGATTTCTTGGGGTAATGACATCAAAGAATTTGCTCTAAGTGAAAGTCTAAAAGGCGTTCACTATCCCGGCTTCAAATTGGTAGAAGGTCGTTCAAACCGTAAATATACCGATGAAAATGAAGTCATTAAAACGCTACAAGATAATGGTTTGGATCCATTTGATGAACCAAAGCTTCTATCAATAACGGAACTAACCAAACGTATCGGAAAAGCGAAATTTATCGAACTAGTAGACAAATATGTCTATAAACCAGCTGGTAAACCAACTCTCGTAGAAGAATCGGATAAAAGACCAGCACTAAACTTAGCCAAATTAGATTTTATGGAGGAATAGCAAACTTATGGCAAAGAACACTAACCCATGTAAGGTTATTACATCAGTAGTCAGATTCAGCTACTTAAACGCAAATGAACCTAAAGCCAATACAGAAGGCGCGACACCTAAATATTCTGTCTCACTTATCATTCCAAAAACCGATACCGAGTGTATTGCAAAAATCCAAGCCGCAATTGAAGCCGCTTATAAAGAAGGTGAATTCAAACTCCGCGGTAATGGTAAGACACTCCCACCTTTAACTGCTATTAAAACACCTCTCCGCGATGGTGACTTAGAAAGACCTGATGATCCAGCTTATAAAAACAGCTACTTCATCAACGCTAACTCAACCAGCAAACCAGAAGTAGTGGATGCCGCTTTAAATCCAATTATGGAAACAAGCGAACTCTATTCTGGAATCTATGGTAGAGCCAGCATCACACTTTATGCTTTCAATAATAACGGCAATAAAGGTATCGCTTGTGGACTCAACAATTTACAAAAAATCCGCGATGGAGAACCATTAGGTTCTAAAGCATCTGCTGAAGATGACTTCGCTGATGATGAAGGTTTCCTTGATTAAGGTCTTGCATACCTCCTTTCTAGGGAGAGTGGTACTAACTGCTCTCCCTCTTTCTTAAATTGGAGAAGTTATGAATAAGATATCAATCGATATTGAAACCTATAGTGAAACCCCGATAACTGCAGGGGTTTATAAATATGTTGAAGATCCGCATTTTGAAATATTGCTCTTTGGCTATTCCGTTGATGATGGAGAAGTCATCGTAGTGGATTTAGCAAGTGGTGAAACTATTCCTAGCAACATATTAAAAGCACTAGAAGATAACGCTATTACCAAGTGGGCGTTTAATGCTCAATTTGAAAGAATCTGCTTATCCAAATATCTAGGCCTAAAAAGTAAGACTTATTTATCACCTCGTGGTTGGAAATGTTCGATGACTTGGGCTGCGATATTAGGACTACCTTTCTCTTTAGCGAAGGTCGGTGAAGTGCTTAATATTAATAAGCAAAAGCTAACCGAAGGTAAGGAATTAATTAAATATTTCTGCGTTCCATGTAAGCCAACCAAGAAAAATGGTTATAGGTTAAGGAACTATTACTATCACGATAAGGAAAAGTGGAACCAATTCATCTACTACAATAAACGCGATGTTGAAGCTGAAATGTCGATTCAAAAGCGATTAAGTCATCACCCTGTTAGTGACTCATTATGGGAAGAATACTGGATGTGCGAAGAGATTAATGATAGAGGCGTATTAATTGATGAATCATTAGTCTTAAGCGCAATCAAAATAAATGAGAATTGCAGAGAAAACTATCTAAAAACTCTACAAAATCTCACAAATTTAGAAAATCCAAACTCAGTCGCTCAACTTAAAGATTGGTTATTCGATAAAGATGTTGATGCTCCTTCTTTAGGCAAAAAGGAAGTTAAAGAATTACTTAATAACGCTACCGATGAAGTAGTCCAGGAAGTATTAACGCTCCGCCAATTAATCTCAAAATCATCAATCAAGAAATATGAAGCGATGGTTAATTCAAAGTGTGAAGATGGTAGGGTAAGGGGAATGTTCCTATTTTATGGGGCAAATCGCACAGGTAGGTTTTCTTCTAAAATAGTTCAACTTCAAAACTTGCCGCAGAACCATATTGCCGATTTATCCCTTGCTAGAAGTCTTGCTAAAGAAGGAAATCTTGAAGTGATAGATATGCTTTATGGCGATGTACCAGATACATTATCGCAGCTTATTAGAACCGCCTTTATTCCTTCTAACAACCATAAGTTTGTCGTTAGCGATTTCTCCGCTATTGAAGCAAGGGTTATCGCTTGGTTAGCACATGAAGATTGGCGACTAGAAGCGTTTAGAAATAATGAAGATATCTACTGTGCTTCCGCTAGCCAAATGTTCCATGTACCAGTAGAAAAACATGGCGTTAACTCCGAACTAAGGCCTAAAGGCAAGATTGCAGAATTAGCTCTTGGGTATGGCGGTAGTGTCGGCGCTTTAACTGCTATGGGTGCACTCGACTACGGCTTAAAGGAAGAAGAACTTCAACCTTTAGTCACTTCTTGGAGAGCGGCCAACCCTAACATCGTTGACTTCTGGTGGAAAGTAGATAAAGCCATCAAAAAGGCAATAAACGAAGCCAATATTGTAAAAATCGGTCAATTAAAATTCGAATACAGGTCCAGGATGCTTTTCATCCATTTACCAAGCGGAAGAAAACTCGCTTATGTAAAACCAGAAATAAGGGAAGGCCAAATCACTTATCTAGGGATTGGTGAAAATAAGAAATATACACACCTAGAGTCCTATGGCCCTAAGTTTGTAGAAAATATCACCCAAGC
>JAGBLE010000009.1 GCA_017635565.1 Bacilli bacterium
CATTTGAAAGAATCTTCCAAGTGAAAGTCGTTGATGTCAGAATCGTGAACGTTCACGAAAAAGCAACAACCCGTGGAACTCGTTATCAAGGCAAGATCCAAGGTTACAAGAAAGCGATTGTCACCATTAAAGAAGGCGAAGCAATCGACTTATTCAAAGAATAATTTAGTTCGTTATTCTTAAATTATAGGAGGAAAAAGTAATGTCAATCAGAACTTACAAGCCTACTTCTGCAAGTAGACGTAACATGACAAACTCGACATTCGAAGAAATTACAACCAGCACTCCTGAAAAAAGTTTATTAGTCACTTTATCAAAGTCCGGCGGAAGAAATAACCAAGGCGTTATCACCTGCCGTCACATTGGTGGAGGTCACAAGAGAAAATACCGTTTAGTTGACTTCAAACGTAATAAGGACAATATCCCTGCTGTTGTAAAGACTGTTGAGTACGATCCAAACCGTAACGCTAACATTTGCTTAGTCGCTTACGCAGATGGTGAAAAGAGATACATTCTCGCACCAAAAGATCTCAAAGTTGGGGATAAAATCATATCTGGTGTTACCTGCGATATTAAAGTTGGTAACGCTATGTGCCTCAAGAGTATTCCTGAAGGTACATTCGTCCATAACGTGGAATTAGTTCCAGGCAAAGGTGGACAAATGTGTAGAGCAGCTGGCGCTGCTGCACAAGTGCTTGGTAGCGAAGGTAAATACGTTATGCTTCGTTTAGCAAGTGGAGAAATGAGAAAAGTTATCGCTGAATGCCGCGCGACAATTGGTACCGTTGGTAATGAAGATTGGAACTTAATCAATTTCGGAAAAGCTGGTAAAAACCGTTGGTACGGTGTTAGACCTACAGTTCGTGGTTCTGTTATGAACCCTAACGATCACCCACATGGTGGTGGTGAAGGTAAATGTCCTGTTGGTCGTGATGCACCACGTACTCCATGGGGTAAACGCGCTATGGGTGTTAAGACCAGAAATAACAAGAAAAAGTCTACTAAATTAATCATCCGTAGACGTAATGGTAAATAGGAGGAAAGAGCAATGGCAAGAAGTTTGAAAAAAGGCGCATTCGTTGATGACCATTTAATGAAAAAAGTCGAAGCACTCAATGCTAGCGGCAAAAAAGAAGTCATTAAAACTTGGTCCCGCCGTTCAACAATTTATCCATCTTTCGTCGGTCATACCTTTGCGGTTTATAACGGAAGAGAACATATCTCTGTTTATGTTACAGATGATATGGTTGGACACAAGCTCGGTGAATTCTCTCCAACAAGAAAATACACCGGACACACTGGCCACACTGCTGAAGATAAAGCAGCTGCGGCAGGTAAATAATAGGAGGTAAGCGTAATGGCAGAAGCAAAGAAAACAGCAAAGAAAACTGCTGAAGTAAAAGAAGAAGCCCCAAAAGCTGAAGCTCCTAAAAAAGCCAAGAAAGCTTCAAAAGAAGAAAAGAAAGTTGAAGCTCCAAAGAAACCAACCCCAACCGAAGCAAGAGCGATTGCAACTAACGTTCGCGTCACTCCAAGAAAAGCCAGACTTGTTATCGATCAAGTTAGAGGCAAGGATGTTAAGGTTGCCTTAGGTTTATTAAAGAATATTAATCGCGCAGCGAGCGAGCCTGTGACAAAAGTCATCAAGTCTGCTGCTGCTAACGCCATCAACAACTTCGGTTTTGATGAAGACAGATTATATATTTCAGAAATTTATGCCAACGATGGCTTAAAGATGAAAAGATACTTACCAAGAGCAAAGGGTTCTGCTAGTGGTTTAGTAAAAAGAAATTGCCACATTACTGTTGTGGTCAAAATGAGATAAGGAGAAAAATGCAATGGGACATAAAGTTAATCCAGTAGGAATGCGTGTCGGCGTCAACAGAGATTGGAATTCTCGTTGGTTTGCTGAAGACAAAGATTTCCCTGTTTACTTAAACGAAGATATCAAAATTCGTAATTATCTCGAAAAAGCATTAAAAGATGCCTTATTATCTCACACTGAAATTGAAAGAACCCAAAGCGACAAAGGAAACAATATCGTTGTTAAAGTCTTCGTTGCACGTCCAGGTGTTGTCATCGGTGTCGATGGCAAAAACATCCTCGCTCTTAAAGAATCACTTGTTAAATTAACAAAGAATGAAAACTTAAGAGTTGAAGTTGTTGAAGTTAAAAATCCTGACCTCGATGCAACAATCGTCGCTCAATCAATTGCAAAGCAATTAGAAGAAAGAGCAAGTTTCAGAACTGTTCAAAAGAAAGCGATTCAAAAAGTTAGAAAAGCTGGCGCTAAAGGATGCCGTACCGTTGTCGGTGGACGTCTTGGTGGAGCCGATATCGCCCGTGCTGAAGGATATAAAGAAGGAGTTATTCCTCTACATACCTTACGTAGCGACATCGATTACGCTCACGCAGAAGCTGCTACTCAATATGGTCGCTTAGGTGTTAAAGTCTGGATTTGTAGAGGAGAAATCCGTCCAGAACTCGCCAAGAAAGAAGCGAAAGGAGAATAAGCCATGTTACAACCTAATCGTGTAAAATACCGCCGTCCACATATCTTAAGATATGAAGGCCATTCAAAAGGCGGAACAGAAGTTAGCTTTGGTGAATTTGGCTTACAAGCTCTCGAAGGTGCTTGGATTACAACTAGACAAATCGAAGCTGCTCGTGTTGTCTTATCAAGATATACAAAACGTGGTGGACAAATTTGGATTAGAATTTTCCCTCACTTAGCAAAAACCAAAAAACCTGCAGAAGTTCGTATGGGTTCCGGTAAAGGTTCACCAGAGGACTGGGTTGCAGTTGTACAAAAAGGCAGAGTTATGTTTGAAATCGGAGGCGTTGATCCAGAAGTCGCAAGAGAAGCTCTTAGACTCGCTGCTTACAAACTCCCAATCAAATGTAAGGTTGTCGGAAAAGGAGAGTAAGAGCTATGAAAATTAGTGAAGTCCGTGAAATGTCTACGAGCGAGCTCAAAGAAAAGCTCTACTCGCTTAAGGAACAGCTCTTTGAGTTGAGACGTAAAAAATCCGTCGGAACTCTTGAAAGAGGAGAAGATGTCATCACCGTTAGAAGAGACATCGCCCGCGTCAATATGGTGTTACGCGAAAGAGAAATTCAAGGAAAATAAGGAGAACTTAGAAAATGGAAAATAGAAACTTAAGACGTTCCATTCAAGGTGTCGTTGTTAGTAACAGAAATGACAAGACCATCGTTGTCCTTGTTGAAACTCACAAAAAACACGCCAAATATGGAAAACGCGTTAAATATAGAAATAGATATTACGCGCACGATGAAAACAATGAAGCTAAAGTTGGAGATTTAGTGACCATCATGGAAACAAGAAGATTATCTGCAACTAAGAGATTCAGACTTGTTTCAATCGATAAGACTGCTGAATTATCTGTTAAGGAAGCAGAAAAAGAATTAAAAGAAGAAATCTTAACTGGAGAAGCCGCTATTGCAGAAGTCGAAGAGAAACCTGCAGTGGAGAAAGAAGTAGCTGAAGAAGTTAAAGATAATAAGGAGGCCGAATAATTATGATCCAGAAGGAAACAAATCTTGTTGTCGCTGATAATAGTGGCGCTCGTAAAGTTCGCGCTTTCACCCTCTACGGAGGAAGCAAAAGAAAAACATCATACATCGGTGATATCATCCAATGTTCCGTTAAAGAAGCTATTCCAAATGGAAAAGTGAAAAAAGGTGACATTGTTAGATGCGTTATCGTTAGATGTAAAAAACCAACTCAAAGAGCAGATGGTAGCACAATTGCATTTGATGACAATGCTGTCGTTATCATCAATGATGACAATGCACCAATCGGAACCCGTGTATTCGGACCTGTTGCTCGTGAGTTAAGAGATTTGGGTGTTGATGGATTCATGAAAATTGTCTCCTTAGCCCCAGAAGTGTTATAAGGAGGAAACCGTCATGAACTTAATTAAAGGTGATAAGGTTATTGTTATCGCTGGAAAAGACAAAGGCAAGACTGGAACAATTCAAAAAGTTGATCCAAAAAATAACCGTGTCGTTGTCGAAGGCGTCAATCTCCGTAAAAAACACAGAAAACCAACACAAGCTAACCCAGAAGGAAGTGTTGTTGAGATTTACGCTCCAATTCACGCCTCTAACGTTATGCTTGTCGACCCAAAGACCAAGAAACCAACAAGAGTTGGACACAAAGAAGTCAAGGGTAAGAAAGTCAGAGTCGCTAAAAAGAGCGGCGCTGAATTATAGGAGGCCACTTAAATGTCTAAATTTGCCGTTAAGAAAACCAATACTGGTTATAACTTCTTACTCGTTGCAACCAATGGTCAACCAGTGGGTGCCTCTCAAGTTTATAAATCTTTAAAATCTGCTTTAACCGGTGTTGAATCAGTCAAAACCGTTTCTCAAACAGCAGAAATCGAAGATACAACCGCTAAAGAAGTTGAAGAAAAGAAAAATCCAAAATTTGTCATTTATACCGACAAAGCTGGTGAATTCCGTTTCAGACTTCAAGCCGCTAATGGACAAACAGTCCTCTCTTCTGAAGGATATACAACCTTAGCAGCCTGTAAGAATGGATGCGCTTCTGTTAGCAAAAACGCTCTTGAAGCCAAAGTCGAACTTCCAGAAGAAGAAGTCGAAGCTCCAAAAGCCGAAGTCAAAGAAGAAAAAGTTGCTGAGAAAGCTGAAACTAAAGAAGTTAAAGCTGAAGTCAAAGCCGAAAAAACTGAAGAAGCTCCAAAAGCTGCTCCTAAAAAGGCCGCTAAAAAAGCTTCAACAGGAAATAAAAAAGCAACAATTACTTCTCGCTTAAAAGAAAAATATGATTCCGATATCAAAAAAGCATTAAATGAAAAATATCATTATTCTTCAGTAATGCAAATTCCTGGCTTAGAGAAAATCGTTATCAACATTGGTGTTGGTGATGCAACTCAAGATGCCAAGAAACTTGAAGAAGCCGTTTCTGAACTCGCTCAAATTACTGGTCAAAAACCAGTCATTACTCACGCGAAGAAATCCATTGCTTCCTTCAAATTAAGAGAAGGACAAGCCATCGGCTGTAAAGTCACTCTTAGAGGAATCAGAATGTGGGACTTCCTCGATAAGCTCGTCTCTATCGCTCTCCCACGCGTTCGTGACTTCCGTGGTGTTAGCAAAAACGCCTTCGATGGTCGTGGAAACTACACCTTAGGTGTCAGAGAACAATTAATCTTCCCAGAAATCGATTACGATAAAGTGGCGAAGGTTAGAGGTATGGACGTCGTTATCGTCACTACCGCAAAAACAGATGAAGAAGCATACACTTTATTAGAATTATTGGGTATGCCATTCCATAGATAAGAAAGGAGTCCAAACGTCAATGGCAAAAACAAGTGCTAAAGTCCGCTGCGCGAGACCTAAAAAGTACAAAGTTAGAGAATATACTCGTTGTGAACGTTGCGGACGTCCTCACGCTGTCTATTCAAAATTCCATTTATGCCGTATTTGTATTCGTGAACTCGCATACAAGGGTGAAATCCCAGGCTTAAAGAAATCATCTTGGTAATAAGGAGGTAAATGAAACTATGATGTCAGATCCAATCGCGGATATGCTTACCCGCATTAGAAATGCAAATGCATTAAAATATGAACAAGTGAAAATGCCTTCTAGCAAGATGAAAGTTGAAATCGCAAAGATTTTAAAAGAAGAAGGCTTCATCGTTGACTACAAAGTCAAAGGTGCCACTAAGAAAGAATTAACTCTTTCATTAAAATACGCCGCTGATGGCACAAGAGTCATCTCCGGATTAAAGAAAATTTCTAAACCAGGATTACGTGTTAATGTCGGTTGCGACAAACTTCCACGTGTCTTAAAAGGCTTAGGTATTGCGATTATCTCCACTTCACAAGGAGTCATGACCGATGCTAAGGCAAGAACCTTAGGTATTGGTGGAGAAGTCATCGCTTATGTCTGGTAGGAGGTCGATACAATATGTCACGTATTGGTAATAAACACATCGAAATCCCTGCTGGAGTTAAAGTTGAAGTCGAGGGTTCAAGTGTTAAAGTCACTGGTCCTAAAGGAACATTATGTGTCCCACTCAATCGTGGAATCACTGTTGAAGTTGAAGGAACAAACCTCGTTTGCAAAAGAGAAAGCGATGCCAAACAAATCAAACAAAACCATGGCACAGTTCGCGCTAATATCCATAACGCCATCGTCGGTGTTAACCAAGGATATAAGAAGGAACTTGAAATGAGAGGTATTGGTTATAAAGCTCAAATGCAAGGTAATAACGTTGTCTTATGGGCTGGATATAGTCATACTGTCACCATCGTTCCTAACGAAGGAGTCAAGGTTACATTACCTTCCCCAACTGAAATCACAGTCGAAGGTATTGACAAACAAGCAGTTGGTCAAACCGCTGCTCGTATTAGAGAAGTCCGTCGTCCAGAACCTTACTTAGGTAAAGGTATTCGTTACAAAAATGAATACGTTGCTACTAAAGAAGGTAAACGTGCCGGCGGTAAGAAATAATTAGAAAGGTAGGTATATGAAATGATTTCTAAAGAAAGTAAAAACGTTTCAAGAATTAGAAGACATGCCCGTGTCAGAGCCAAAATCTCTGGAACACCAGAATGCCCAAGATTATGTGTCTATCGTTCTAATAAAAACATTGAAGCTCAACTCATCGATGATGTTAATAAAGTAACATTAGTTGCTTCTTCATCCATGAGCTTAAAGCTTGAAAATGGAAGCAATATTGACGCTGCTCATGAAGTCGGTGCCGATATCGCTAAAAAAGCAAAAGCTAAAAAGATTACAAAAGTTGTCTTTGATAGATCCGGATATGTTTATCACGGACGTGTCAAAGCTCTTGCAGAAGCCGCTAGAGAAGCTGGCTTAGAATTCTAAGGAGATTGTTATGGCAGAAGAAAAAGTTGTTACTGAAGAAGTAAAAGCAGAAGCTCTAGCTACTGAAACTCCTAAAGATAATAAAGCCCCTAGAGGAGATCGTCGTCCTCATGGTGACCGCAAAGGTAGACCAGAAAGAAAAGGCGACCGCAAAGAAAGACACGAACCAAAAGATGACATGGAAGAAAGAGTAGTCTTCATCAACCGTGTCAGTAAAACCGTCAAAGGTGGTCGTCGTATGAAATTCACTGCCCTTGTCGTTGTTGGTGATCACAAAGGACAATACGGCTTTGCATTAGCAAAAGCTGCCGAAGTCCCAGATGCCATCAAAAAGGCAAGTGAAGCTGCAAGAAAGAAACTTTATTCCATTCACTTAGTGAAAGGAAACACCATCTCCCACGAAATCGTTGGTAAATATGGTGCTTGTAATGTTTACTTAAAACCTGCTCCTGAAGGTACCGGAATTATTGCTGGTGGCCCAGTTAGAGCAATTCTTGAACTCGCAGGTGTTCAAAACGTTTGTTCAAAAGTCTATGGTAGCCGTGCTCCAATCAATATCATTAGAGCAACCAATCAAGGTTTAAATAATCTTAAGAGCTACAAGACCATGAAAGAATTACGTTCAAAAGAATAATTAACACTACACAGTTTAAGGAGGTGCACAAATGAAATTACATGAACTTCAAACCACAGAAGGCAGCAGAAGCAATCACTACCGTAAAGGTAGAGGAATTGGATCTGGCAATGGTAAAACTGCTGGTAAAGGACACAAAGGACAAAACGCTCGTAGTGGTGGTGGAGTCGCTTTAGGTTTTGAAGGCGGTCAAATGCCATTATGGAGAAGACTTCCAAAAAGAGGCTTCAAGAATGTTAACCGCGTTCAATACGCTGTCGTTAATGTTGGTGATTTAAACAAATTTGATGAAGGTACAGTTGTCACTCCAGCGTTATTAAAAGAAGTTGGACTCGTTGGTAAAGAATATCACGGTGTCAAAGTCTTAGGAAATGGCAAACTTGAAAAGAAATTAACTGTTCAAGCCAATAAATTTTCTAAGTCTGCTGAAGAAGCAATTCAAAACGCCGGTGGCTCAGCTGAGGTAATCTAATATGAAAAAGATTGCTTCGATTCTTAAAAATAAAGAAATAATGAACCGTATTTTGTTCACGGTTCTCATTCTCTTTATCTTCCGTATCGGAGCACAGATAACAGTCCCAGGTGTTAATCCTGAGGGATTAGAAGAATACCTCAACTCTGGTTCTGCCTTATCACTTATGAATATGTTAGGTGGTGGAACGTTACAAACGTTCTCCATCTTCGCCCTCGGCGTCTCTCCGTACATCACTGCACAAATTATTGTTCAGTTATTATCAACTGATGTATTACCTGCTCTTTCTGAGCTCAGACGTCAAGGTCAATACGGAAGAAAGAAAATGGAATATGCGACCCGTTACTTAACTCTTTTGTTAGGTGCGGTTCAAGCATACGGTATTATCAAAACTATTGAAAACACATCAGAAGTCACATTAAATCTCAATGCTGAATGGTATACCTACTTATATATCATTATCGTTATGTTAGCGGGTACGATGATTGTTATGTGGCTCGGTGACCAAATCTCTGTTAAAGGTATCGGAAATGGTATTTCTATGATCATTTTCGCAGGTATTGTTTGTTCTTTACCAAATCAATTCGCTCACGCCTTTACCACTTATATCTCAACGACTGCAGGAAGTCCTGAGAACCTGGTCATTGCCGGTGTATTCAAATTCATACTCTATGTCTTAGCTTATCTCGTCATTATTGCATTCGTCACATTCGTTGAGTTAAGTCAACGCAAAATTCCTATCCAACACAGTGGAAAAGGTGGTGGACAAACTCAAAGCATGGCTAGAGCAAGCTTCTTACCAATTAAAATCAATAGTGCTGGTGTTATTCCTGTCATCTTCGCTAGCTCATTAATGATGGCACCAAGTGTCATCGCTGCATTCATTGATTCAAATTCTTCTAATGCAGAATGGTTAAAGATCTTCTCGACCAGTGATATGTATGACATGGGTGGATGGTCAATGCCTTGGGGATTATTGATTTATATCGTCCTCACAGTTGCATTCACTTTCTTCTATGCAAACTTACAAATTGATCCGCAACAAATGGCGGAGAATTTCCAAAAGAATGGTTCATATATTCCAGGCGTTAAACCAGGAATTGAAACCGAAAGATACATTAGACGCGTTCTTAATCGAGTGACTTGTTTAGGCGCTATCGCCCTTGTCATCATCGCTTCTCTCCCATCAATTCTCACATTAAGTGGAGTCTTTGGTGGAGATAATTCCTTAGTCCTTGGTGGAACAGGAATGATCATCGTCGTCGGTGTCTGTCTTGAACTTAATAATCAAATCGATGGTTTACTCGCTGGTAAATCATTCGATGAAGTTGTCGCCTCGGGAGGCCGTTAATAATGAAGAAAAACATTATTTTAATGGGCCCTCCTGGAGCAGGCAAGGGAACACTTGCCAAACAACTCAAAGATGAATTACACCTCGTTCATATTTCTACTGGAGATATGTTTAGGGATGCAATACAAGCCCAAACCGAGCTTGGCAAACTTGCCCAAAAATATATCAATGATGGACATTTAGTTCCTGATGAAGTAACGATTGGGCTTGTCAAAGAGAGACTCAGTCAACCTGACTGTGAAGCCGGTTTTCTCCTCGATGGATTCCCAAGAACTACCGCCCAAGCGGAAGCTCTTGAAAAAATCTCAAGAGAAATCTCTCGAGAAATTGATGTTGCAATTAATTTAGATTGTGATCATCAAGAATTAGTGAGGCGTATCTCTGGTCGTCGCGTTTGTAAAAATTGTGGAGCTCCTTATCACATCGAATCCATGAAACCTAAACAAGATGGTGTTTGTGATTTATGTGGCGGGCCTCTATATCAAAGAAAAGACGACAATGAAGAGGCGCTTAAAGTTCGTTTAGAACATTATGATTCTGAAACTAAACCTCTATTAGAATTTTATTCCAAGCGTGGTTTATTAGAATCGTTCAATTCCCTCTTAGGAAAAGAACAATTATTCGATGAAGTTTCTTCATTTCTTAAAAAGTAATTATGGTAATCATTAAATCTCCACGTGAAATCGCTCTTATGAAAGAAGCAGGACGCGTTGTTGGTCTCGTCTTCAAAACTCTTGAAGAAAAGATCCGTCCAGGTATGTCTACTCTCGACATTGATACAATCGTCGAAAGGACAATGCTTGATAATCAATGTATCCCTGCCGAAAAAGGATATTATGACTATCCTGCAAGTGCTTGTGTCAGTGTCAATGACACTTTGATACATGGTATTCCTTCTAAAAATATCATTATTAAAGAAGGAGATATTGTTAGCGTGGATATTGTGGCCAGTTACAGAGGCTATATGGCGGATGCTTGCCGAACTTATAAAGTCGGTAAAGTATCTGAAAGAGCCGAAAGAATTGTTAGAGTCACTAAAGAAGCATTCTTTGAAGCCTTAAAGCTTGTTAAGATTGGTAATCACATCGGTGATATCAGTCATAGAGTGCAAGAATATGTTGAATCTAACGGCTATAACGTCACAAGAGATTACACAGGACACGGTATTGGTTCTCACATGCATGAAGATCCAACAATTCCAAATTTTGGAAAAGCGGGTACCGGGGCTAAAATCGAAAAAGGCATGGCCCTATGCATTGAACCAATGGTCCTTGAAGGAAGAAAAGACACTCGTGTTCTTAATGATGGGTGGACTGTTAAAAGCCGAGATGGAAAATTAACTGCTCATTATGAAAACACTGTTATTGTTACTGAAAGTGGTTATGAAATAATCACTATGTATGAAGGAGAAGAATAATAAATGTCAAAAGCTGATGTCATCGAAGTACAGGCGGTCGTTACGGAAACATTACCAAACGCGATGTTCCGCGTAAAACTTGAAAACGACATGGTAATCTTGGCTACCGTTTCTGGTAAAATCCGAATGAATTACATTCGCATTCTCCCAGGTGATAAAGTTACCGTAGAAATCTCGCCTTATGATTTAACACGGGGCCGAATAACATTCAGGTTCAAATAGTCCTGAGACAAAACTATTTTAGGAGGTATATTTATGAAAGTCAGACCTTCAGTCAAACCAATTTGCTCAAAGTGCAGAGTTATCAAAAGACATGGCAAAGTCATGGTCATTTGTAGCGATCCAAAGCACAAGCAAAGACAAGGTTAATAAGGAGGAACATTGAAATATGGCACGTATCGTTGGTGTTGATATTCCTAATGACAAACAAGTTGCTTTCTCCCTTACCTATATTTACGGTATTGGTAGAACAACTGCTAAAAAAATCTGTGAAGACGCTAAAGTCGATCCTTCACTCCGCGTTAAAGATCTCTCTGATGATCAAATGAACGCAATCAGAAATGAAGTTAGTAAACTCAAAGTCGAAGGTGATCTTCGTAGAGAAGTCGCTTTAAATATTAAAAGACTTACTGAAATTGGCTGCTATCGTGGTATTAGACATAAGAAAGGTTTACCTGTCCGTGGACAAAAAACCAAGACTAATGCTCGTACTCGTAAGGGACCACGTAAGACAATCGCCAATAAGAAAATGGCACCTAAATAGAGGTTAGATGAAAGGAGAAATAAACAATGGCTACTAAAACTACTACACGTAAAAAGAAAGTCAAACGTTCGTTTACTAAGGGCGTTGCTCATATTCACTCAACCTTTAATAACACAATCGTCACCATTACCGATGCTCAAGGTAACGCAATTGCTTGGAGCAGCGCTGGTGCATTAGGATTCAAAGGTGCAAAGAAATCCACTCCATTTGCGGCACAACAAGCTGCTGAAGCCGCTGCAAAGAGTGCGTATGATCAAGGCATCCGTCAAGTTGATGTTGATGTCAAAGGTCCAGGCCCAGGTAGAGAAGGCGCAATTAGATCTCTCGCTGTTTCTGGATTACAAGTATTAAGTATCGTTGATACAACCCCAATTCCACACAATGGTTGCCGTCCACCAAAACGTCCACGTGGTTAATTAAATTAGGAGGAAAAGAAAATGAAAATCGCTAATCCTTTTGAAAGATTCGGTATTACACAAGCCGATTATGATGGAAATGAAAATTATGGTCGTTTCATCATTGAACCACTAGAAAGAGGTTTTGGTTTAACTCTTGGTAATGCTTTAAGAAGAGTTCTTCTCTCTGCTCTCCCGGGTGCTTCTGTTTATGCAATTGAAGTCGAAGGAGCGCAACATGAATTCTCTGCTCTCCCAGGAGTTGAAGAAGACGTCACAAACATCATCCTCAATTTAAAAGATTTAGTCTTAAAAATTGATGAAGAAGATAGTTCCAACAAGAGACTTGAAATCAATGTCGAAGGACCAAAAACTGTTACTGGAGCAGATATTGAATGCCCAACAGGAGTTGAAGTCATTAATAAAGATGTTGAATTAGCTCATATCGCTGAAGGTGGTAAACTCCATATCATTCTTCACGCTCGTAATGGTAGAGGTTATGTCACTGGAGAACAAAATAAAAATCTCCATCCTAACTTCGCTGTTGGAGTTATTGCTACTGATAGCAACTATTCACCAGTTAGAAAAGCTAACTATGTCATCGACAACACCCGTGTTGGTCATGACTCAAAATTCGATAAGCTTACATTAGAAGTTTGGACCAACGGTTCCATCCTTCCTCAAGAAGCGGTTGTCTGGGCTGCTGAATTATTAATTAAGCATTTAGAAAAATTCCTTAATCTTTCTGAAATTACCCAAGACATCAATATTGAAAAAGAAGAAGAAAAAGTCGAAGAAAACAAATATGAAAATATCACAATTGAAGATCTCGACTTATCCGTTAGAAGCTATAACTGCTTGAAGAGAGCTCAAATCTCCACTGTTCTTGAATTAACTGAGAAGAGTGAAGAAGACATGATGAAAGTCAAAAATCTCGGTAAGAAATCTCTTAAAGAAATCAAAGAGAAACTTGCTGCGATTGGTTTATCATTCAGGGATTTCGAATAATTTAGGAGGAAATGTATTATGCCAACACAAGGTCGTAAAAATGTCCATGGTAAGACCGGCGTGAGATTTAAAGCCGCTTATACCAAGAGTAAATATGAAAACATGCTTCGTAATGTCGTTACCGATTTAATCATTCATGAATCCGTAAAAGTTACAGAAGCAGTTGCTAGAGATGTCGTTAAAGAAGCAGACAGACTTGTTACTTTAACCAAAAAAGAAGATGTCATGAATGCGAAAAGACAAGCCGCTCGCTTTGTTAGAAATATCGAAGCTAGCGAAGGTGTTTCCGCTTTAGACAAACTCTTCAACGTTATCGGTCCAAAAATGAAAGATCGCAATGGTGGTTATACACGTCGATTAAAACTTGAAAATAGACGTGGTGATGACGCCCCTGTTGTCTTAGTTGCTTGGGTTGATTAATTAGAATTAAAAGAAAACTGGGGTTGAGCAAAAAATCCCAGTTTTTTATTTTGTGTTAATCATTTATAATGATAAAAGTATGAAAATTATCAAAAGAAGCAAGAAGACTCCTAAAGAATATAAATTTAGTATCGATCATAATCCATACGAAATTCTTTCTTATAACAACACTTCTTTATTTGGCAAGGCAGTTGTTTTTCCTTTGTTTCATTATGAAGGAGAAAGACAATATTTGGATTTAATTAATCCTTTATTAGAAAAAGGATATCATCTCATCATTGTTAAATTCCTCGCTAAAGGGGATAGGGTCCTCTTCTTTAATTATTACGCGAATGTATTATCTAAATTATTAAATGAAATGATTCAGCATAAAATCATTAAAAATGAATCAATCATTTTCTTTGGCTTCGGTGTTGGTGCTTTATTAGCCTCATACATGCAAAAAAGCAAATTAAAAGGAATTACAAAATTCATTTTAGTGTCTCCTGTTAATCGATATAAAGATGAATTCATGATTTCTCGAGAAATATCTTCTTTTAAGACCCCAACATATATCTTCTATGGACAAAATGATTCTGTCACTAATATTGAGACAAGGTTTGCAATTTTTGAAAGTGGAAAAAATAATCCAAAAGTCAAATTTATCTCATATCCTATTTGTGGTCATTTCCTCTTTTATGAAGGAAATCTCAGTTTAAGCGTTGAAGAAAAATACCATAAAGATGATTATGATCTCTTTATTGGAGAAAATCGTCAGAGCTATATTCCAGATGATGCTCGTTATAACGATAAATTTTATGAACATGTTTTTAAAATTTTAGAAGATAAACCATTACCAAAAAGAATTGCGTTATTAACCGATGTATTTCCTTTGTTCGTCAATGGTGTTTCTACAGTAGTTAATTTATTAAAAGAGGAATTAAATAAGCTTGGTTATGAAACTTTTATTGTCGCTTTATGGGATAAAAAAGAACCATATGACAAATTACCTATCGATTATATTCCAATAACTGGTTCTCGAGTCCATTTTGTTAAAGGGGCAAAGGAATTACATTTATTGAAGAGTTTTTCTTTCCAAAAGAATGCGAAGATGTTATCTCTTTTTGGCTTTGATTATTTACATTTACACACTGAATATTCAATGAGTCAAACCGCTTTACTATTAGCGAAATACACCGGTATCAATATGGTTTATACATATCACACTTTGTGGAAACTATATTATGAACAAAAATTTGGCAAATTAGCGGGAGATGTTACTTATAAAGCGGCAAAAGATTTATTGTTTTCTCGAGTTTATAAAGAATGTCCAACAATCATTGTTCCTTCTTTAAAAAGCTATGAAATTTTAAAAGAAGATAGTAGCGCTAAGGATATCAGAATTATCCCAAGTTCAGTCGATCCAGAAAGATTTAAATTAACTAGGGAAGATTATGAAGAAATCAAACTTTTAAAAGAGAAATATCAACTCAAAGACAAGAAGGTTCTTGGCTATATTGGTCGAGTTTCAATTGAAAAGAATATCGAAGAAACCCTCAATAATATCGCTGAAATTAAGGATGAAATTCCTAATATTATCTTTATGATTGTTGGGGCTGGAGATGCGACTAAATTATTAAAGAAAATGGTCAAAAAATTAAAGATTGAAAATGAAGTTATTTTTGTTGGTGAAGTCGAAAATCATAAACTTAAATATTATTACTCTTTATTTGATGTTTTTGTCACTGCTTCTAATTTTGAAACACAAGGACTCACTTATTTTGAGGCTGCTAATTGTGGAACGCTCATTTTAGCGAAAAAAGATAAAGCGATTGAAGGAGTCTTTGAAGATGGAGTTAATGCATATATTTATGAAGATTTCTATCAGTGGGTTGAAAGAATTGAAAAATCATTATTCAAAAATAACAAAAAAATTACTGATGCAGCAAAATTAACAATGAAGCAATTTTACCCAGATAAGTGGGCTAAGAAAATTTCAAATATCTATCAGGAATTAAATCCTACCAAAAAGAAATAGACCTTAATTGGTCTTTTCTTTTCTTTAATATAGGTTAATTATCAAATTAAGTTAGACAAGTCTAACTGAAATGATTGATTTTATCTATTAATTTTATATTGAATAGAACCCTTTATTTTCATAAAATAATATCGACGTGTTATTACAATGTAATAAGCAAGGAGGACATTTATGGCACATTTGCAAAGCCAAGCTGTTGAACAAATTACAGAAATTGTAAATCGTTACAAAAACGAAGGAACACCTCTCATGATGATTCTTTCTGACATTCAAAAGGAATACGGATATATTCCTCTCGAAGTTCAAGAATTAGTTTCTGACTTAACGGGTATTCCAGTGAGTGAGATTTATGGAGTTGTTACTTTCTATTCATTCTTCTCATTAACTCCGAAAGGAAAATACGTTATTGGTGTTTGCTTAGGAACAGCATGTTACGTTAAAGGGTCTCAACTTGTTCTTGATAAATTTGAAGAATTATTACACATCAAACCAGGTGAAACTAGTGAAGATGGATTATTCACATTAGATGCATTACGTTGTGTTGGTGCTTGTGCGATTGCTCCTGCTGTCAGCATTAACGGAAAAGTTTATCCAATGGTTCAAGTTAGTCAAGTTGAAGGCATTATCAATGATTTTAGAGCAAGGGAGGCTAATTAGTTATGGTCAAAATTAAAAGCGAAAAAGAATTAATTCAATCACATGAAAAATTAGCTGCTTGTTTAGAAGAAAAATTCCATTGTGAAGATGGAAAGAGAGCGATTGTTGTCTGTGGTGGAACTGGTTGCTTAAGTTCTGATAGTGCTGATCTCCTCGCTAGATTACAAACCCTTATTAAAGAAAAAGGACTCGAAGATAAAGTAACCGCTAATATCGTTGGATGTTTCGGATTCTGTTCTCAAGGACCTTTCGTCAAAATCTTCCCAGAAGAAACTTTATACACAAAAGTTAAAGTTAGTGATGCCGAAGAAATTATTGAAAAAGACATCATTGGTGGAGAAATCGTTGAAAGATTATTATTCGTTGATCCTCAAAGTAAAGCTCGTGTTGCTAAACAACATGAAATTAACTTCTATAAATTACAAAAAAGAGATATCGCTTTAAAAGGAAACGCAGAAATTAATCCTGAAGATATTAATGAAGCGATTGGTCAAGGTGCTTTCTTAGCCTTGAATCGCGCTCTTCATATGGATCCTCAAGAAGTCATTGATGAAGTTCTCAAAAGCGGACTTCGTGGAAGAGGCGGTGCCGGATTCCCAACTGGAAGAAAATGGCAATTCGCTCACGATGTTCAAAGCGATGAAAAATATGTCGTTTGTAATGGTGACGAAGGAGATCCAGGAGCGTTCATGGATCGTTCAATTATCGAAGGAAACCCAATCAATGTTATTGAAGGTATGATGATTGAAGGATACGCTATCGGAGCACAAAATGGTTATTTCTATATCCGTGCTGAATACCCTGTCGCTGTTAATAGATTACGTAAAGCAATTCAAGAATGCGAAGAATTAGGTCTTTTAGGAGATAACATCTTAGGAACTAACTTCTCATTCCATTGCCATATTAGATTAGGTGCTGGAGCCTTCGTTTGTGGAGAAGAGACCGCTCTTCTTAATTCCATCGAAGGTAAAAGAGGAATGCCTCGTCCACGTCCACCTTTCCCTGCCATTAAAGGTTTATGGGATAAACCATCTGTTATTAATAACGTTGAAACTCTTGCTAACGTACCATATGTCCTTCTCCACGGCGCTGAAGCCTATGCTGCTATCGGAACTGAAAAGAGTAAAGGAACAAAGGTCTTCGCGTTAGGTGGAAAAGTCAATAACGTTGGCTTAGTTGAAGTTCCAATGGGAATTACCTTAAGACAATTAATCTTCGATATTGGTGGTGGAATTCCAAATGGTAAAAAATTCAAAGCCATTCAAACTGGTGGTCCATCAGGTGGATGCTTAACTGAAAAGGATTTAGACACTCCAATCGATTACGATAACTTAATTGCCGCCGGCAGTATGATGGGTTCTGGTGGAGCCATTGTTATGGATGAAGACAACTGTATGGTTGACGTCGCTAAATTCTATATGACATTTATTTGCGATGAATCATGTGGTAAATGTTCACCATGTCGTATCGGCACAAAGAGATGCTTAGAAATCCTCACTAAAATCACTGAAGGAAAAGGAACAATGAAAGATCTTGAAGAACTCAAGAGTCTTGCTAATGTCATTAAGAGTAACTCCTTGTGTGGATTAGGACAAACAGCCCCTAACCCAATTCTTTCAACCATGAATGCCTTCTATGATGAATATGTTGCCCATATCGTTGACAAGAAATGTCCTGCTCATGTTTGTAAGAGTTTGATGCAATACAAAATTGTTCCAGAAAAATGTGTTGGTTGTGGTATGTGTGCACGTAACTGTCCTGCAAGTACCATCTTCAAAACTGATGAAGTTCCTGTTGGTAAACCAGCCACATTGCCACTTCGTATTCACAGAATTGATCCAACTAACTGTGTCAAATGTGGATTATGTCAATCCAATTGTCGCTTCGGCGCAATTATCAAAGATTAATGGAGGAATGAGTCATGAGTTTAGTTAATATTAAAATCGATGGTCAAGCTTACCAAGTTGAAAGCGGATTAACCATCTTAGAAGCTGCAAAAAAATGTGGTTTCAATATTCCTTCATTATGTGCGTTCAATAACGGTAAATGCTCAAGAGCAAGCTGTAGAGTTTGTCTTGTTGAAGTTAAAGGCGCAAGAGGATTAGTTGCTTCTTGTGTTTATCCAGTAAACGAAGGAATGGAAATTTCTATTTCTTCTCAAAAAGCAGTTGAAGCGAGAAGAGCAAGTGTTGAACTTATTCTCTCGAATCACCACAAAAACTGCTTACAGTGTGAAAAGAATGGCCACTGTGAATTACTTGAAGTCTCTAAACTTGTCGGAGCAAGAGATGGAATGTATCAAGGAGAACAAACTCCTGCAACGATCGACACTTTAGCCCCAGGATTAATTAGAGATACTTCAAAATGTATCTTATGTGGAAGATGTATCGAAAGATGTAAAGAAGCTCAAGGCATTTCCATTTTAGGATTTGAAAATCGTGGATTTAAAACCATTGTTTCTCCTGTTGGAAATAGAAGCTTCGCTACTTCACCATGTATTCAATGTGGACAATGTGTTAATGTCTGTCCAACTGGAGCGTTAATGGAACATTCTGAAATTGATGTTGTTGACGCTGCTATCAAATCTGGAAAGAAAGTTATCGTTCAAACCGCTCCTGCTGTTAGAGCCGCTATCGCTGAAGAATTCGGTGAAAAGATTGGTACTCCAGGAACAGGAAAAATGGTCGCTGCTCTCCATAGACTTGGATTCTATCGTGTCTTTGACACCAATTTCGCTGCTGACTTAACCATCATGGAAGAAGCAAACGAATTACTTGAAAGAATCAAAAATAAGGGAGTTCTTCCACAAATCACATCTTGTTCACCAGGGTGGATCAATTATTTAGAATATTATTATCCAGAAGTCATCCCACATGTCTCAACATGTAAATCACCACATATGATGATGGGTGCAATTATCAAATCATACTTTGCTAAAGTCCATGAAATTGATCCAAAAGATATCTTTGTTGTTTCAATCATGCCTTGTGTCGCTAAGAAATATGAACGTCAAAGAAAAGAAATGCCTAACGATGTCGACGCTGTTCTTACTACAAGAGAACTCGCTAAGATGATTAAACGTAGTGGTATTAATTGGAATCGACTTCCTGAAGAACAATTCGATCAAGATTTACTTGGCGAATATAGTGGTGCTGGAGTTATCTTCGGTGTAACTGGTGGAGTTATGGAAGCGGCCTTAAGAACTGCGTATTTCTGGCTCACTGGTAAAGAACACGAAAAGATTGATTTCGACGCTGTTCGTGGTCAAGAAGGTGTTAAAGAAGCAGCGGTTGATATTAATGGAACAACCATTAAAGTTGCAGTCTGTTCTGGTATGAGAAACGCTAAAGCTTTACTTGAAGAAGTAAAAGCTGGTAAATCTCCATATGCCTTTATTGAAATTATGGGCTGCCCAGGTGGATGTATCAATGGCGGTGGTCAACCATATGTCAAACCACTTTTCTTACCTAACGAAGATGATGATATTTTAGAAACATATCGCGCTAAACGTGCAAGTGTCTTATATAGTGAAGATGCTAAACAAGTTGTTAGACAATCTCATAATAATAAAGACATTCAAAAATTATATAAGGATTATCTTGGAAAACCAGGAAGCGAACTTGCTGAAGAATTGTTACATACAACTTATGACGCAAATCGTGAAAAATTCCCAGTTAAATAATCTTCAAACAAAATAAAGAACTCGTTATTAAAACGAGTTTTTTTATTTATAATGAGTATCTAAATAATAACTTATGCTATAATTCATATGGTATAAAAATATGGAAATTAAAATCTATAACTCATTAACTAATAAGATTGAAAACTTTGTTCCGATTAAAGAAGGCGAAGTTTCAATGTATGTCTGTGGTCCAACAGTCTATAACTATCCTCATATCGGAAATATGCGACCTGTTGTTGTTTTCGATGTCTTAAGAAAATTCTTGTCTTATGTTGGATATAAAGTCACCTATGTTAGTAATTTTACAGACGTTGATGACAAAATCATTAAAGAAGCTAAAAAAGAAAATAAATCAGAAAAAGAATTAACTGAATTTTATATTCAAGAATTCAAAAAGGCGACGACTGCGATTGGAAGCGATATCCCAAGCATTACTCCTAAAGTTACTGAATACATTCAAAAGATCATCGAATATGTCGATAATTTAGTTAAATTAGGCGCTGCTTATGAAATTAATGGAGATGTCTATTTCAGAGTTAACAAGATAAAAGATTATGGAAGTTTAAGTGGAATTAATATTGATGATTTAATAGTTGGAGCAAGAATCGAAGAAAATTCACAAAAAGAGTCTCCTCTTGATTTTGCTCTTTGGAAAAAGACATCAGAAGGAATTAATTGGCCTTCTCCTTGGGGAAATGGCCGTCCTGGCTGGCACACTGAATGCTGTGTCATGATTGATACAATTTTCCCTAACCATTATATTGATATTCATGGTGGAGGGTATGATTTAAAATTCCCTCATCACGAAAATGAAATCGCTCAAAGTGAAGCCACTCATGGAAATAAAATTGCTAAATATTGGATGCATAACGCTTTCATTAATTTTGGTAATGAAAAAATGTCCAAGAGTTTAGGCAATGTAATTTATGCGAAAGATATGATTGAAAAATATGGTGGAGCAGTTACTAGATTAGTTATTTTAAGTGCTCATTATCGTCAACCTGTTAACTTCACTGATGAAACAGTTAATGCTGCAATTCAAGAAGTTAATAAGATGAAAATGGTCACCAAACAATTAGCGTTAAAGCTTCAAACTGGACCAGTTAATTTAGATAATGGTAAGCCAACCTACATGGATGATTTTTTAAACGCTTTAGCAGATGACTTAAATACCGCTAACGCTCTCACTGAGATTTATAACTTAATTAAGCTTGCTAATCAAGAGATCAGAACTAGAGAAATCAATTATGAAAAAGTGAATGATATCTTTAAATCTTTGCTCGATATGTTTAGTGTTCTTGGTTTAGATATTCCATATAAGAAAATGAATGATGACGACAAAAAATTATATCAAAACTTCATTAATTCCAAAGAAAATAAAGATTTTGAAAAGTCCGACGAGTTACGACAATTGCTTATTGATCGAGGCATAATGTAATGAAAAACGGGAATAAAAGTGAAACACAAAATATTATTTTCGGGAGAAATCCAGTAAAGGAGGCTTTAAGAGCAAATCGCGTAAGTAAAGTATTTGTTTCGGGTGCTTTTTCTGATAAAGAAATTAACTTACTATTTGAAGAAAAAAAGCCCTATATTAAAGTGGTTTCTTCTGGTGAACTCGACTCCAAATCAAGCGGAGGAATCCATCAAGGAATCGTTGCTGAAATTAAGCCATACGAATACTCTGATTTTGATGAAATACTTCGCCGAAGCCGCAAGGTAGAAATACCTATTATTGTTATCCTTGATGGAATTAATGATACACATAATTTAGGTGCTATTTTACGTAGTTGTGATGTATTTAATGTTACTGGAGTTCTAATTCCAAAGCATAATCAGGTTCCACTTAACGCGACAGTTGCTAAATCTAGTGCTGGGGCAATAAATTATGTACCTGTTGCTCAAATAGGCAGCATTAATCAAACGATACAAAGACTTAAAGATAATGGCTTTTGGATTGTCTCAACGGATGGCTCAGCAACAATTGATTACTCCAAATTAACTTACGACTTTCCTGTTGCGCTTGTGATAGGAAGCGAAGGCAAAGGAGTTTCTCAACTAGTAATTAAGAACTCTGATTACGTTGTAAAAATTCCACAATACGGACACGTTAATTCTCTCAATGCGTCTGTTGCAGCGGGAATTTTGCTTTCCAGGATCCGTAGTTAAACCCACTAACTTTATTGCTTTTCCCAGAAAGGATATTTTCTCTATCGACCTAAAGAAATTGACTAACGAAAAGTTAGTTTTTTACTATCAGCAAGGAAATGAAGAAGCGGTTAGCGAACTAATTAAAAGATTTACTTGTTGTTCCAAAAGAGAAGCGTTTACCTTCTATTCGATGTATAAAGATGTCTCTTCTGTTGAATTTGATGATTTAGTCCAAGTGGGATTAACTTCTTTAGTAATAGTGATGGACAAATTTAGTTTCAGAGGAAGCTTTTATCTCATGTGGCAAACAGTAGCGAGACATGAGATGTATGAACTCGTCAAACAATTCTCAATATGCGATATGGAAGATAAAGCTTATTTTACGAGAATTGAATCAAATAATATCAACGCTGATAACGTTATTGCTAGTGGAGATAATGTTAGTGATTCCTTATCAAATGATTTAATTATCGAAAAGATGGCCTATATCGTTTCTCATCCCAGGAAATATAACATTATGGAAAGCGATGTAAAACTTTTTAAAATGTATTATTTTTTAGGAATTGGATATAACGATATCGCTGAAAAAACAGGAATAAATTATTTTACAGTTCGCAGTAAAATTAACCGCGCGAGAATCAAAATCGCAAATATTTTGTTTAATTCTAAAGAATAATCAAAATATCGTGTATAATTATCGACGTGAAAAACGTCGTAATTAAAAACTTAAATTATTCTTATAACGAAAATACGCCTGTATTGAAGAATATTAATCTCGAGATTAATCAAGGGGAATATGTTTCAATTGTTGGTCAAAATGGATGTGGTAAATCCACTTTATGTAAACTAATAATTGGATTATTGGAAAAAGATAGTGGAGAAATAATTGTCAATGGTCTTTCTTTAAATAAGGACAGCATTCAAGAAATTAGAAAAAAAGTTGCAATTGTTTTCCAAAATCCAGATAACCAATTTATCGGCGCGACAGTTGAAGATGATATTGCGTTTTCTTTAGAAAATAACAACATTCCAAGAGAAAAGATGATTACTTTGGTCAAGGAATATGCAACTAAGGTGGGGATGGAGGATTTCTTGACTAAAGAGCCAAGTTATCTTTCTGGCGGCCAAAAGCAAAGAGTCGCTATCGCTGATGCCTTAGTGAGAAATCCTGAGATTCTTATTCTTGATGAAGCAACAAGTATGCTTGATCCAGCTGGTAAACAAGAAATCCTTTCTCTTGTAAATAAGATGAAATTAGAAAACCCTAATTTAACAATTATTTCAATTACTCACGATATTGAGGAAGCTTATTTAGGAGATCGAATTGTTTTATTAAATGAAGGAGAAATAGTGTTAACTTGTCGGCCAGATGAGTTATTTAAAAATTCTGAATTAATAAATCAATATAATTTAAGCGTTCCTTTTATTGTCCAATTACAAAAAAAGTGTCAAGAGCTTGGTTATCAAATTAATGATGAAGACACTCTTGAAAAGATAGGAGAGATGATATGCCAATCAAAATAAATCATCTTTCTTATACATATATGAAAAAAACACCAAATGAAGTTAAGGCTTTAGATGATGTTTCTTTAGAAATTCCTGATAAAAAAATAACTGCTATTATCGGACATACTGGAAGTGGTAAATCGACATTAATCCAAACTTTAAACGGATTATTGACTCCAACTGAAGGAACGGTTGAAGTTGGCGATTTTGTTATTACAAATAATCCGAAGAAAAACAAAAAGATTAAAGAACTTAGGAAACATATCTCAATTGTTTTCCAATTCCCAGAATATCAACTATTTGATGAAACTGTGGAAAAGGATGTTGCTTTTGGGCCAAAAAATTATGGGTTCAAAGAGGAAGAAGCGTTAAAGAAAGCCCATGAAGCACTAGCAAAAGTTGGAATTGATGAATCTTTTTATAAACGTTCTCCTTTTGAACTTTCAGGTGGAGAAAAAAGAAGAGTTGCAATTGCGGGAATTATTGCAATTGATCCTGACATTCTTATTTTAGATGAACCAACAGCGGGATTAGACCCACATGGAAGCAATATTATTTTAAATTTGATTTCTGAATTAAATAAATCTGGCAAGACCATTATTATTGTCACTCATGACATGAATATTGTTATGAATTATTCGGATCACGTTATCGTTTTAAGCGATGGAAAGTTAGCCTTTGAAGGTGTATCAAGTGACTTATTTAATGGTGATGTTTCCAATTATTCAATCGAAATCCCTAAACTATTTCAATTCTGCAAATTATTAGAAGAAAAAGGGGCAAAAATTGAAATTAGCAAAATTAGAACGATAGATGATTTATTTAATCAATTAAAGGAGCGAAAATGAATAACTTAACATTCGGTCGATATGCTCCATTTAATACTTTTGTCCATAAATTAGATCCAAGAAACAAGCTTCTAATGATGATTCTTTTGCTTGTTTCTATATTTTTAAAAGTTGATTCTTGGTCAAGCACGCTTATTTTAACTGCCTTCTTATTCCTTTTATTAATTGCTGCGATGATTATGTCTCGAGTAAGTTTCTTACAGCTCTTTAAAAGCTTAAGCATGATGTGGTTTTTAGTTATTTTCTTATTATTAATTTATATATTTATTCCTAACCCAAATTATAATCCAGAACATATAGCGTTTTATATTGGAAGCTACGCTGTTAATTATGATGCATTTTATCAAAGTGGTTATATCATTTTTAGATTAATTATGATGATTATGATTACAATGATTTTAACTGCGACTACAAAGCCTATGGATTTAACCTATGCAATTGAGTGGTATCTAAGCCCATTAAAGATATTTAAATATCCTGTCGCTCATATATTAGCAATGACTCTTAGTATCGCTTTAAGATTTATTCCTACTTTATTAGACGAAACTCAAAGAATAATGAAAGCTCAATCTTCAAGAGGAGTAGATTTTAATAAAGGTGGAATATTTAAAAGAATTGGTGGATTAGTTGCTTTAATTATTCCTTTATTTGTTTCTGCTATTGGAAGAAGCGAAGAATTATCTAATGCAATGGAAGCTAGAGGATATAATCCATACGCAAAAAGAAGTAGATATCGTATTTTAAAATTTTCATGGAGAGATTTAATTGCTTTCATCTCGATACTAGCTATTTTTGGTGGTATACTTACATTAAAGATTTATGATGCGAATTTTATAAAAATCGATTTTATTTATTGGATTTTCGGCGCAAAACCCCTATTTTAATTGAGAATTATGAGACTATTTGGAAGTGCATATTATAAAGGAACAAGATATAGTGGCTGGCAAAAACAGCCAGGTGCTTTAACAATTCAAGACACGATTGAATCTTGTCTATCAAGGTTTTTTGGTAACACTCCAATTTCAATTTATGGAGCAGGTAGAACCGATGCTGGAGTCCATGCTTTTTCTCAAAAATTTCATTTCGATGTTGATGTCACAGAAATTGATTTAGATCGACTAATTTACTCTTTAAACAAAATGCTTCCTGAGGATATTAAAATCGATGATATCGAAGAAGTTGAGCCATCATTCCATAGTCGATATTCCGCTAAAGCAAAGGTTTATACTTATTGCATTCTTGAAGAATCTAAGGACCCATTTTTATATGAAACTTCTTGGCTTCATCCAGATAAAATTGACACTGATAAATTGCAGGAATGCTTAACCCACTTCATTGGTGTTCATAATTTCAAAAATTTCACCTCAAAAGAAGAGGACGAAGATAATTTTGTTAGAGAAATATATGGCATTGATGTATCGCGTCAATCTGATTTAATTTATATAACTTTTAAGGGGCAAGGATTTATGAGGTACATGATTAGATTAATCGTAGGCACTGCGGTCCATATTTGTGATAAAGATCTTGATCCTTTTATCATCGAAGAATTGTTAGATGAAAACGCACCTAGAGAAGTAGTATCATACAAAGCTCCGGCGTGTGGTTTAACTCTTGTCGATGTTGAGTATTAATTCATATTATTTTTGTTATTATTAAAAGATTAGGGCGGTTACGTTCTAATTTTTTTGCATTTTTATTCATATCAGCATATTATTTAAAAAATAATTAATTCAAAACAGAGAGGTGTTTTATGAAAAAAACTACATTAACAATCTTGTTTGCTTCCGTTTTGTCGCTTACCGCATGTGGCAATAGTTATGTCGCCCCAACTTTCAAAGATGACGATTATAGCTATTTACTCTCAACATTCTATGGTGTTGATGGAGAACTTAACATCACAAAAGATTACGCCAGCACAGTCGATAGCGACGGAAAAGAAGTAAAACTTTATCCAACAGAGATCAAGACAGAAGAATTCAGTTATCTTGATGAAGAAGAAAAAACTATTCAAGAAAATTTAGTCGTTGTTTATTACGGAAAGGCTAGAAATGACGCAAATTATCGCATTAGATTAACTTCTTCATTATTAAAATTTGTTGCCGTTGAAAAAGAAATCGATGGCAAATATGTAACTCAATCGTTATACTCTCATATCGATAGTAGCTTTGCTGGTGCATATAATGGTCTAAATGAAATTAGTGACAGCAATTATGTCTACATATTTGGTAACGAAATTAAAGATGTTGAAAAAGCTGGATTACTTGGATTTGATATCAGCATTTATTATGCGAGTGGTAATGCGTTACAAGATACAGATTCAAAATTAATTCCAGGATATTATTTATTTAGTAGTGGAGAAGAAACTTTACTCATTCCAGTTGCTCAAGCGCTTGATTTGAATGATGGAGAATTCTACGGAGATCTTTTATACGCGAATAGTGACACTTCATTATATGGTATTAGTGGCGATATGATGTATGAAACTTTCTTTGCGGATCCAACCATGTTCTTCTCAACCATCGTTGATGAAAATGGAAAGACTTATAACAACAGTTATGAAATCGTTCACGATGATACAACTAACGAAGACACTGTTAATTACATGTTTGATGGAGTGGCAGGAGAAGTAACCGCTACAAGAAGTTCCACTGGTTTATCTTTTTCATTTAAAAATGATGCAACTAATGTTAGCTTTACAATTAATCCAGATTTATACACATTCAAGTTAAATGGCAGTGCCCATCGCTTTGCTTCAATGAATACTTTCTTCAAAGTGCCAAGCGTTGACTGGGATGAAAACATTTTGACTTTTGTGAGTGGTGATTTCCAAAACCAAATCGAGATGTATTATTCCGATTTTGATTGGGAAACATATGAAGACATTGATCCTGTCTATACCTATAAATATAATGGTCAAGAAATTGAAAATTACTCTTTCATTGCTCTTAATAATGGGTCAGCCGCTTTAACTTTCAAAAATGGCGAAAACGATATCCGTGTTTCAAAAGAATTTAGTAATACCGCTATTGTTAGCGTTGGTGAAACTGAAACAAGATATTTTGAAAGCCATTATTATCAAAACGTATTTGCAAAAGATTATGTCAACCCAGGAGAAGGATATTCTCTATCAGTTGATAGTGAATTCAAAGTTTCTGAAAATGGTGGAGAAGCTGTTCAAGGAAATTTGGTATTTAGTGAAATTCTTAACACCACAGTTCTTGCCTTTGGCAATAAAGAATTAGCAGTGTATGACCAAGAATCTGGCATTTACGCTGTTTTCCAAGGTGTAAATGGTGTTGTTGTCTGTGAAAAAACTAAGTATTCAAAAATTTATAATGAATATACTTCAAATGGAACAGACACAATTACCATTAATGAAAATGGTGAACTCTTCATCGAAGGAAATAAGGTCGAATATAGTTTAGGATTATTGCCTTCTGGTCTTGCTTCTTTATTGATCCTTATTTATCAATATAATGGTTCACAATTTATCATCGTTCCAACATATAGTGGCTCCATTAGTGTTTACAAAAATACTGCTCAAGGTTTAGTCGCATATAAAAATTATTTCGCAAAGAATATATTTAATTCACTCATTGGCGAATATTGTTACGAAGGTAAATTTGGCAAAGAATATATCAAATTCTCTTCTGAAGGAATCCTTACTTTAGACACCATCAACGCTACTGGAGATGGATTAGATAGAGATGTTGAAGCCAATGCATATTTCTTATCAGTCACCGATAGTGGAATTGTCACAATTACTGCATCGGTTACAACTCCAAGTGGAGTAGGAACTCTTTCAATTAGAAAATCCGATTATTCTCTCGTCTTTGCAAATCCAGATGGTTCATGCGTTGTTTACACTGATTCAAGATTACTTGATTTAAAAGGTGTTTATGGTGATGGAACTTCAAACACTTTAGCGATTTTCAATAATGTCATCGTTATTAACGAAACCGCTCAAACCATTCAATCAATTGAAGTTACTAATGATGGTGAAGAAAAAGTTACAACCATCGTCACATTAACTCATACAATTGTTGCTCGTACTGGAACAGATGGAAGCGTTACTCTTTCTTCTTATCAAACAAGTGAAGGTGTAGAAAGCGCAATTACTTACACTGATAAAAACAACCAATTAGCGAACTTTGAAAATGTTAAATTTGCTCTCAATGAAAACAAATTCTATGGAGCGATGTATTACTATTCAAGCGTTAGTGGTAAGGTAACTGTTTCTGGAACTGAAGACGGCAAATATTTCGGTGGATCAACCATTTCTGCTGTTTATAACGAAGGTAAACTTGTTCTTAAATTAAAATCGTTCTTTGGCAGTTACGCCTTAACTTATGATGAAAGTGGAAATCCAGTCGCGATTTCTTTGGGTGGAGGAGTTCCACCTGTCCCACCTTTACCATAAGTCTAGAGACAATTATTAACGAGAGTCCTTCAAGGGCTCTCTTTTCTTTTGAATAAATATTATTTTCATAACAACATAGTTGTGATATTATTTTTTAGATTATAAAGAGGTAAAACACATGGGAAGAGCACATGAAGTTAGAGCGAAGGCAATGGCGGCAACCGCTGCTGCTAGAAGCGCATTATTTATGAGAGCCAGTAAAGAAATTTACATGGCTGCTAAAAGTGGAGTCCCTGATCCAGATAGTAACTTAGCATTACGTTCCGCAATTGAAAAATGGAAAGGACAACACGTAACAAAAGACGTTATCGAAAGAGCAATTCAAAAAGCCAAAGGTGGTTCTGCTGAATCATATGAACAAGGTAGATATGAAGCTTTTGGTCCAGGCGGAAGCTTATTCATCATCGATACATTAACTGATAACACGAATCGTGCATTGACTGAAGTTAGAACAACCGTTACTAAAAAAGGTGGACATATGGGTTCAACAATTTTCAATTTCACAGAAACAGGTGTCTTTGATTTTGCTGGCACCAATCGAGCGGAAGTTGAAGAGACATTAATTTTAAGTGATGTTGATGTAAGAGAAGTCACTGAAGAAGATGGAATTATTGAAGTTTTAGTGGAACCAACCGCATTTGCTCAAGCAAGAGAAGTTCTTGCTAGCATGGGTGTTTCTGAATTTGAAACTGCAGAAATTACTTTCTTAGCAAATGACCCAATCGAAATTACTGATCCTGAAGATCAAAGAAAATTTAATGAATTATGCGACATGCTTGATGAACTTCAAGATGTCCAAAACGTCTATCATAACGTAAAATAGTAAAATAAGAAGAACCTTTAGGTTCTTTTTATATGCTGACAAAATAAAATGTAATTAAATTAAATATTTAATTGATTTAGTTAAGTAAAAATAATATTATTTAACTCGGCACAAGCCAAAAATAATGAAGTCCCCGGTAAGGAATAAGTTAGTTTGGTAAAGGAGGATTAATTGTATGCAACGTCAAACTACTATTGCAAAAGCAAATGAAATCCAAAGAAAATGGTATGTCGTTGATGCCACTGACAAACCATTAGGTAGATTAGTCTCCCAAGTTGCTCAAATTTTAACAGGAAAGGTGAAACCAACATGGACACCAAATGTTGACTGTGGTGATTATGTCATCATTATCAACGCTGAAAAAGTGAGCTTATCTGGAGATAAAATCCACAACAAAAAATATTATAACGTATCTGGCTATGATGGCGGTCTTAGAACAAGAACAGCCGGAACAATGCTCAAAGAATTTCCTTGCGAAATGATTGAGAGAAGTGTTCACGGTATGGTGCCAAAAGGACGTTTAGGCAGACAAATCGAAAAGAAATTATTTGTTTATGCCGGACCAGATCACAAGCACGAAGCTCAAAAACCAGAAGTTTTAGAGCTCAAATTCTAGGAGGATGTAAATAATGGCAAGTAAGAAATCAGGTCTCCAATACTACGGTACTGGTAGAAGAAAATCATCTATTGCACGTGTTTATGTCGTCGAAGGAAAAGGCAACATTACAGTTAATGGTCGTGATGTCAATGAATATATGCCATACGCCACACTCGTAATGGACTTAAAACAACCATTAACCTTAACAGGAACAGAAGCAAAATATGATGTTAAAGCTGAAGTTCGTGGTGGTGGTTTCACAGGTCAAGCTGGTGCTATCCGTTTAGGCATTACCCGCGCTTTACTTGAAGCAGGATGCGATCGCAAAGTCTTGAAAGATGCCGGTATGATTACTAGAGATTCCCGTAAGAAGGAAAGAAAGAAATACGGTCTTAAAGCTGCGAGAAGAGCTCCACAATTCTCTAAGCGTTAATCTTTCATTGATATCTTTGATATCAGGACAAAAGAAAAACAAATTAAGGAAGCCAAATTTGACTTCCTTTTTGTTTTTTTTATTTGTTGTTGAATTATATTTATTAATATTGTATATTATTTAAGCGCGTATTCGGGCCTTTAGCTCAGTTGGTTAGAGCGCACCCCTGATAAGGGTGAGGTCGATGGTTCAAGTCCATTAAGGCCCACCAAATTGCGCATCATCTTAGCCCTTAGTTAGGGCTTTAATATTAAAAACACTATAGGGACACTTAGTTCAGCGGGAGAACGCTTCCTTCACACGGAAGAGGTCACAGGTTCGATCCCTGTAGTGTCCACCAATATTGCCGTCTTAGCTCAATTGGCAGAGCAATTGATTTGTAATCAATAGGTTGTTGGTTCGATTCCGATAGACGGCACCAAAATCACAAAATTCAACAATGCAAATTGTTGTTTTTTTATTCTATATAAAATATAATCAATAGGCACGCGGATATGATGGAACTGGTAGACATGCAAGACTTAGAATCTTGTGAGGCGACTCGTGCAGGTTCGATTCCTGTTATCCGCACCAAAATGAATGAAACTTCCCCCATAATTATATTGGGGGTTTTATTTTGATGTTTAAATTTATGAATTAATTTAAAAATTAATCATGATATAATGTTTTTCATGATAGAAAATACCGAAAAAGAATTAGAATCGAAAAAGACAGTGTTAATTGTTGAAGATGAAGAAATCAATCGAAATATTTTGTCTTCAATAATTAAAGATGATTTTAATATTCTTATTGCTTGCAATGGTCAAGAAGCACTTGATTCTTTGAACAAATATAAAAAAGAAATTGATTTAGTTCTTTTAGATATTTTTATGCCTGATATTGATGGGCGTGAAATCCTTAAAATAAGACAGAATAGACCTGATTTAAAAAAGATACCTTTTATTGTTTGCACTGGCGAAAGAACAATTGAATTAGAATGCTTTAAATTAGGAGTTAATGATTTCATTAAAAAACCATATGAAAATCCTGAAATCATCATCGCAAGAATGAAGCGAATGATTGAATTATATGAAGACCGCGGAATTATTAAAGAAGTTAAAAAAGATAAGCTTACCGATTTATTTGGAATTGAATTCTTTAAGAAATACGCGATTGAAATGGATAATAAATATCCAAAAATGAATAAAGATTTATTATCGATTAATATCACAAGATTCCGTCTTGTTAACGAGCTTTATGGAAGAGATTTTGGTGATGAAGTTTTGAAGAATATTGCTGAATCACTTAAGACATATCTTAACGAACACAAAGGAATTGCAGGACGTAATTCAAGCGATAATTTCTTATTATATTGTGAGCATCAAGATAGTTATTTTGAATTAGCAGAATCATTAGTCAAACATATTCAAGAAATGACTAATAGTTCAAATGTCCGTATTAGAGTTGGTGTTTACCCAAATGTTGATACTTCTCTTGATAAGGATATCGCGATTGGAAGAGCAATAAGCGCTGCTAATAGTATTGTTGGTGACTTTAATCGTCTAATTGCTGTTTATGATGAGAATTATCAAAATAGAGTGGTTTATTTGGAAGAATTAATCAATTGCTTTGAACAGGCTATAAAAGAAAAACAATTCATGATTTATTATCAGCCTAAATATAAAATTCAAGGCGATAAAAACACATTGTGTAGTGCTGAATGCTTAGTGAGATGGATTCATCCTCAATACGGTATGATTTCTCCTGGCGCTTTTATTCCTTTGTTCGAAGAAAATGGTTTAATTCGTAAATTGGATAATTATATTTTTGAAGACGCTGCTCGACAAATGAAAGAATGGAAAGAAAAATATGGTTTTATCGTACCTCTTTCCGTTAATGTTTCTCGCGCTGACATTTATAATCCAAATATCGTTGATGATTTACTTAAACATGTAGATTCTAATGGAATTCCTCGTGATAAATATTATATTGAAATAACAGAATCGGCTTATTCTGAAAATGCCGATCAATTAATTAGTGTGGTCAATAGATTACGGGAATGTGGATTTAAAATTGAAATCTATGATTTCGGTAGTGGATATTCTTCTCTTAATATTTTGACCGAGCTTCCTTTTGATGTTTTAAAAATTGATATGGCGTTTATCAAAAATGTTGATCGAAATTATCATAATAGAGAAATTATCAAAATGATTATTGATATCACAAAAACTCTCGGTGTTTTATCGATTACCGAAGGAGTTGAAACTCAAGAGCATTATGATTTTCTCAAAGAAGCAGGATGTGATGTTATTCAAGGATATTACTTCTCAAAGCCACTTCCTGTTAATGAATTTGAAAAATTACTCGAAAAGGAGTTTAAAAAATAATGACTGTAAAAGAGTTTTATGACGCGATTGGTGGAGATTATTCAGAAGCAAAAAATCGATTGATAAATGATGCTTTTATAAGTAGGATGCTCGCTAAATTTGCTGAAAATAATACTTTTGATGAAATATTAAAATCATATAAAAATAGAGAGTTTCAAACTTTGTTTTCGAGCGTTCACGCTTTTAAAGGTGTGGTAGGGAATCTTGCTTTAACTAGTCTATATAAAATTAGTGAAGTAATTACTGAAAAAACAAGAAACGTTAAAGAAGATAATGGTTTAAATCTCGATGAGGAAATCGAAGAACTTAATAATCGATATCAAGTGTTCATAAAAGCATATAAAGAGCTTATTGCTTAATAAACTATAGCCCATCTGGGCTTTTATTATATTGTTTTCAATACTATTTATGTATTGCCTATGATATAATTTTCAAGTCTATGGCAAGTAAAGAAATCAGAAACCAAATAATTAGATATATCATATATTTATTTTTTGTTTTGGGACTTACCGCCTTAGCGTTTTATCTAACAATTGGAAATTCTATTTCTCAAATTATTGAAATTCTTGAAAACGCTAATCTATGGTTTATTTTAGTTATTCTTGTTATTGTTTTTGGATGTATTATATTCCGTTCCATTTCGGTTTATTTTTTGACAAGAATATTTGAGAAAAAATATTTTTTCCACCGCTCAATCGCAATTGACCAAATCGGTTCTTTGTATCGTATGGTTACTCCTGCTGGATTGGGTGGACATGTTATGGAAGCATATACTTACAGTAAACAAGGAGTAAAAATCTCTAACGCTTTAAGCGTTTTAGCGATGTATTCAATTATTTATCAAGTAGTCTTAATTCTTTATGGAATTATAACTATTGTTATTAAGCGAGATTTAATTAATGAAATAGGATTTATCCCGATTACATTTAACGAATCTGGACCTGTTCAAATTCCTCTTTGGCTATTAGTCGCAATTGGGTTTTCGTTTAATATTTTATCGATTGGATTTATCTTCCTAATTTCATATTGGAACGGTTTCTTTAGGTTTATTAGGGGTCCAATTGTCACTTTGTTATCAAAAATTAAATTAGTAAAAGATACAAACGTTACTAGAGAAAATCTTGATGTTGCTATTGTTAACTTTAGGTCAAATTTAAAAACACTATATCGTAATTTATTGGTAACAATTATTTGTGTTATTAGTTTCTTTGCCTATATAACAATTTCTTATTCTGTTCCTTATTTCTGTGGTTTATCACTTGGTAATACATCTACTAACGCAAATTTCTGGGACAGTGTTTTACTTGGAAATTTACATCAAATGGTTACTTGTATCATTCCAATTCCAGGAAGTTCGGTAGTGTCTGAATTATTCTTCTTAAAACTATTTTTCCCATCAACCGGTCCAGTTTTTTATGACACCGAAGAAATTGCAAGAGCCTCTTTATTGCTTTGGAGAGGTTTGATGTTTATTTTCCCTCTTCTTATTGCTTGCTTATACACAATTGTTTATCGACCAAGAAAGAGAATATGCGATGAAAATAACGAAAATAAAGATCTTAAAGAATAGCGTTTCAGTTTATTTCGACGATGAAAAACTTGAACTCGATAAAGAAGTATATCCAAACTTCTATCTTTATGTTGGAAAAGAAGTTAGCAAAAAAGAATATAAAAAAATAAAAGAATATAACGATATTTCTTCTCTCCTTAAATACGCTTTAAAGATAAGAAGTAAAGCCATTTATAGCGAATATCAAATGAGAGAGAAATTGTACGCTAAAGGTGGAAATAAAGAAGAAATTGATCAAGTTATAAATAAATTAAAAGGTTATGATTTGATTGATGATAATGCTTTTATTGAAGACCATATCGAATATTATAATTCTTTGAATTATGGGAAAAACAAAATCCTCAATAAGCTTTCAGAAAAAGGAATATTTGAAGAAAGATTAGAAAAGATTAATTTCCCTATATCTATCGAAAGAAAAAAGGCAAAAGCAATTTTCGATAAACTAGATAAAAAACATTCAAAATATAATTTCGTAAGAAAAAAGCAGCATATTTATAATTCGTATATCTCTCTAGGTTTTTCCAAAGAAATCGCTAACGAAATGGTGCCCACTTTAAAAGATGACAACAATAAAGAAGAAAAGAAAAAACTCGAAAAAGATTTTGAAAAAATTAAGACGAGATATTCTAATAAATATCAGAAAAAAGAATTAAAACAAAAAATATTGCAGGCTCTTTTACAAAAAGGATATCGAATGAATGATATTCTTCCTATCATAGAAAGGATGAAATAATTATGAGATTTATTAAAGAATTAGTGGAAGGGGATAGAATTATTATCCAAGCTTTAATTGGATCGGTTAGCCAAGGAACAAATAAAAGCGGCTCTCCATATTTAAATGTTGAATTAAGAGATTCTTCTGGTTCGTTAAATTCAAAAAAATGGGAACTAGATGATAATGATAAAGATATCTTCGTTAGTGGTAATATTGCTGAATTATTAATTGAGGTCATTAGTTTTGGTGGCGCCCTTCAAGGAAAAATATTAAGCGCTAGATTACTTGATTCAAATCAAATTGATGTTACTAGATTTATTAAAAATCCACCTATCCCAAAAGAAGAATTGATGGATAGGTTTTATAAATTAGTCAATTCGATTGAGGATAAAGACTGTAAAGCAATACTTGATTATTTTATTAAGAAATTCGGAGATAAAATCTTTGTTAATCCAGCAGCGAGTAGTGTACATCACGAATTTAGTAGTGGTTTATTAATGCACAGTGTCTCTTTAGCAGAACACGCAGATTATTTCTCAAAATATTATAACGATATCAATCGAGATTTAGTCGTTACTGGCGCTCTTATCCATGACTTTGGTAAAATGATTGAACTCGTTGGTCCGGCAGTGTTCAAATACTCCGTTGAAGGAAGATTACTTGGACATATTTCAATTATGTGTGGAGAACTTCGTATTGCCGCTAAAGAACTTAATATTCAAAGTGAAACCCCAATATTACTTGAACATATTGTTCTTTCTCATCACGGACAATATGAATATGGTTCACCTGTTCTTCCATTAACTAGAGAAGCATTATTAATTTCATTAATCGATAATATTGATAGCAAGATGCTTGTCCTTGATAAAGCGTATGAAGGAATTGAAGAAGGAGAATTCACACAGAAGATTTATCCACTTGATGGAAGATGCTTCTATAAACCTAAAAAATAGGCAAAATAAAAGACGAAACAAGAATTTATGATAATTTAATCGTTTCGTCTTTTTTTGTTGTCTTAGAGTTCTTTTTTAATTGCTTTAGCAATTGCTGGTAAGTTGAGCTCTCCATCGTTTTGCTTCATTTCGAGGATAAACCCTTCATTTCCTTCGTAACGTGGAATCACGTGAACGTGGAAGTGCATAACTGTTTGTCCAGCAGCTTCATAACAATTGGAGAGAATATTAACTCCTTTAGCACCTAAATATTTGATGTCGACTTGTCCAATTCTTTGAGCGACATCCATGACTTTGTGCATTTCTTCTTGAGGAATTGTTAAAAAGTTTTCGTAATGCTTTTTACTAATCACAAGAGCGTGTCCTTTTGTGACTTGAGAAATGTCTAAGAAGGCAAGTACATCATTGTCTTCATATAATTTGTGGCAAGGGATTTCGCCATTAATAATTTTACAAAAAATATCTTTTTCCATATCTTATCACCTTCTATGTAAATTATAGATTTCTATAATTACTAATTCAATAAAGCAAACAAAAAACCAGGCATTTGATTACCTGGTCAATTGTTCATTAATCGAATAAATCTGGATAATTGTCTTTGAAGTAGTCGTAGACTTTTTGATCGTGATAAGTGATATCCATTTGTTTTAACCAATGTTCTTTGGCTAAAGAGGCGTAACTACCAGTTTCTGCGACTTTCTTAGAGATTTCATCGATAACTTCGTTTAAGAATGATGTACCTCTGAGTTTGGAGTAGCTATAATCACCTTTCGCTCTTAATTTGTTGTCTTTGACAGCTTCTAAGACGTTAACGATGTAATAAGCATCGCCATCATCGTAGACAATATCATTTGTCCAATCATCTTGTGAATATTGTCCTTCAAATTTGAGGAAGTAAGCACCATTGATTGAGCAGATGTATTTGTTTTCTTTGTCTGATACTGCATCTCTAACTTTCCAAGTAGAACCATCTTTGACAATTCTATCTCTTTCGGTAAGGGTTTCGAGGTTACTGGCGATTAGTGCATCATCAGTACCAGCAGAATCATCTTCTCCACCAACTTCATATTTGTTATTGGCAACGGAGAGTTTGAATAAACGATCATTAATTGTTCCATTTCCATCTAATGATGGTTGTGTGCTTTGAATAAACCAACCTTTTGTAATTGATTTTGTTTGGTCAATTTCAATTGTGGCTTGGTCTAAGCCTTCTTCATAAGTGGTCTTACCGCTTCCAGTGAATTTGTTATATAAACTGGAATCGAGTTCTTCATAATTTTCTGCACTTAAGAATTTTTCAAAGTCTTTAACTAAGTCACCATAAGCAGTGTTATTGTAATAATTTAATGTCACATCATCTGGAGCAGTACCATATGTATATGATTTTAATTCATAAATATCACTTGCTGCTTGTTTTAAGTCATTAACGACTGCGGTTGCATCAGCGTTATTGCTAATTTGTGTATATAAACCTTTATTAACAATAGCGTATGTATCAAAGAGTTTGTCATATGTTTGTTCGATGACAGAAGTCTTTGTTTCAATACCATCATTTGTGGTAGCTGCAGTGACAGCGTTTTCGTAAATAGCGTTAACTAAATGTTTGATTAATAAGTCAGCGTTATTGGTGAAAGAAGAATATTTTTCAATTTTGATAACATTAATCTTTCTTGCACGTGAATTTCTAACAGCGGCTAAATCTTCATCTAATAAATATTGTTCGATGAGAAGATCATTATAGATGGTTGGAATGAGTTCATCTTCAATATAGGTGAATTTTCTTTCTGTGGCATCTTTGTCTTGATAGAACTCTCTGTGTAATAAGCCTTTAGTAGTATCAAAAACTTCAGATTCTTCTAATTGATAATCAACAAGAGTTGGAAGTAATCCAGCAGCTTTAGCGCCTTCATAGTCAACTTTCTTGTTATCTTTATATAACGCTTTGACTAAATCTAATTCTTTGAAGAAGTGTTTTTCAGTATAGCTACCAGTTGTGGCTTTTGAATACATTTCTTCAGCGATACGGAGTTCAATAGCGTCTAATTTTGATTTAACGTTATTTCTTTCTGTATCACATGGAGTCCATTCTTCTTTTTCACCGATGACGGTTCCATCTTCTTTGATGTGTTCCCCATCTTCGTTATATAACCAATACGCTTTATGGACTTTAATGAATTGGTTAATTTTTTCATGATTAGCGCTAGAGTCATTAGCTGCTTCTTCTAATGTAATAACATCTTCGCCTTTAGCGGTGTATTTGTTATAAACACCGACAATGCTTTCAGCGTATTTGTATAAAACTTTTTCTAAGACTTTTGAAGGAACACTTCCATCATGCATTGAATCATAGATGATACTTAAGATGTTATTATGAACATCTTGTTCTTCACCAGCATCATTTTTGATAGTGACAACGCTATCTTCGTAATTGGTTGGTTTAGCGTAGATTTCATCGGAAGAAGAATTACATCCGACTAAACTCATCACTCCGAGGAGAGATAATACTGCTAATTTAGTGTATTTCTTATTTGACATAACATTCTCCTCCTTTTTCAAAGGCAGCTTTATCAGCAGCATTGCCTCTATTCCATCTAAAGACACAACCGGTTGAGAGCATACCTTTATAAGCTCTCTTATCGTTTTGATCTCTTAATTGAATTAAGTAATCTTCCCAAGAACCATTGATTGATTCAATGTTGGATAAGAATTTTGATTCTCTTAATAATTGAATTTTCTTTTCGATATTTTCAGCGATGACACTGTGTCCATCTTCATCTTTATCAAAGAAAGTGATTTGATTATTATCGACTAATTCTTTTAAGAGCATTTGATAGATACGATAATCATATGCTGCATCGAAGACATCGCTTGTATCTTGTCCTTTGAGTTTGTTTTTGATAGTGTTTGCTCTATTTGTATAGTAGGAAGGGTCATCCGACTTTGTCATATTAATATATGATTCAGTTGGATAATTGTCCGCACCAGGAATTTCGGTGGTGTAGTAATCTTGTAATGTAACATCAGATTTCTTATCACCAAAACTTGAAACGGTATTGAAGTTGGTTTGATAGAAAATTGATTTTCTCATAACCATGAAGTGAATACCAGCGGTGCTTCTAACACCGATAATGACACTGCCTTCTCCATCAGTTAAGACACTCTTACCAGTTAATGAAGGAACTGCATCTTGAACAAAGTTATTGTTTTTAATCTTTAAGTCACCGGTTTCGAAATCGTGTTCGGTAACGGTAACTTTATCTTGGCTTTCACTCATTGTGATATCTTCGTTAGTAATAACAAATGGTGAACGGAAATTTAAGAATTGGTTGAATAAGACGTTACGTGGATAGGCAACCGAACCTGCTTCTGGTTCAAATGTACCAATCTTTTCAGCGTCTTTATATTCTCCGATTTTTCTGAAAACATCATATGGAACGGTTGGAATACCTGTGAATTCAGTAGCGGTATCGCCATAACCAGTAATTGCTGTTTTAACATCTTTAACCATTTCTTCAGTGACTAAGTCAGTAACTCTTTCTTTGGTTTCAACAGCTTTATTATCTGTTCCTAATTTTGTTTCAGTAACAATGGTGGATTGATCGTCAACACCGAAAGCTTTATAAATGGCTTCTGTATCAGCTGTTTGAGTGTTTCTTCCACTTAATAAGGCATCGTAAGCATAAATACCTAATTTGAATTCATTGTAGAAACTTGTTTGTGTGGACATAATTCCAACATCACCATAAGCGGTATTAGAACTATCTTCACTTTCTTTATATGCAACTTCTTCGAAAGAATAAGTAGCATCGATTAATTTACGGACAACATTCCATAATTTTTCAGCTTCAGCGCTTGTGATGGATGCTCTAGAATAATCAGTCGCATCAGCGTTCAATTTAACTAAAACGTGAAGGATGTGATATGGGAATACTGGAGCGAATTCTCCGCTTGAAGTATCAACTGGTTTCCAGTCTTTATCAATACCGATATATTGATCCTTAAGAGAGGATTCGTTGTCTTTGAAATAACCATCTGTAATCGCTTCTTTTTCTAATTCATATAAGAAGTGTTCTTTTAAATCTTTTTCGTCTTCACAATCGTATGAATCGAGGATCTTTTCCCATTCCTCGTCCCATGTTTTTGTGCCGTTTGATTTTTGGTTGTCGGTGGCAACTTGTTTTTGAGCATTAACTTTGTCTTCTGCTTCCTTAACTAAGGTTGCATAAGGTTTTAAATTACTGCCAGCTCTAGAACTTAATGGTTCATATTCGTATCTGATTAAAGCTTCGAGAACTGCATTGTAGAACAAAGTAGTGCTTTCACTGCTATCGCCGTACTCGCTATAAAACTTGTCGATATCAATTTCGATTTTTTCTTCTTCGGAATTATATCCGATAAAATCGACAATCGATTTGTCGCTTGTTGTAACTGCTGCAGTTGAGTTACAAGCAGATAATGCGAGTGCACCGATGAAGCTAGTAACTAATCCAAGAGTTAGTTTACTTTTTTTCATCTTGTAATCTCCTTTTCTAAAATACATAGCGAAAATATTTTACTCACATAAAATCGCGCGTGCAATAATAATTTTAATTATTTCGCATATAACGTGTATGTATACGTAGGCATTTTCTTTATCATATTGTTTGATAATAGAGATTGATGGCATTAAAATAATACGGCACTGAGGTGAAAAGTATGGCAACTTTAAAAATCAATGATCTCCATGTTGAAGTAGAGGGTAAAAAAATACTTAAAGGTGTAACTGTTTCTATAAGCGAAGGAGAAACCGTTGCGTTATTAGGTCCAAACGGACATGGAAAATCTACATTATTAAATGTAATCATGGGACATCCTAGATACAAGATTACTTCTGGAAGTATGTATCTTGATGATGTTGATATCACACATATGACCACTGACGAAAGAGCGAGAGCAGGTTTATTTTTGGCGCTTCAAAATCCCGCTGAAGTTACAGGTGTTATTAATTCCGATTTTTTAAGAGCTGCCGTTAACGCTACAAGCGAAGAAAAAATATCAACATATAAATTTTATAAAATGCTCGATGGAGCGACTAAAGAATTAAAAATGCCATTTGATTTAGCAACAAGAAGTTTAAATGAAGGATTTAGTGGTGGAGAGAAAAAGAGAAACGAAATACTTCAACTTTTACTTCTCAAACCAAAAATTGCAATGCTTGACGAAATCGATTCTGGACTTGATGTTGACGCAATTCAAATCGTTGCCGATGTCATCAAAAAAGAAGAAGAAAATGGTAGAGGATTCTTGGTCATTTCTCACTATGCAAGATTGTTCGACTTAATTAAACCTACAAGAGCGGTTGTCATGATTAATGGTCGAATCGTTTTAGATGGCGATACTTCTTTAATTAAACGTATTGATCAAAATGGATATGAATTTATCAAGACTGAATTAAGAATTGAAATCGAAAAAGAAAACGCTGATATGAACACAGTTTCAATTGGCAGTTGTGCAGTAAAAGAATCAATTAAGAAATAATATGGAAAAGGTAATTGTTAATTCAGATTTATATTTTGACTGTTTGAATAAGGATCCAAACCTTTCTTTTAGTGTTGTTAGTGGAAAAGAAGTTTTCTTATTCTTAAAAGATATTAATAATGTGAATTCAATTGATATAGATGTTAGAAACGACTCAATTTTGAGACTTTCTATTTTTTCAAAAAACCCAATTGATTTATTGAAAATTACCGCAAATGTGGCAAAAAATTCTAAAATTATTTGTTATTTTGCAGATTTCTCAGTTGAAAAGAATCATCTTGAAGCTTCGATAAATTTGAATGATGAAGATGCAAAATGTGAATGGCACCTTGCAAGCCTTTCAAGCCAAAAAGATGATAAAAATATTTCTGTCTCAATTTATCATAATTCACCAAGAACATTTGGAAAAATTGATAATTATGGTGTTTGTAAAGACCACAGCAAATTAGTGTTTTCTGGAGTCTCTCATATTTTAAAAGGATGTCATCAAAGTGCCTCTCATCAAAACGCCAAAATAGTTGTATTTGATGATAACTGTTTAGCGATAGCGAAGCCTATACTTCGAATCGATGAAAATGATATCGAAGCAAGCCACGCCGCAGTAGTTGGAAAAGTAAGTGATGAACACATCTTTTATTTAACCTCAAGAGGCCTAAGTGTTGACGAGGCAAAACTACTTATTACACTCGGTTATTTAAAGCCAATTTTAAAAGGTTTTGATCAGTCAGTTTCTAATGAGATTGATTCTGTAATTGAAAGGAGATTATAGGATGTACGACATTGATAAAATACGTTCTGATTTCCCAATGCTACAGGATAAAAAAATGCAAGGTAAACCACTTGTGTATTTAGATAATGCTTCAACAACTTTTAAACCATATTCTGTCATTAACGCGATTAATAAATATTATTTAGAAATGAACGCTAATTCGCATCGTGGAGATTACGATTTATGTTATAACATGGATGTTGAAGTTCTTCTTTCGCGTAAAGCAATTGCGAAATTTATTAATTCCGAAGTTAATGAAGTTGTTTTTACAAGTGGAGACACTGAGTCGCTTAATTTAGTTGCGTATGGATATGCTTTAGATAATTTGAAAAAAGGCGATCAAATTTTAATTAGTGAAACCGAACACGCCTCTAACGTATTACCATGGTATCGAATTTGTGAATTAACTGGTGCAGAAATGTGCTTTCTTGATTTAGAAAATAATCGCGCGACAGTAAATTCTGTTTCTAACGCATTTAAAAAATATAAAAATATCAAGATAGTTGCGCTTGCGCATGTAGGTAATGTCTTAGGATATGAAATTAACGCGAAAGAAATTGCCTCAATTTGTCATAGTAATGGTGCAATTTTTGTTCTCGATGGAGCTCAATCTGTTCCTCATATGCCAGTGGATTTTAAAGATTTAGATGTCGATTTTTTATCTTTCTCCGCTCATAAAATGTGTGGACCAACTGGAATAGGGTGCTTGGTTGGAAAATATGATCTACTTCAAAAGATGTCAACTTTCCATTCCGGTGGGGGAATGAATGTTAAGTTCGATAAAGAAGGCGTTATTCCTTTAGATGCTCCGGCGAAATTTGAAGCAGGAACCTTAAACTTATCAGCAATAATGGGCTTCAGAGCAGCAATTGAATACTTAGAAAAAATTGGAATGGACAATATTCATAAGCATGATGTTGAATTATTTGATTACGCTATTTCAAAATTAGAAAATCACGATAACATTATTATTTATAACAAGGATGCGCGTAGTGGAATTATATCCTTTAATATCAAAGGTGTATTTGCTCAAGATGAAGCAACATTATTAAATTCAAAAGGTATAGCGGTTAGAAGCGGACAACATTGCGCTAAAATGATTGATGATGTTATTAAAACACCAGCGACTGTGAGAATGTCAACTTACTTATACACTTCGAAAGAAGAAATTGATATATTTGTAGAAAATTTAATTAATGGAGGAGATATTTTAGATGCCTATTTCTTTAACTAATGAGATGATGAGAGCCATTATTATGGATCATTCATCAAATCCAACTAATAAACATACTCCTTCAGGAGATGGATATGAAAAGGTCCATATGCATTCCGATAACTGCATTGATGATCTAGATATTTATTTAAAAGTTGAAAATGGTAAAGTAATCGATGCTTGTTTTGAAGGAATTGCTTGTACAATTTCATTAAGTAGCACTGATATTATGTGTGACTTAATGAAAGGGAAAACAATTAAAGAAGCGCTTTATATGATTGAACAATATCAACATATGATGCACGAAGAACCATTTGATGATGAAGTATTAGATGAAGCGATAGTGTTTGTCAACACTAGTAAGCAAGCAGCAAGAATTAGATGCGCTACTATTGGATGGAACGCTGCTAATTCAATCTTGAAGGACAAATAATATGAAAGACGATATAAAGTTCCAAGAAGATTATAAATATGGTTTTAAAGACGAAGATGTCTCTATTTTAAAAACTAAAAAGGGACTTAATGAGGAAACAATTCGTCAAATTTCAGCGTATAAAAATGAGCCTGAATGGATGCTTGAATTCCGTCTTAAAGCTCTTAAGGCATTTAACAATATGCCACTTCCTAATTATGGTCCAGATTTAACTGGTCTTGATTTTGATTCATTTACTTACTTTACAAGACCATCCGAAAAAGAGGTTAAAAACTGGGATGAAGTTCCAGAGACCATTAAAAATACATTTAATCGACTTGGAATACCTGAAGCAGAACAAAAATATTTAAGTGGCGTTTCCACTCAATATGAGTCTGAAGTCGTTTATCATAACATGTTAAAAGAGATTGAAGATAAAGGTGTTATTTTCTTATCAACTGATATGGCACTTAAGCTTTATCCTGATTTATTTAAAAAATATTTCTCTACAGTAATACCTGTTGCTGATAATAAATTTTCTGCTCTTAACGGAGCGGTTTGGAGTGGTGGATCTTTTATCTATGTTCCTAAAGGTGTTCATCTTGATAAACCGCTTCAAAGTTATTTCAGAATCAACAATGAAAAAAGTGGCCAATTTGAACGTACACTTATCATTGTAGACGAAGGCGCTGATGTCCATTATGTCGAAGGATGTACAGCCCCTACTTACTCCAAAGAATCTTTGCATGCTGCTGTAGTGGAAATCATTGTTCTTGCTGGAGGAAAATGCAGATATTCAACAGTACAAAATTGGAGCACAAATATTGTAAATTTAGTGACAAAACGGGCAGTTTGTTATGAAAATGCATCTATGGAATGGATTGATGGAAATATTGGAAGTCAAGTAAATATGAAGTATCCAGCATGTATTTTAAAAGGACGTGGCGCTAAAGGGACATGTATCTCAATTGCGGTCGCTGGTAAAGGCCAATTTCAAGATGCTGGAGCGCGTATGATTCATGAAGCAGATGATACAACTAGTACCATCATTTCTAAATCAATTGTTAAAAATGGTGGGGTTGCTAATTATCGTGGAACTGTTCGTCATAAAGAAGGTGCTCATAACTGCAGAAGTCACGTTGAATGTGACACTTTAATTTTGGACCATCTTTCAAAAAGTGACACAATTCCAAATAATGATGTCAGAAATAATACATCTTATATTGAGCATGAAGCTACTGTTAGTAAAATTAATGAAGATCAACTCTTTTATTTAATGAGTAGAGGTATTTCAGAAAAAGACGCAACTCAAATGATTATCATGGGATTCATTGAACCATTTAGTCGTGAACTTCCAATGGAATATGCGGTTGAATTAAACCAATTAATAAAGATGGATATGGAAGGTAGTGTAGGATAGAAATGGATTACCAAGTTATTGTTGTTGGTGGAGGTCACGCTGGTTTAGAAGCTGCTTTTAGTAGTGCTCATATGGGCATGAAAACTCTTTTAATTTCCTTAAACATTAAAATGATGGGAAATATGCCTTGCAATCCTTCTATTGGTGGAAGCGCAAAAGGAATTGTTGTTAGGGAAATAGATGCTTTAGGCGGAATGATGGGTATAGCAGCAGATCATCATTATTTGCAGATGAAAATGCTTAATACTGGAAAAGGCCCAGGAGTGCAGTGTTTAAGAGCCCAACAAGATAAACTCGAATATCCTCAATACTTGCAAGAACTCGCCTTAAATACAAAAAATCTTACTGTTAAAGAAGGACATGTAACTGGATTATTGCACGATGACAAGCGCGTTTTTGGTGTGACTTTGGAAAATGGAGAATCTTTTACAAGTGAAGCAGTTATTCTTTCTACTGGCACCTATATGGAAAGTTATATTTTTAGAGGGCACAAGAAAATATCTCAGGGTCCTGATGGAGAAAAGCCATCTATCGGATTATCACAATGTCTAAGAGATATGGGTGTTGAAACTTATAGACTTAAAACTGGTACTCCACCAAGAATTAAAAGAGATTCAATTGATTTTTCAAAAGCAAAAATTGAACCAGGTACACCAGGTAAATTGGCGTTCTCTTTTATGACAAAAGACTTTATACCAGTTGAAGAACAAGAACTTTGTTATTTAATTTATACAAATAAAAATACTCATGATATTATTCGTGAACATTTAGATGAGGCTGCATTATTTAGCGGAAATATCGTTGGAGTTGGTCCAAGATATTGCCCATCAATTGAATCCAAAATAATGACTTTTAAAGATAAAGAGAGACATCAACTGTTCCTTGAACCTGAAAGCCGCTACACTGATTCAATATATTTACAAGGCTTTTCTACTTCGATGAGTGAAGAAGTGCAAGAACTAATGGTAAGATCTTTACCAGGATTTGAGAACGCTGTTTTCTTAAAATATGCCTATGCAATTGAATATGATGCTATCAAAACTGAAGAATATAAACCAACTTTAGAGCTAAAGAAATGGCCTGGATTATATATTGCCGGTCAAATTTGTGGTACCTCAGGATATGAAGAAGCTGCAGGTCTTGGCTTATTAGCAGGAATTAATGCTTCTTTAAAAATTCAAGGAAAAGAACCACTGATTTTAAGAAGAGATCAATCTTATATCGGTGTTATGATTGATGATTTAGTGACTAAAGGAACAGAAGAACCATATCGTTTATTATCTAGTAGAGCGGAATTTAGACTCCTTTTAAGACACGATAACGCTGATTTAAGATTAACTGAAATTGGTCATCAAATTGGTCTTATTGGTGAAGAGAGATATAACTACTTCCTCAATAAGAAAAAGAACATAGAAGAAGTGACAAAAATTCTTGAATCTACCTATTTAGGAAAGAAGAAAGAAATTGAAGAATACGTGGTTTCTTTAGGGTTTAATGAGCTGAAAGGTGGCATTTTAGCGGCCGAATTACTTAAGCGACCAGGAATTAAATATAGTGAGATTTCTAAGTTTGTTCCAGGATTAGAAAAATATGATTTAGATGAACAAACAATTGAAGAAATTGAAATCATTGAAAAATATGAAGGCTATATTATTAAGCAAAAAAGAGACATGATGAATTCCATTAAACTTGAAGAGCTTAAAATACCAGAAAATATTGATTATTCCAATATGGATGGAGTAAGACTTGAAGCTAGAGAAAAATTAAATAAAGTCCGTCCTTTAACAGTGGGACAAGCTTCTCGAGTTGCAGGAGTTAACCCAAGTGACATCAGCATGTTAATATTAAATATAAAGAAGATGTTAAGACATGACTAAAGAACAATTAGAGGTTCAATTAGAAAAACTTGGATTAGAAAGCCACTCAGAAGAATTAGAGGCTCTTCAAAAGGATACATTAGCCACTAATGAGCTTTTTAATTTGACTGCAATCAAAGATGAAAACAAATTTAGAGAATTGATGATTTTGGATAGTTTATACCCTCTTTTATTAACGGATTTTTCAAATAAAAAAGTTATCGATATCGGCACAGGAGCGGGTTATCCAGGTCTTCCTCTTGCAATTTGTTCTTCTGCCTCTTTTACTCTTTTAGATTCAACAAAAAAGAAGGTTGATCATATTAACGAATATTCAAAAACAAGGGGTTTCTTGAATGTTTTAGGTGTAAATTATCGTGCCGAAGATTATTCAAAAGTTCATCGTAATGAATATGATATTGCCATCGCTCGCGCAGTGTCTTCTTTAAATATTTTATTAGAGATTATTATTCCTTTAGTGAAAGTAAATGGTTATTTCATTGCAATGAAAGGACCAAAAGGAAAAGAAGAAATTGCTGAATATAAAAAAGCGCTTAAAGAATTAGGCGCTGAAGTAGTGGATATTCAAGAAATTACTCTTCCCGAAAGCGGAGAGAAGAGATGCAATATTCTCATCAAAAAAATTAGTGAGACAAAAAAGAAATATCCTCGTCCATACAAAGAAATTATTAACAAATCTCTTTAATTATCATAATCGTGGTTATAGAATATAAATACTTCAGGGCAGCGAATTAACGCGACCGGCGGTATACCCCGCGAGCAGTAAAATGCATGAACTTGTGAAATTCAAGTGGCGACAGTAAAGTCTGGATGATAGAAGTATAAGATATTTCTTATGTTGTAGCCCCTGGAGTAGAGGGCTATTTTTTATGAGTAATGAAGGCATTTTAAAACTTGTGCTTACGATTGTGTTATCGGTAGCAGTACTCACTTTTATTGTTGTAAGTATTATTTTAAGCAAAAAAAGAGGAACAAAAGTTAGCACAAAATTCATGACAAGAACTGCCATATTTGCGGCTTTATCAACGATTTTATATGTTGTTCCATTTTTGAAATTTAGGCTTCCGTTTTTCCCTTCATTTTTAGAGGTTCATTTGGATGAAATTCCTCTTTTGATGGCGGGATTTGCTTATGGACCTTGGTCTGGGATATTTGCGTTATTAATTAAAACAATAATCAAATTACCTCTTTCAACAACGATGTGCGTTGGTGAACTTGCAGATTTTGTTTATTCTTTATTTTTCGTTGTTCCCGCTGCTTTATTTTATAAGAAACATCGTAATTTTGTTGGAGCACTTATTGCGTTATTAATCGGAATGATATCTCAAATTATTGCCGCTTCCTTCATCACAACCTTCTTAATTCTTGATTTTTATATGTTTGTTATGGGCTTACCAAGAGAAGCAATCATCGGAGCAATACAAAAAGCTGGAATTATGATCGACGATTTGACTTGGCCGTTCTTTATAATGGTGGGAGTTCCATTCAACGCATTTAAAGATGCGATCGTGGTCATTGTAACGATTCTCTTATATAAGAGATTTAAAATAATTCTTGAAAAAATTGCTAGTTGAAAAAGCACAAAAAAACCAGATTGAACTTAGAAATCTGGTTTTCTTATATTTCTACTCTTCGACAGAGATTGCACCGACTGGGCAGACACTAACGGCTTCTTCTTCGCCTTCTCCAGTGACTGGTTCTGCAAATCCGCTATCACCGATTGTGAAATCATCTGGATATGTTCCTGCACAGGCTCCGCAACAAATGCATAAGCCTTGGTCTACTTTGACTCTTTTCTTAGCCATTGATATTTACCTCCTGGGTTTAAAAACATTATATATCTACAATTACTATTTTGCTAATTAATCTTAAATTAAATAAAATTATGTTATGAATATTGCACTTATAGTCTTTGCCGGAAAAGGCACGAGAGTAAAATCTCCAATCCCAAAACAATTCATTAAAATCCACGATAAGGAGCTTGTAATCTATACGATTGAACAGTTCCAAAAGAATCAAAATATCGATGAAATTGTTCTAGTTACACACCCTGATTATATTGACTTAGTAAAAAAGTTAGTTAAACAATACGAATTATCGAAAGTTAAAAATATTCTTCCTGGTGGAGAAACTCGACAAGATTCAGTACGACTTGGTCTTTTATCGATGGAATATGATGAAAAAGATAACGTTCTTATTCATGATGGTGATCGGCCTCTAGTGAGTCAAGAAATCATTGACAGTAATATCAACCAATTAAATGAATTTTCAGCGGTCTGCACGATGATTTATCATCGAAACGCTCTTAAGGAAGTGTCTAATCTTGGAAGAAACAAGAAAATAAATGATATTGATGCTGATATTCAAACCCCTCAATCTTTTAAATTTGGACTAATCAAAAAATATCATCTTCTTAGGCAAAATGAAGAGTTTAGTGATGACGCAAGTATCGTTGAAAGAGACATTGAAGTTTGCTATATTCCGGGAAACAAATATAATTTTAAAATCACCACTGACGGGGACCTAGAGCACTTTAAAAATCTTATAGAACAAAATGAAAAAAATAATTGAGAACATTAAGAAAAATCTAAAAACATATATTTGGACTTTTATTATTTCCACTTTAGTTGGTTTAGGAGTTTTTCTTTTCTTTTATTTTTTTCAAAAACAAACATATGTTGGTGCATTAAACGGAGCTGGAGTGGCTTTTGCAGCGTTATTTGGCATTGGTATTCTCTGTTGGCTTGGTCGATTTGGTGCGTATGATACGATGAGTTATGGATTTGTTCAAATGATTACGAGTATGTTTGGAAAAGAAGCTAATAAACATAACGATTTCAGTGCTTATAAACAAGAAAAAAATGCGAGAAGAAAACTTTCATCAAATTATTATTTTGTCATTATGTTTGTTTCTCTTCTCTTCTTAATTACGTTTGTTATTTTGGAGATTTTAAAATCTCAAATTTTTAACTAAACCCTTAAAACAATATACTTTCTTAGGCAGAGAAATCTGCTTTTTTAATGAAAAAATATTTGCAATTCACGCACGCTATAATATATATTATTACACAAATACATATTTACGTGCCTAATGCACGGGAAAGGAAAACACATGATTAAAGTTACAATGCTTGCAACCCTATTAGCAGGAATCGCTATGGGAACAAATATTGCAGTTGATGCTAATCCGTATAGAAAAGCTGAAACAAGAGATGCAAGAATTATCGTTGAAGTTGATCGTTCGTTGGAAAGTTTAACTAAAGATGGAATTCGCAATGTTCAAAACTCACTCTTGAATAGCATTAAGCAAAATGTTACCTCTAACATCAAATTAATCAGTTCATACACAGTCTTGAATAATGCATTTGCAATCTCAATTAACAGTGACTATATCGAAGCAGTCAAATCATTGCCCGGTGTTAAAAGTGTGACAGTTGATGAAGTCCACTTTGTTACACCTTTAGTTGAAAGTGTGTCCGATGATGGTGAAGGTCACAGTGCCTCTGATTACGGTGGAAGTGATAACGCTTCTGCTGAAACAATGCATAAACCAGATGACACAAATGATGGTGAAGGAACAGTTGTCGCAATTCTCGATAACGAATTCTATTTCAGAGCTAAAACAGATTCTTCTGAAGCTTGGAACCATGAAACATTTACTGATTTAGATCCAAGTGTCAAAGTTAGATTTGAATCTCGACCAGACATCACAGACACACATGTTTATAATGTTCACGTTGATGATCAAAGCAGTAAACCATATAGATGGAGAACCGCTATTGATAATGCAACTCTCGGAGAAGAAGGTTCACTTTACTTTAATAGAAAAGTCCCATTCTACTTCGATTACGGTGGAGAAAGAGAATACTATGGTGGAGGATATAACGAAGACTTCGACGTCAGTAGTGTTATCTCTTATCACGGTAGTCACGTTGCCAGTATTACAGCAGGTAACGCTGATAACTACAAAGGCATCGCTCCAAAAGCCCAACTCGTTTGTATGAAAGTCTTCACAAATTTTGAAGCAAGTCGTGTTGATCGCGCTCTTGGCTTCCAAAATTCCAGTGGAGCGTATGATATCCCTATCTTAAACGCTCTTGAAGACTGCATTATCTTAGGAGTTGATGGAATTAACATGTCATTAGGTAGTAACCTCGATGACTTCGATTCCGATTCAATTACCGTTAAAACTCTTACCAGATTAGCAAATGAAGGAATTTTATCCTCAATTTCTGCTGGTAACTCTGGTAAATCATCTTATACATTCGCTGGCGGTTATGGTAACTGGACAAGTGAAATGGTGGAAACCGGTATTCTTTCTGGTTACGCTAACTCAAAAAGTTCTATGACTGTCGCTGCTGGCCAACCAGCAAAAACATTCTATTCTTCAGCTTTCAAATATAACGGAAAGAACATTTCCTACCAAGACCAAGTAGTTAACGTTGGAAATTCCACCGATTATGAAGAAGAGGAAGAAAGAAAGATCAGTGATTTAGTTACTGAAGGTTCAAAAACTTTAAATTGGGTTTATATTCCTAATTTCGGTTCTTCCGCTGATTATACTGATAAAGATGTAAGTGGAAAAATCGCAATCGTTAATCGTGGTAGCATTGATTTTGCTACTAAGGTAACTGTTGCTAAAGATAAAGGCGCTATTGGTGTTGTCATTATTAATAACGACCCAACCGCTAATGACTTCAACTTTAGATGTAGCTTCGGTGATCTTAAACCAACAATTCCTGTCGCACTTGTTTTATTCAAAGATAAGAAAACATTTGAAGTTGCTGGTAAAGGTCAATTCGATGTCGTTAAGGATGAAGTCGACGTTAACCCAAAAGCAAATACAATGTCAACCTTCTCTTCTGATGGAGCAACCTATGACTTAGATCTTAAGCCAGAAATTACTGCACCAGGAGAAAATATTAGAGGAGCTGTCCCACCACAAAAGAAAGAAGACAAGACTCCTGCAAGAAGATATTCAACATATGAATTCTTATCAGGAACGTCCATGTCTGCTCCTAACTATGCTGGTGCTCAATCCGTAGTCCTTTCAAAGAAAGCAGTTGAACTCAAAAACAATAAAGCAGACTATATCGCTTATCGTAAAACAGTCGATATGAGACTCATGTCAACTGCTATCCCAATGATTGACTATGAACTCGCTCCTGAAATCAATTCAAAATATGATAGCCCAGTCGTTATTGAAGACGATATGGAAAGAGGTGGATATCAAAGTTCACCAAGACTTCAAGGTGCTGGTATGGCCAATATCGGTGGAGCTTATACAACCGATGTTTATCTCGAAGGCCTTGATTTACAAGGAAATCCAACCAATAAATCAAAAATTGCTTTAAGAAACAATTCAGAAATTAATGCTGGCAATGTTTCATTAAAATTCATTGCTCATAACGAAAGCAATGAAAATAGAACATATAAAGCCTCATATACCGTTATGAGACCTGCTATTAAACAAGCTAATGAAATTGTTAGTAGAAATCACAATTACCGTGGTGAAGTTGATGCGATTTCTTCTTTCTCCGGAATGTCCTACTGGGTTGAAGAATATGATACCCACGGCCAAAAGAGTCTTGTTGAAAGACACGCAACCGGTGACATTAACGTTGGTGATGTCTTTAAAGTTAGTCGTGAAATTAAATACAACATTATCGATCCAGATAACCCAAATGAATTAAAAGAACAATCCATCTCAATTGGAAGATATATTTGTACAGAAATCATTGATTCAAAGGATGTTATTAATCCTGCTACTGGCAAAACAGAAACTTGGAAATATGCGAAATTTGAAGAATATGGAAGTACTTCATATCAATCAACTCAAGATTACTTAATCGATGTCGTCGAAATTTCACAAGATATCGTTGTTGCTCCTGGAGATCATGAAATCACTCTTCAAAGTTATTCTTTAACTAATGAAGAAAGAGAAAAGATTGCCTCCTTCTATAAATATGGATGTTATCTTGAAGGATTTGTCTCCCTTAAGAGCCAAGATGGTCACGTTGACTTATCAATGCCATGGATGGGATTCTACGGTGGTGGAAATGGACAAACTTATGAATCCGCTCCAGTCACTGAACCATTCAACTTTGAAAAAGATGACTCAACCATTTATCCAAGTGAATTAGTTAATGATATCGCCTATAGCTTAATTGGTAAGGCTAATGTTGATATGGGAAGTACTTGGGTTACAACTTTCGTTGAACCAGGAACCTCATTCAATGAAAATGATATCCTTTCAAACGATGACAGTTTAACTCACTTAGCAAAGACCAATTCAAACTTCCACTTATTAGGTACTGATAGTGAAGGTAATTATTACGATAATCCTTCTGAAAACTTATATGCTGGAAATGCACATACATCTAACACGATGCTCGTTCAACAATTTGTCTTGCGTTCAGTTGATGATAATTATTACACAATTACCAATAAAGAAACTGGTGAAGTTGTCTTAACTGATGCATTACAAGATATGTTATTTGGTCAAAGATATGGTCGTTACCCACTTTACAAATCTCACGTTGATGATTCATATTTAGGCGCTGGATATGTCTCTCACAGAGCCTTCGGTGTCATTCCTCTATATGATTTAAAAACTGGTCGAAGCTTTGAAAGCGGAGATTACGAAATTAAATTTAATTACTTACTTGCTGGAACACGCACATGGGTTTCTCAAGCATACACAATCCATTTAGATAGTGATGATCCAACAATCAAAGATATTAACGTTGGTACTGATTCAATCAAAATCAATATTGAAGAAAAGAATCTTGTTTCCGTTAAACTCGGCTCTAATTATTACGAATTATCCGAAGAAGAGAAGAATGGTTCATACATTCAACTCAACATCGAAGATGTCAAAGAAGAATTAGACAACAATATGAACGAAGTTTACGGTACTGGCCGCTTATATATCGAATTATTAGATAAAGCGTACGGACGCACAGGCGCGATTATTAGATTTGGCGAAACAAGCGATGGCAAAACCGATTTCACTAAATACACAATCGTTGAACATTATTCATTCATCTTAGGAAACGATTTTGAAGATTTAGGAAAATCAATCGAATTTGTTATTTATGACGCAACTAATTTCAGCAACAAAACCATTGATGTTGATAGTTATGTTAGAGTCAAACGTAGTACTGATGGAGCAACTACTTCCGGTGGCGGATGTGGTGGCAATATCACAACAACCAGCATCTTGTTAGCTTCTCTTGCTGGAGCACTTGCATTAATCGTTGCATTTGCTAGAAGAAGAAAAATTTTAGGAGGTAAAGAATAATGAAAAAAGTTAGTTATGTATTCTTATCATCTTTAGCGATGGCAGCCGCCTTTAGCATCTCTGCTTGTGGTGGAAATGGTGGAAGCACTCCTGTTACACCAACTGATGACTTTAATTTCAGCTTACTTTTTGAAAGTGGAAGAAGCGGAAAGCTTTACAAAAACGAAGCGGAAACTCTTTCCGTTTACGAAGTTAATTCTGGTTCAGCTCAAAGAGAATATACTTTCACTTTGACTGGCAATAACGCTTCTAATTATGTTGAAGTCACTAAAAACGCTGATGGAAAGAGCTTCACAGTTACACCTAAAGAAGTCACTCCTGTTGATCCTGAAACAAAAGTGGCGGCTAAAGTTGGTATTCGTATTACTGAAAAAGCTTCAAATAGAAGAAAAACTGAATTCTTCACCATTGGTGAAAGATACTCAACCGCTAATACTGGATATAACTTCTCAAGTGATACAGAAGCCAAAGCAAATATCCTTGGCGAACTTGAAAAATACGCTATGTCAAATTATTTAACCGGTATTACCTTATTTGAAAATGGCGGATTTGTCCGTTATTCAAGCCGTGTTAAATTACCAACCGAATCCTACGTCACTGGTTATGGATTTGGTTTATTAACCGAAGGTTCTCTTGATAATAGTGATTGGACACCAGATGTCAGTGGTTACGTAGATTATTTAAGAACTGCAACAAGTAGTGATCCAGGCAATATTAATGGTTGGGAAGCAACCGGAAGCCAAATCAGTGATTTATTTGGTTACATTACTTCTTCTTTCTGGGGAACAAAACTTAACGCTGCAAGAGATGGATATGAATGGTATCCAGTCTTAGCTAAAGAAAATGATCCAGAACCACTCGATGGCGAAGAAGGCGTTACAATCCACAAAAAATGGAGAGTTTACGTTAAAACTGGAAATATTGCTTACCGTACTGTTACTGGTGGTGAATTTGATAACCGTGCAGTTACTCTTGACGATTACTTATTCACTTTCCAATTATTATTAACTCAAAAAGCTGGTCTTACTCGTGGTGCTGAATTAGCCACTGATACTTCCTATGGATTTAAAGGTGCTTATTCTTATTTCAGAAACACTAAAGATGCCACTTCAGAACAAGCCGAAGCAGCTTGGACTGATATGGTTAATAAGAACCAACTCGGTATTGTTGGTGGACATGATGATAAAGGCGATTACATCGACTTTGAATTCGTTAACCCAATCGACCAATTCACTGCTAAATATACATTATCTAGTAACTTATATAGCCCACTTCCAAAAGATTTCTTAAAGAAAATCGGTGGTGGTAACTGGATTAGTGGTGGTGAAGTATTTGGTACCAAAAACGGAACCACAGTCATGGACAACGTTCTTTGCTTAGGGCCTTTCTATTTAAGAGAATGGAACACTGATAAAGAAATTGTCTTTACAAGAAATGACAATTGGTTTGAATATGTTGATTCGAGAGATACTGATCGTCCAAGATATAACATTCCTGGCGTTCATATGTTAGTTGTTACCGCAGCGACACAACAAGATGATGCAATTTTCAACCAATTCAATAGAGGCTTACTTGATAGCACTGGAATTCCTGTTTCCAGAATGAAAGATAAACTCCCAACTGACCTTCCAACAAAAGGTGATTCAACATTTAAACTAAATGTTAACTCTTGTACACAAGAAAGATGGGATGAATTATTCTGGTCCAATAAATATCCAGATATCAAAAAGCCAACTTCAAGATATATGGTTAAACCTTGGATGAGTAACAAAAACTTCTTAAATGGATTATTCTGGTCCATCAATAGAAACGAATTCGCTACAAACCGTGGTGTTAACCCATCTTATAACTATTTTGCAGATGCTTATTTAAGTGATCCAATCGAAGGTATTTCATATAACTCCACCGATGCTCATAAAGCAGCAGAAGATGGATTTGATGAATCCTTAAGAACAAGCAATTATGGATATAGTAAATCTAAAGCAACTTCTTACTTTAACCTCGCAGTTAATGAACTCGTTAAAGCTGGACAACTTACTTTAGGTACAAAATCCAATAAAGCAAAGATCACCATTGATATTCAATGGATGTATCAAAATGATGAAACCACTTATGGTCAAGATATCGCTAACTACTTCAAAGATGCATTTAACACTGATGAAGTTGGTGATGGAAGAGTTGAACTCGTCGTTAACCATAACGCTGATCCAAACTGGGAACAAGTTTATAACGATCACTTAATGGTTGGTAAATTCGACTTAGGTTTTGGTGCTATTAGTGGTAACACATTAAATCCTCTTAACTTTATGGAAGTCTTAAAGAGTGATAACTCTTCAGGATTTACTCTTAACTGGGGTGCTGATACTTCAAAAGTTGACCCAGATAACCCAATCGTTTTCGAAGTCACTGAAAATGGAGATAAAGTTAAGAAAGAATGGTCATTTGACGCGATTTGGGCTGCTGCTGACCATGGTGCAGTTATTAAAGATGGTGAAGTTGTTGATTCTGTTAAATTAGGATATACAACTGCTCCAACTGCTGGTGGTTCACAAGTCAACAAACTCGTTTCTGGTGGAATTATGGAAGTTCCATTTGAATTTGTCGAAGTCGATGAAGGCGTTACATTCAATATTACTAGAGTCCAATTATTCTTAGTTGGTTATGGTTATATCGCAATTGATGAAGCTAACATCGAATACTTATATAAAGAAGATGGAGTGACCATCAGAGCTCTTAGAATCACTTTTGATAACACTGAAGCTAAATATGAAGATGAAGGCGAAAACTACACCTTATCACAATATGTCAACAAGATGCTCTTTGATGCATTGAAACTTCAAAAATCAATCGACGCTCTCGATGTGACCGATCCAAAATATGAAGAAAAAGTTGATATCTTACGCAACCCATTCTCATATGACTTATATGATGCTTACTGGGGAATTGAAGTCTATTACAACATTACAATTAAAGGCTCAGTTCCAACTGAAAACTCATATTACGTTGAAAAAACTAACACCAAAGATAATAGTTCAAGATTTTCTCTTGCTAGATAAGGAGGATTGAATGATGAAAAAATCAATGTTATCAATTCTCGCATTAACTGGTATTCTTGCTTTAACAGGATGTGGCGGAAGTTCTTCCGCTGCTCCTAATAAAAGCGAGGCAAGTTTCGTTCCTACTAGATTAAATTTAAATGGACGATCAAAAACCTTATGGACTGGTGAAACTTATCAATTAGAGCCACTTGTTACTCCTTTATTAGCGTCTGATGCAACTTTAGTTTACACAAGTAGTGACACTAAAATTGCAACTGTTGATAAAAACGGTTTAATTACCGCTAAATCACAAGGTGATACAAAAATTACAGTTACAGCTGAAAAGAATAGCGAAGCAACCATTGATATTGTTATTCATGTCATGGACAGAGTTTCTCCTGGTAGAGAACTCAATAGTGCTCTTAATTCAATGAAGAATTATCAAAACGCTAATGTTTCTACTCCAACCAAATTACAAACATTAGAATATGAAGATCGTTCTTTATATGTTGATAACGTTTTAACTCAACAAAATAAGAGTTATGAAGAAATCACAATTTCTAAAGATGACGCTTTCTTCTATGTCGGTGGAAATGACGCTGAAATAAGAGTGGCTGGTGCTGATCCAGTTCGTTCATCGTTTGGATATTATATCTTTACTGATGTCGATTACCACAGTTACATCTATCACCATAACGACTATGCAAAAAATAGATGTTATGTTCCTACTGAATTCTATCTCGGAACAGAAACAACACGCGCTGATGTCGTTTATAGCATCTTAAATACTTTATTCAAAAGTGGTAGTGATATCGCCGAAAACTGTATCGAAGATGCGATGGGTTCTGACTGGTTTGGATATCCTACTATGAGAAGAGGTGGAGGAATTGGAGAAGACGCTGTTGCTGTTGAAATGAGACAATCTTTAAACGACGAATTATCTACCCCACTTATGGAACAAAACCTTGATATTCCTGCTTATATCCCTTATAGCGAAAACGATTCATTTAGAATCTACTTCTATAAAGGCAATGTTAAGTCATATTATGTGAATTTCACAATTTCATATCAATATAACAATAAGAACTATTTCTTAGATATTAAGCGTGAATATACCTTCTTAAGAGATGACGAATTTGAAGTCGTCTTCCCTGAAAGAAGCGAATATCAAGAAGTTGCAGATGTCTTCGAATTATAATCAAAAATATTAATAAATTAGGGCGTAATTAATTACGTCCTTTTTTATACTACAAATTTTTAGACAAACTATCTTGGAAATTTAATTAATCAATTATTAATAATTGAAAACTTGCTTAATGGGAATTCATGTAATATAATAGACAAACAATTTGCTTTTAATAAGCAAGGAAAGGAATTGAGTAAATGTTAAAGTATTCGATTAAAAGAATTATTCTCGCATTGATTACTGCCTTTATTATCTTGTCTTTAACATTTATCTTAGTTAAATCATTAGGTATTGCTGATACTACTTTCGGCGCTAAAGAGAACGTTAAACACGCCTTTTATCTACAACAATTAGAATTAGGCTATGTTGTTTGTTTTGATCATCCAGTAGAAGGATATGGAGATCTTTTGGCGCATTTTAGTATTGATGGAATTGAAGAGTATTATTATTCTCGACCAATTCTCGAACAATATTTTAGCTGGCTAAGAAATGTTATTACTGCATGGGATTGGGGCAGATCAACCTCTATTGAACTTGGTTCTGCTGCGACTGATATTATTTTCAGCAGATTACCAACATCTATGTATATTAATATCATTTCTGTTGTTATCAGTGTTCCAATTGGAATTGGACTTGGTATTTTAGCTGGCTTAAAGAAAAACACATGGGTCGACCACCTCATCTCTACCTTGGTCATGATTTTTATTTCCATTCCTTCCTTCGTTGTTATTTCATTCTTGATGTATTTATTATGTTTTGAAAATCACATCCTTCCATCAATTTGGCCTTCTCCAAGTGACTCTATTCAAACAAAGGTTTTAGCATTTATTATTCCTGTTGTTTCTTTGTCATTTGGTAGTATTTGTGGCTACACTCGATTTGTTAGAGCAGAACTTTGTGAAGTTATGTCTAGCGAATATTTGCTTTTAGCGAGAACAAAAGGATTAACAAAGAATCAAGCGATTACTAGACACGCTCTTAAGAATGCGTTCGTTCCTATCTTGCCTAGTATTCTTGCTGAATTCATTGGTATCTTTGGTGGCTCGATGATTCTTGAAAAATTATATGGTATTCCTGGAATCGGTGATCTTTATATCCGCTCGATCAACGAAAAGGATTACAACGTTTTAATGGTCGATATGGCGATCTTTACAACTGTTGGATTATTAGCAGGTATCGTTCTTGACTTGTCCTATGGTTTTATTGATCCACGTATCAGAATGGGGGAAAAGAAATAATGAAAAAGAACGACGATTTCGATTTTGTTAATCTCCCAGAAGCTGCTCAAGACCCAGAAATTAAACAAGAAGACTTTGTTCTTCAACAAGCGGATAGCACAATTCATGAGCAAAGATTCCAAACTAAGCCAACAACATTCTTAAAAGATTCCTTAAAGAGATTCTCAAAAAATAAGAGTAGTGTTGTTGCAGCTTATATCTTAGGTTTCTTAATTTTACTTTCAATTTTTGTTCCAATTTTTAATACTAACGATGTTTCTAACGCCGCTAACGCTGCTTTGATTAATCTTGAACCAAAATTATTCAATAGTGGAAGCGGATTCTGGGATGGAACCACAAAAGTTAAACACTGCCCTGTTGATCCAAATAACAGTGCCCATCCTTTCTATCCTGACCCAACTGTTTATTACTATAGTGGAGTTAAGGATTTACAAGTCGAAGATGGACTTCAATACACAAATGAAGTCAATAAATTTGGACAAAACGGATATGTTCAAACCGGATTTTATGGTGGAAAAGGAAATAACGTTTCTTATTTAAATAGTAAAAACCCAAAAGAACTTTCTGCTGATTATCGTTTCACTTTAGATTTAAACACTGATGTTTTAACACTCGATAGATTTGTTGCTGTCGATGAAGAAATGTTAAAAGAAGCAGAGGGAACTGCTGGAGTAATTCCAGAAAACTTCACCTTAGGTTTAACTGGTTTAGAATTTGTTTATTATGAAGGAGACGATTTAGAAGTTGTAGAACTCGTTTCTCCTGATTACACACATACGATTGGTGAAACTGGTGGAGAACCTTCTTTCAATATCAGTGAAGCAATTAAAACTGCGACTGGAAAAACAACATTCGACTCATTCTATTTTAGATTTGTTACTTCAAAACCAGCAGAAGTTGATGGTACCGCTCACGTTTGTTCATTGATCAAAAGTTTCATTATTACAACTAACTCTACTAACGATGCTCAAGAGATTTATTTTTCAAATACGACAGATCCTGTCACTTTATTAGATGGTATTTGTTTCTTAGACGCTACTAAAATGATGGTCCGTAGTTATGAAGTTGGTTCTGGATCAAAACTTTTAAGAAACTCTGGTTTCTGGAGCATTGATAACACAACTTCTTACTTAAAACGTATTTATTTATCCAAATCATATTTCGCTTCCTTCACATATGACTCATATGAAGCAACTTTAGGCGAAAGAGAATGGTCTGTTGATAATTTTGACTTATTACAATATCAAAGAAATGGTTGGATTGATTTCAACATTGACGTCGATTATGTCGGTGGTCAATATGTAGTTGATACTACAACATTCGACTTCGTTATTCTCAATAGGGATAAATGCCCTCTTGTTAACGAGATTGACGCTAGCGATATTAACATCTTAGGCTATGTTGATGGAGATCCAATTTATTACGCAAATGTCAAAGTTATTTATTATAAATATCTTGGTTATGATGAAATGCCTAAATATCTATTTGGAACAGATAGAACCGGCAGAGATATGTTCAAATATGTCTTTGAAGGCTTAAGAAACTCATTATTGCTTGGTTTATTAACATTTGTAGTCTGTTTCTTATTTGGACTTTTATGGGGTTCTGTTTCTGGATATTTCGGTGGTGCAGTCGACCTTGTTATGGAACGTGTCACTGATATTCTTAGCGGAGTGCCGTGGATTGTTGTCATGACCATTGTCATATTAAAAGCAGGTAGTAGTTTTGGCACATTTGCTCTTGCGCTTTGTTTGACTGGTTGGATTGGTACTGCAAGTACAACACGTACTCAGTTCTATAGATTTAGAGGTCGAGAATATGTTCTCGCTTCACGTACTTTAGGTGCAAGTGATGGAAGACTTATTGCCAAACACATTCTTCCTAACGCTTTAGGCACGATTATTACTGGAGCAGTTTTGATGATTCCAAGCGTTATTTTCTCTGAAGCAACAATTTCTTATTTAGGACTTGGCTTTAAGAATTTAAGCTCTTTGGGTGTTATCTTATCTAATAACCAAAGCGAATTAACATACCATCCATATCAATTATTATTCCCATCAGTGGTCATTGCCTTAGTTATGATTTCATTTAACTTATTTGGTAATGGTCTCCGTGATGCGATTAACCCAAGTTTGAAAGGAGAAGAATAATGGAAGAAAAAGAAATCGTCTTATCCGTTAAAGACTTAAAAATCAACTTCTCTACAGACAATGGTTATGTTCAGGCTGTTAGAGGTGTTTCCTTTGACTTATATAAAGGAGAAACGCTTTGTATTGTTGGTGAATCTGGTAGTGGTAAATCTGTTACTAGTAAAACCATTATGGGTATTTTAGCCGCTAACGGACGAATCATGGGTGGATCAATCATGTATCAAGGTGAGGACTTGACAAAAGTCTCTGAAGATGAGTTCCACCGCATTAGAGGTCACAAAATTGGAATGATTTTCCAAGATCCTCTCTCTTCTTTAAACCCTATTGTGAGAATCGGTAAACAAATTACTGAGGCTATGCTCATCAACAACAATCGTTTAAAGAAATATTACGATGATTTAGTGGCTAATGAACTAGTTGCTTATAAAAACGCTGAAACTGAATATAAAACTAAATCTCAATTCCTTAAAGAAAGAATTAAATTCTTAAAGAGCGAACAGAAAAAAGAAATTAGCAAAATTAAAAATGAGCCATCAATGCTTAGAAGTGGCAAATTATATACTTTATCGCTTGAATATAATGGAAAAGTTATTGAAGCAAAAGAAGTATATAAGATGAAACTTGCGGAATTAACCGCTCAAGAAGAAGGCGCTGATGAATCTTTAATTGCTTCTCTTAATGAACAAAAAGCCCAATTAAAAGCGGAATTAGATTCTAAATTAAATGCTTATAAAGAAGAAAATGACGCAAATAAAGCTGCTATTTATCAAGAAGCTTCTGAAATAAAATCTCATGTTTCTGAAAAAATAAATGAAACAAAAGAGAAATACGCTAAACTTCTTGAAGAAGCAACTACTTCTAGTGATTCTAAAGAAGCATTAAAAGCAAAATATATTCCTTTAATCAAAGAAACAAAGGCAGCGTATCTCGCTAAATCAAAAGTTGCTAAAGTTGAAACAAAAGAACTCGCCAAAAAATTAAAAGAAGAATATCTTGCCGAAGTTAATAAAATCAACCAAGAATATACTTCTGAACCAGAACGCAAAAAAGCTCTCAAAGAAGCTAAATCAAATTATATTTCAAAAATTAAAATTACTAAGGCTGAAGCAAAAGCAAGAGCCTTAAAGATTATGGCGGAAGTCGGTATCTCAAACCCAGAAAAGAGATATAGACAATTCCCATTTGAATTTTCTGGTGGTATGAGACAACGTATTGTTATCGCTATTGCATTAACAGCTGACCCAGACATCTTAATTTGTGATGAACCAACTACTGCGTTAGACGTGACTATTCAAGCTCAAATCCTTGAACTTATCAATCGTCTAAAAAAAGAAAGAAATATTTCTTGTATCTTCATCACTCACGATTTGGGTGTTGTTGCTAATATGGCGGATCGTGTCGCTGTTATGTATGCTGGAAAAATTGTTGAATATGGTACTGAAGACGACATCTTCTATGACCCACGTCACCCATATACTTGGGCTTTGTTATCTTCAATTCCAGATATTAACAGTAAAGAAAAACTTGAAGCGATTCCTGGTACTCCACCAAATATGATTTATCCACCTGAAGGAGACGCTTTCGCTTTACGTAGCAAATACGCAATGGCAATCGATTTCAAAAAAGAGCCACCTCTATTTAAAATTAGTGACACTCACTATGCAGCGACTTGGCTTCTTGATCCACGCGCTCCAAAAGTGGAAATGCCAAAGATTGTTAAAACTCGTATTGAGAATTCTTTAAAAGCGGCGAAAGGAGGTAATTAAGATGAATATTGTTGATTATTTAACATATCGTATGCAAGTTCGTTTTAAACCAAGAAAAGTCTCTTTCCGCCAAGAATTGGTTGATAACGATATTGAATTATCTGTTCGACATTTAAAGCAATTCTTCAAATTTGGACATGGAAAAGGTGCTTTCAAAACAAAAGCGGTTCACGATGTTTCTTTCGACATTAAAAAAGGTGAATGCTTTGGTTTAGTCGGTGAATCTGGATGTGGTAAAACCACAACAGGTCGTAGTCTTATTAGGTTATATAACATTACTTCTGGTTCTGTTTATTTTGAAGGAACTCGTGTTTCTGCTGGTACCAGATGGAATGAAAAAGAAATCAAATGGACTAAAATCCGTGGCAAAAAGAAAATAAGTGAACTCAAAACTGAAGAAAAAGATGAAATTTCAAAATTAATGGACACAACAGGTGCCGTTTCTAAAATTGAAGAAATCAATCTTGAAGTCAGTAAAATTGAGCAAGAACTCGTTGATTTGAAAAGCGAATACAATGACCGTATTAGCCAATATAAAAATAATATCGCTGATGAAAACGCTAACGATGCCAAACTTGAAGAAATCAATCGCGAATATTCTTCCGAAGCTGAAATTAGAAAAGTTAAATTAGAAAAATTAAATGAAGAATTAAAAGATCTCAAAAAACAATTTAACGAATCTAAAAAAGTTCAACCAGATGAAGAGACTCTCAAAAAGATTGAAGAATTAAAGAAAAAATATGCTTCAGAAAGAGAAGCGATTCAAAATCATATTGATGAAGTAATCAAAGAACAACTTGAAGCAATTGCGCAAATCAAATATGACAATCGACATGTCGATAAGAAATTAATGAGCAAGATGCAAATGATCTTCCAAGATCCTGTTGATTCTCTTGATCCACGTATGACTGTTGAAGATATCATTCAAGAAGGATTACATATCCAAGGACAATATAATCGTTATAAAAACTCCCAAAGAGTGAAAGAAGTGCTTGTTAAGGTTGGACTTCTTCCTGAATATGCTTCTCGATATCCTCATGAATTTTCTGGAGGACAAAGGCAACGTATCGGTATTGCCCGTGCTCTTGTCATGAATCCTCAATTCTTGATTTGTGATGAACCTATTTCCGCTCTCGATGTTTCTATTAGAGCCCAAATCATCAACCTTCTTAACGATTTAAAAGAAGAAATGGGATTAACAATTCTCTTTATTGCTCACGACTTATCAGTCGTTAAATATTTCTGTGACAGAATCGCAGTTATGTATTATGGAGAAATCGTTGAACTTGCAAGTAGTGATGAATTATTTGCTCATCCTCTCCATCCATACACTCACGCTTTATTATCTGCAATTCCAAAACCAGACCCATTAAGCGAGAAAAAGAGAACGAGATATCTTTATATTCCTGCTAACGAGCACGATTATTCAAAAGAAGCTCCAAAATTAGTTGAAATCACTCCAGGTCACTGGGTACTCGCTAATAGTGTTGAGCTAGAAAAGTATAAAGAAAAACTCAAATAAAATAATAAAATCTCACGATTGAGTGAGATTTTTTTATTATGTTGTATCATTTTGTTTATATTCTATATAGAATATATATGATGAAAATTAGTTTTAAGCGTAACAAAATATTTGTTTTATCTTTTTTATTTGCGACTCTTTTAGTCGGTGGATTAGCATCTAATAACTTTAATAATAAATTAATAGAAACACACGCAGACACGAATAGTTATTGGTCAAGCATAAAACAAAGTTCCATCGATTCTGGTGGAGAAACTTTGATGGACGCTCTTAAAACAAAAATCAGTGTTGGAGCGAAACAATTATCATATAACGAACTTTGGACCGCTTATGAAAAAACCGATTTAGTCCCAGGAACAACCACTAAAATTTGGGATATGTATGGTGGATTTCAATTTACTTATAAAACTGACCAAGCTGGAAGTTATTCGAGTGAAGGAGATGTTTATAATCGAGAACATTCTATTCCTAAATCATGGTTTAACGAAAAAACACCAATGTATTCTGATCTTGTCCATTTAGTGCCAACTGATGGCAAAGTTAATGGAATGAGAAGTAACTACGCTTTTGGTGAAGTAAATGTTTCTACTTATTCTCATTCATTTCCAGAAAGAAAAGACGGATATGGTAATGTCATCCAAAATTCTGGAGTGTCAAGATTAGGAAGTCCAAAATCTATTAATGGATGTTCCACTAATGAAACGATAGTTTTTGAGCCAGATGACCAATATAAGGGAGACTTTGCGCGTATATACTATTATTTTGCAACTAGATATCAAGGAGTTGCAGCTTCTGGTAGTGGAAGCGCAATCTTCTCAAATAATTACCCATATTTAACTGCTTATGGAAAAGCACTCTTAAAAAAATGGCATGAACAAGATCCTGTTTCACAAAAAGAAATTGATAGAAATAATGGAATTGAGTCTTGTCAAAATAATAGGAATCCTTATGTTGATCACCCAGAATGGGCTAATTCAATTTTTGGAACTAACTATAATGTTGAAGAAGCAGATCCAACAAAAGTTACCATCACCGATTCAACAATAGCGATGAAAGTAGGAGATTATCATTATTTTACTTCTTATGTTTCTCCCGCTAACGCTTCTCAATCAGTGTCTTGGACATCAAGTGATGAAAATATTATTACGATTTCTGAAGGCGGTAATGCTTATGCGGTTAGTGAAGGAACCGCAACTTTAACAGTTAAATCAAAAGTAAATGCATCTTTATCTGATTCAATAACTGTCACCGTTGGTGCTTCTGGTGGAGAAGATCCTGTTATTCCGCAAGGGAGTGGCACTATTAAAATTGATGGTTCTACTGAAGGCTTTAATGGAGATGATAAAGAACACACTCTTAATGTAAGTGGCTATTCTTTTAATTGTCTTGGAAAGAAATATAGTAATAACTATGTTTGGTTTACCGAAAATAAAGGATATTTATATAATTCAACTTCTCTTGGAAAAATTACTAAAATTACTATTAACTATGCGAAAGGTGGCTCTCCTTCTGCAATCCAAAAATTAAGTTTTGGAAATTCAAAAATTGAAGGATTTAAGTCGACTCCTACAAATGGAACGACAATTTCAACTTCCACTCCAAATACTTCGCAGAGCTATTCTCCTACCGGAGATTATGGATTTTTCAATTTGTCAGTAAGCAATAAAAATTTACAAGCCGCTTCAATTGAAATTGAATACGAAAATAACGACACTCCAATTACTCCTGAACCAGTAGATAAATATATTGTCGATATTTCAATATATGATTCGCCAGAAAAATTAAATTATGTTGAAGGAGAAAAAATCTCTCCTGAAGGATTAGTTATCAGTGTCAATTATTCTGATGGCACTAGTGAAGAGATTTCTTATTTAGGAAATGAGACAAAATTTGAATTTGATCCTTCTTTAGATACCGCTTTATCAATTGGAGACGATGTCATTACAATCAAATATCAATCAAATTATTGTTATTTGGATATTAATATTACTGAATATGTTAAGCCTGATGATGTTCCTGAATCCACAATTACTTTTAAAGAAGATACAAGCTTATCTTTATTCAATATATATGTTGATTCGGTTGATTCTTCAGAAAAAGTGACTGGCTCTTTTGATATTGGAGAAGGGAATAATCCATCAAAATATTATTCAAACGGCGATGCTGTTAGATGCTATCCAGGGAATACATTATCAATACAAAGTACAACCGCACCAATTTTATCAATAGTGTTCACATTCGGAAGCGGAGATTCAACTAATCAAATTAGCGCTTCTAATGGAAAACTTACAGGTGATACTTGGGTTGGAAATTCAAAATCTGTTACTTTTACATTTGGTGGAAGTTCTGGAAATAGAAGGATTTCTTCTGTTGCGGTAACGTATTATAACTCATTAGCATTTGCAAAAGACTTCTTTGATTTAATCAAATGTAGTGGAACTGATTCGGTTAATTTCTCTCAAAGAAGTTGGAATGTCACGATGAAAAATAATTTTGATTTGTTATTTGCAAGTGATAAAAGTTTATATCAAACCGCAACTCCTAATGAATCTGGAAATGAAATTGAACAAGTCATCGCGAGATATTGCTTTATCTTAAATAAATATGGAACATCAACTTATGACAATTTCATGAATCGCTCTATTGATGTTAATGAAAGAATTGAAATGACAAGAATTGATGCAAAAGAAACTCAATCAATTGTGATTGTAATTATTTTCTTGTCAGTTTCAATTTCTTTATTTGGAATATATTTCATTATTAGACGTAAATACAATAGTTAAATTATTTTTATAGTTGTTTCTTCATTTATTATTTTATAAAATAATATCTTCCCTAAAAGGAGTTTTAAAATGAAGAAGATCAAAACATTAACTACATTCTTATCTGCTTTGCTTCTTGTTTCTTGTGCAAACAATACACAATCAAATCCTCAACAAGAAGGAGACGAAGACATTAGCGTTTCATCAATTACTTTAAATGAGTCTAATAAAACCATTAAAGTAAATGAAAAATTTCAATTAATCGCAACCGTATCTCCAACAAATGCTACAAATCAAAATATAACATGGTCTAGTAGTGATAATGATGTTGCTTATGTTTCTACTACCGGAGAAGTTACAGGAATTAGTGAAGGAAACGCAACAGTAACTGCGACAAGCGCTAGCGATAAATCTATTACCGCAAGTTGTAAATTTACAGTTACTCAAAATAGTTCTGATAAACCAGAAGCAAAAGATAGCGCTTTTTCAATTGTTTTTGCTAGTGCTAGCGAAGATTCAAATAGAGAAATAACTTCTTTAAGCGATAATATTGAAACTGGAAAAGAATATATTTCTAATTACGAAGCCACTAAAGTATATGCTTCTACAAATGGATTAAAGATTTCGAGTTCGAAAGTTAGTGGCTCATTAACAATTTATTTAAAAGAGAAATATGTTATTAAAAGCGTTGTTGCTAAGGCAGCCGCTTATAATAGCAAAGATAATTCAAAACTCGAAATTAATGGTGTCAGTCAATCATTAAATGTAAATATGGCGGATTATACATATACATTTGATAATGTTGAAACTGATGAAATTGCTTTATCTGCGATTAAACGTGTTTATTTAAAGAGTTTAACTTTTACTGTAGGCGCGATTGAGCCAGTTGATCCTGCTGCGATTACCTTATCTAGTTCTTCTTTAAATATTAAACAAGGCAAGACTGCAAAATTGATAGTGGGCTATTTACCAAGCAACGCTAATCAAAATAAAGAGATTACTTGGACTAGTAGTAATACTTCAATTGCCACTGTTAATAATGGAGAAATTAGTGTTAATAGTGATGCCCCTGTTAATAGTAAAGTAACTATTACCGCTAAATTAACAAATCTTCCTTCTATTTCTGCTAGCTGTGAAGTTACAGTAGAAGAAAATGTCATCATTTCTTCCGAAGGAAGTTACACAATTATGATTTATTTATGTGGATCTGATCTTGAAAGTGGAGAACTATATGATGATTATGGTAATTCAACAGGAGAGTTACAAGGTTTAGCTACATTAGACATTAAAGAGATTTTATCTGTTAAAAACCAACCAGATGATGTAAATATTCTTATCCAAACAGGTGGAGCCTCCGCTTGGAAAGATACATACGGAATTCCAAATGACAAACTTGGCAGATGGGAAGTAAGAAATGGGAAACTTAATAAAGTTGAATTCTTAAATAACGCTTCTATGGGTAGCCAAGATACATTAGAAAGCTTCTTAACTTGGGGTTTATCAAGCAAATATCGCGCTGATCACACCGCAGTTATCTTCTGGAATCACGGTGGTGCTCTTGATGGATGTTGCTATGATGAAAACTTCTCAGGCACCGATGGATATTCTGATTCTTTATCTGATTTAGAAATTAGTAATGCCTTTAAAAACGTAAGAAATAACTTAAATATCACAGAAAAATTTGATTGGATTGGCTATGACTGCTGTTTAATGCAAGTTCAAGATATCGCTGAATTCAATAGCCAATATTTCAAATATATGGTTGCTTCGCAAGAAAGTGAAGCTGGTGAAGGTTGGGCTTATAGTGAATGGCTTGATGATTTATATGCAAAAAAAGATTTAGACACTATTTTAACCGCAATTTGTGATAGCTTTGTTAAGTCATATGAAGACACTTATGGCGTTGCAGGATATGATAATGATCAAACATTATCTTATTTAGATTTAAGCTATATGGCTTCATACAAGACTGCTTTTGAATCATTTGCAACTAAAGTCAAAAATATTGGCTTATCAAAATTAAAAGCGTTACTTAAAAATGTTAAAGATTACGCTGATGAATATTGTACCAAAGATGATTATAACTATTATGTTGATGAATATAATTATCCAACTGGAATGTTTGTAAATGTTGGTAGTGGATATTATTTATTACCTGGCTACCATTTCTATGGATCGTTTGATGTCATTGACATGTTAAACAAAATGAACGCCAGTAATGATTATTCAACACTTAAAAACGATATCGATAATTTAAAATCAATATTAAGTGATGTAATCGTATATAACAAAACTGGTGATGAAGCTGGAAATTCTAACGGATTATGCGTCATCGCAAATATTTCTGATTATAACGATATTGGATATAGTAACTCGTATACGAACTTCAAAAATTGGAGAGCAATTTTCTAAAAAATAAACCAGGTTATTCTTGGTTCTTTTTAGCTTCAATATTATTTTGTTTTCTTTGATATCTGACTAATAAATAAGAGGCAATTATTCCTAATATAAGAAGGAAAACACCAATTGGTATTTCAATATATAAAGGCATTGAAACATAACTGTTGCTTGCCCAAATTAAATAATAAGAATAAATCTCATAATTAAAGAATAACGCTAACGTGCTTCCAATAATAAAACCAATGATTCCGTAAAATGTAATGGTGCGGCATTTTTGAAGCAAGAAGTGCATTAATTTTGAAATAAAATAAAATCCAATAATAACTCCAACTGCAAAACAAACAAGGATTCCGAGTTGTTGACCAAAATTTGACCAGTCTCCTTGTAAACAATTTTTTGCTGTTTCAACTGTCGTTTCAATTAACGGCTTATAAAATCCAAGAAGTAATAAAATCATTCCTCCTGATAAGCCAGGAACCGCTAAAGCGATAGAAGCGATAAATCCGACTGGAATTAAAACAATATACATCCACCAAGAAGGATTGGCTAATTCAGAAGAGACATCAGCCTTAATTAAGACACTAGCGATTCCTAATCCAATCGCTGATAATAAAGTGATAATTAAAGTGATGATATAACTCTTTTTAGTCTTTTCACCTTTCACTTCATCGGTGACACTTGGAAAACTTCCGATTATGAAACCAGCAAATAAACAAACAATTCCAAATAAGAATCCATTTAAGGCTTTATCCATCAAATAAAGCATTGGAATTACCGCTAAAACAACACCTAATAAAACAGGGATTAAATATATAACAGCCTTCTTAAATTCTTTAAAAATATTACTAATTGCCCAAAGCAATTTTTCATAAACTTTTAATATAACCGCAATTGTTCCTCCGGAAACACCTGGAATTGAACTGCCGACGCCAATTGCCATACCAGCAAGCAAAGTTTTAAACCATTCTTTAATTTTCATGTCATTCATAGTATAAACCTAATCAAAAATATTTGTCATTTTATTTAGAAAATAAAGATATTATAATAATCACATAAGGAGAAGAAAAAAATGAAAAAAATTAAATTATTGGTTCTTCCTGTTGTTATGATGATGACAGCATGCGGATCCACAAGCGGTTCTTATTCCGATGTTGAATTACCTTCCGGTGGTGAAGAAATTAAAAATGACGAACAAGATACCGAAAAAGCAGAAGCTTATAATCTTGCTGTTAACACATTTACTGATGGTGTTTTAAACACATTCAGCACAATGACTAGTAAGACATCTCTTACTTTTGATGTTGAAGCTAATAATATTCCGGTTGGTAAAACTGACAAACTCAACTTCAAAGTAAATGGTCAAGTTGATCTCTATATTGCTAGAGCAGACTTAACTACTGCAGATTCTTATAACGCTGCTAAACTCGACGTTAAGAATTTGAATCTTACAGTCAACGGCATCCCAATGGGAGATAAGAAAGCCAATGTTTCCGTTACCAACTTAAACTTATCAGCGATTTATCAAGTTGTTACCGTTGATACAGAAGGAAAATTAGGCGCAAGATTATTTGTTGATTTATCTGATGAAAGCGTTCTTCGTAACGCAACAGCGGTTGTTAACCAATTAGGATTAACACCAATGTTAGAAGCCTCAAACCTTACAGTTGAAATGTTATATAACCAACTTTTAGGAGCAAATCACAAAGGCTATGTTGATGCTTCCCTTGTTAAAGAAACACTTCCTATCATGCCAACTGATGAAACAGAAGTTGATGTTGAAGTAAGCATTGACGCTCTTGCTGATTTATTTGCACAACTCGACACTATGCTTCCAATGATTAGAGAAATGCTTCCAGCTTATTTTGGAGAAGAAGCACCAGTTCAATTCACCCTCAAAGGTTATAAAGATGAAAATGGTGAATATAACAAATTTGCTGCTGGCTATTCAGGCGATGTCATGGCTTTAGTTAGTTCTTTTGGCCAAGGACAACCAGTCGAAGATGAAGAAGGAACAGCAGTTGCTACAGCAACCAGTTCTGATTTATCTGAAACATTTACAAAACTTAACGCTGGTTTTGCATTAGTCGTTTCTAAATTAGATGGTGCCTCGCAATTCTCATTTGAAGAAGCTACAGTCAAAGTTGACGCTGGCTTAGTCAATGGAATTACTCTTAGAGCATCTCTTAACGCTAAAACAGTTTACGGTGAAGCTGCTAGTTTCGCTTTATTAACAGCAGATCAATTAGCGGAATATAACGTTGACATTCTTGCTGCTGTCAAAGCAATTGTTAATCCAGGCGAACAACAACCAGAACTCCCTGATTTAGGCGAATAATTACTTTTAAAAAAGCTAAATATAATGCCTCCATCTTCTAATGGGGGCATTATTATTATGAGTATATGATGAAGAAAGGCTATTTCTCAAATATTATTAATATCATATTGTTTTCCATTATGATGATTTTTTTGCTTGGTTTACTTGCTTCAATTATTTACATTATGATTGATGCAATTAATCAAGGGAGAAGTGGTGCTTCCGAATATGTTCCAAATAATGAATTTCTTAATGTTTTATCAATTATTTTAATTGTTGCGGGAAGTTATTCATTATTCTATTTTGTAACAGTTTTCATCTATATATTTAAACGCAGCAAGAGAAAAGATAATTCAATTGAAATGAATTTAAATAACAAAGAAACAATAAACGATGAAGAAATCAGAAAGTTGAGTAAGAAAATGGATATAAATATCACTAATGAAGAGAATAATTCAAATGTTAGACATATTGTTGTGATTGATAAACCTTTTTATTCAAAAGGCATCATATATAAATATGTCTTATTTATGACATCAAGTCAGTTTTTGTTGTTTTTATTAGTTTCTCTTGCTTTTATCATTATTTCTATCCCTTTATTTTTTGTTAGTTTCTTCCTATTCTTAGTTTTCATTATCATCGGTGGAATCTTATTATTAACAACTTTATTCATCTTCCTCTTTTTAGGTCCAAACAAATATTATGAACGCGTTAAAGCAAATTTAATGCCGATATCTTTTAAGATTTTTGATGATAAAATTGAGCAAACAAATTTACTTGTTGACGGTCAAGAAATCCGCTTTATTTGTAGATTTGATAACTGCAAAACAAAAGAAATAGATAATTATATTTTTATTAGAAATAAAAACGGCAAAGTAATTGTTGGAATGCTTATCGATAAATCTAAGATGAAAGAAGAAGCGTATTTATTCCTTAATGAAAGAATAAAAAATAAGCGTTAATCATTTTATGATTTAAGTGTATTATTATATCGCTATGAAACTTATTGTTGGACTTGGTAATCCTGGAAAAAAATATGAACATACTCGACATAACATGGGGTTTGATGTCGTTGATCTTTTTAGTGAACTCGCTCAAATTGATATTGATAAAGAATCATTCAAAGGCTTGGTCGGTCGAGGAAAAGTTTTTGGTGAAGATATTTTTCTTCTTAAACCACAAACTTTTATGAATTTATCAGGAGAATCAGTAAGAGAAATAGTTTCATATTTCAAAATCGATTTAAATGACATTATTGTTATTTATGATGATATGGCCCTTAATCCTGGAAGAATAAGATTAAGAGAAAATGGCTCCAGTGGTGGTCATAAAGGTATGCAAAATATCATTGAACAACTTGGAAGCCAAAATATTAAGCGAATTAGAATTGGAATAGGGGAACCTACTTACGATACAATCGATTATGTTCTTTCTAAACCAACCAAAGAAGAAAGAGAACTTATTGATGAAGCGATTAATAATGCGGTTGAAGCATTAAAAGAAATCCTCAAATCCAATAATTTTGAAAAAGCAATGACTAGATTTAATTAGGAGGTCCATTAACGAACATCTTTGATTTCCTTAAAAATAATAAAGCGATACCCCCCTTCTTATCGGGAAGCGGGCATTTTGTCGTTAATGATTTAATTGGAATTTCCTTATTAACTGCATCCGCATATAAAGAAGAAAAACACAAATACCTTTTAATTACTTCTAATTTATATAAATCTCAAAGACTATATTCTTTGATTAAATGTTTACTTCCAGACGTAAATGTTTCTTTATTTATGAATGATGAATTAATTAGAGCGGAAAATCTTTCATTAAGCAAAGAAATGGCAGCGAATAGAATTTATGTTCTCGATGAGATAATAAATGGAAAAGCCGAAATTATAATCGCTAATATTGCCGCTATATTAAGATATTTACCTTCAAAAGAAACATTTAATAATTGCAAAATTAAATTTAAAATTGGAGACCATATCAATTTAACAGAAATTAAAAAAACACTTGTCAGAGCGGGATATTATCAAGTAAATAAAATCGATCAATCACTCCAATTCGCATCAAGAGGAGATATATTAGATATTTTTTCAGTCAATTATGATGATGCGATAAGGATTGAATTATTCGATGATGAAATTGAATCGATTCGATTTTTTGATATTGCATCTCAATCGAGTAAAGAGATTGTTAAAGAAGTGTCAATCTTACCCGCTAATGACTTTTTATTTACGGAAAGCGAGAGCAAAAATGCGACCGAAAGAATTATGTCGCAACTTGAAAAAGATAAAAACAGGCTCTCTCTTACTGATTTTGAGTCTTTAAGAAATATAACGTTAAGCGACATTCAAGAAATTTTAGAATATAATTATTCTCCAAATTTATATCGCTATTATTCTTTGATATCCGATAGTGATGTTTCTTTAATTGATTATTGTCAAGATTATGATATCGTTTTTGTTGATGAGCATTCTTTAAGGGAAAGTGCTTCTTTAATGATTGAAGAATCTTCTTCTTTCTTATATGAATTATTCGAACAAGGAAAAGCAATTTCAGGATTATCTTTGTTTCATGAATTTGATCGCCTCAATTTTATTAGGCACAAATTAATAAGAACTGATTTATTACAAAAAGATATTTCTGACATTGTTTTTAATTGTAAAGTCGTTCCTTTTGAATCAAATAAAGAAAGTGACGCTTTAAATATCATCCGTTCTTATACGAATTTAGGATATAAAGTTAACATTTCTTTAGGTACTAAAGAACAACTAGAAAACGTTATTACGATGTTTGAAGCCCAACAAATTCCTTATGAAATAGTTAAAGAGTTTTCTTTACCTAATAAAAAACAAATTGGATTAGCAATTTCTTCTTTGCCAATGGGTTTCATCTTAGAAGAAGAAAAAGTAGCGTTCCTGACTGGAAGCGAATTGTTTAATTACAAAGTTCGTGTCACAAGATTTGACAATAGATTTAAAGAAGCAACGATTGTTAGAAGCGGAGAAGATTTGTCTCCTGGAGATTATGTTGTTCATGAATATCAAGGTATTGGGGAATTCATTGAATTATTAACCCTTGAAGTTGAAGGAAAGCATCAAGATTATCTTAAAATTGCTTATTATGGTGGAGAAATATTATATGTTCCACTTAATCAACTTTCTTTAATAAGAAAATATCTTGGAAAAGAAGGCGCAAAACCTCGGCTTTCAAGATTACATACGAAAGATTGGGAAAGACAAAAAGAAAAAATCAAAGCTCGCATTCACGATTTAGCGGAAAGATTATTTAACCTTTATGTTGAAAGAAGCAAGATTGAAGGGTTTTCTTTCGCTAAAGATGATGAATTCCAAAAAGCATTTGAAGATAGTTGTGATTTTAAATTAACCAAAGACCAAGAAAGGTCTTTACAAGAAATTAAAGAAGATATGGAAAGCACTCATCCAATGGATCGATTATTATGTGGAGATGTTGGATTTGGTAAAACTGAAGTAGCTTTTAGAGCAATTTTTAAAGCAATAAATAGTGGTAAACAAGTCGCTTTACTTTGTCCAACTACTTTATTAGCAAGACAACATTTTGAAACTGCAGTAAATCGTTTTGCTGGGTTTGATATTAAAATCGCTGTTTTTTCTCGCTTAGTTCCTGAAAAGAAACAAAGAGAATATATTGAAGATGTCGCTAACGGAAAAATTCATTTAGTGATTGGTACCCATCGATTATTATCTAAAGATATTATCTTTAAAGATCTCGGTTTACTCGTTGTTGATGAAGAGCAAAGATTCGGAGTTGAACAAAAAGAAAAGATTAAAGAATTGAAGAGCAACATCGATGTTTTAACATTAAGTGCCACTCCAATTCCAAGAACATTACAAATATCTCTTCTTGGAGTGAGAAGTTTATCTCAAATTAATACTCCTCCTTCCGAAAGAATGCCAATTCAAACATATGTCACTCCTTTTAGAGCGGATATTGTTAAAGAATTAATTCAAAGAGAACTCGGAAGAGATGGTCAAGTCTTCTATTTACACAATAACATTGAAACAATTTATGAAATATCAAATAGATTAAAGAAAGCTTTACCAAGTGTTTCTATTGCTGTAGCGCATGGAAAAATGTCAAAAGATGATATTGAAGATGTCATGCTTAAATTTTATTCTGGAGAAGTTCAGGTTTTGGTTTGTACTTCAATTATTGAAAATGGAATTGATGTTCCTAACGCTAACATGATTATTGTTGATGATAGTGATCATTATGGTTTAGCGCAACTATATCAAATTAAAGGAAGAGTTGGTCGAGGAAATAGAATTGCCTATGCTTATTTAATGTATAACGGAAATAAAGCGTTAAAAGAAGAAGCCCAAAAAAGATTAAAAGCTATCCAAGAATTCACTGCATTAGGTAGTGGATATCGTATCGCTCAAAGAGACCTTATGATTAGAGGAGCGGGTGATATTTTAGGACCAGAACAAGCAGGATTCATCGATTCAATTGGTTTGGATATGTATATTAAGCTTCTTAATGAAGCTGTAAAAGAAAAAATCGATGGAGAAAAAGAAAAAGAACCTCCTCAATATAATCTTAATCTCGGAGTTAATTTTGATGCCTATATTCCAAAAGAATACGCTAATCAAAGTGACAAAATTGAACTTTATCAAGAAATTATGAGTGCTTCTAGTGATGAATCGTTAATGAAAATCAAATCAAAAACCAGAGATATATATGGAAAACTTCCTGAAGAAGTTAATCAACTTTTCACTAAGAAAAGTATTGATTTAATGGTTAAGGAATGCGACATTAGAGAAGTAAAAGAAACAAAATATAATTTAGAAATTAATCTCGGTGATAATTTTATTAATATTAAAGGAATTGGTAATATATTATTTGAAGCTCTTATTCCTTATTTATCAATTATTAAAATTAGTTATCTAAATCGAAAATTCAAGATTGTTATGACTAAAAAAATGGATTGGCTTAATAGTTTTGAAAATATATTAAGAGCGTTAGTTAATGTCATTAGAACAAATAAGGTTATTCAAAATGAGAATTGATTTATTTTTAAAAGAAGCACGCATTATCAAAAGAAGAACAATCGCTAAAGAATATTGTCTTCGCGAATTAGTTTTAATCAACGGAAAAATCGCCAAACCAAGTAGTGTAGTTAAAACCGGAGATATAGTCAATATCACCTTTGGAGATAAGAATTTTGATATCGCAGTGACAATTGAAAAAGTAGGTAAAAAAGAAAAGGCGAGCTATGAAAGAGTTTAATCTCGATAAAAATAAAAAATATTTATTAGCGTGTTCTTTTGGACCAGACTCTATGGCGCTTTTTCATTTTTTGATTGAAGGTAACTATAATTTTGAATGTGCAATCGTTAATTATCACTTAAGAAAAGAGTCAGATTCAGAAGTTAAGGGGTTAATTGATTATGCTTCTATCTTTAATATCAAAGTTCATGTTAAAGATACAAATCGATCTTTAGAATATTTATCTGAAGCAACGTGTCGAGAAATCCGTTATTCATTTTTTGCTTCTTTGCTTAAAGAATATAACTTTGACGCTCTTCTTGTCGCCCATCAAGAAGATGACCATATTGAAACTTATTTAATCCAAAAACATCGCCATAATTGCCCATTATATTATGGAATTTCTCCAGTAACTCGAATCAAAGGAATGGAAGTAATTAGGCCTCTTTTATCTTTCTCTAAAGAAGAGCTTAAAGATATATGTGTTTCTAATAATGTTCCTTTCGCTATTGATAATTCCAATTTTGATATTTCAATTTTAAGAAATAAATATCGTCATGAAGTTGTGGAAAAATTAAATATAAAAGAAAGAGAAGAATTAATTAATCAAATTAAAAAAGAAAACGAAAAATTAGATCAAATATTATCTTCTTTAGATTATTATAAAATTCATGATGTTAATTACTTATTATCTTTAGATGAAGTTTCTTTTCAATACGCTTTAAATAAATTATGCAAATTCATTGATGAATCTCAATACCTTTCAAAACAAAATGTAGGTGAAATTAGAAAAGCGCTAATAAGCAAAAAACCAAACATTTTCTTTAATATCAAAGGACATTTATTTTTTGTTAAAGAATATGATTACATCGATATCGTCGATAACGACAATTTTATGGTCGGATATAGTTATTGTTTAGATAAACCATGTAAATTAGACACCCCATATTTTTATTTGGACTTTTCTAAGAGTAGTGAAGGAAGAAATGTCACATCTAGTGATTATCCAATATTAATTAGGAATGTTAAATTAACAGACTCAATTAATATAAAAGGATATAACGTTCCTGTTAGAAGACTTTTTATTGACTGGAAGATTCCTTTAAGAGCGAGATATCGCTGGCCAGTCATTATTAATAGTAGAGGTAAAGTTTTATATATCCCTCGATATCAAAAAGATTTTAAGCCTGATGAGAACACAAATTTTTATGTCAAACTATGACAAAGCACATTTATATGTGTTTTGCTTTGAAATGTAGTCAAAAACTAATATAATCATAATATCTAATTATTTAGATATGCTATTTGTATTTGTTAAAGACAAAAGGAGGTAAAAGAAATGGCAGAGCAAGAACCAAACACAAATTTTCCTCGCCGCAGAATATCTTTTGGCTTTATTTTTGTAATTTTATTAACTGTCGGTTTAATCGGCATTTTGGTTTATAGAATTTTTGGAAACACTGATAAATCCACTCATTTAAATCGTAATGATTATGTTACCGCTTTAGTAAATGGTCGAGTTGAAACCGCAACGATTACCCATCATTACGGCAGCGAATTAACAACAATTTCCGGTTCATATAAAGATAAAAACGGAAGAACCAACTCATATACTTTTAATACTGATAGTTATACATATAATAGTAGTTCATTTGAATATGTTATTACTGTTGAAAAGAATTTTGATGGAACAACAAAAACCATTACTGTTGTTGAATATGACTCAACAGGTAATCCAGTAAACAAAACTTATAATTCTGAAGAAACTTTTACCTTAACTGGTAGAAGTGTTAACTATTTAGTTAATACATATATTACTTCTACATCTGGAATTTCAATTAGAGATGTTTATGAAACCACATGGTGGGATCAATGGGGGCCAACAATTATCATGCTTGCTGGTTCAGTTATTGTTGTCATCTTCTTATTCTCCAGATTATCAAGTTCTGTTAATAACTCAAATCGCCAAGCGATGGACTTCAATAAATCTCGCGCTAGAAGAGTTCAAGATTCAAAAACAAGATTTAAAGATGTCGCTGGATGTGACGAAGAAAAAGCAGAAATGGAAGAGATTGTTGAATATCTCAAAGATCCACAAAAATACACCAAATTTGGTGCTAAACTTCCTAAGGGAATCCTCTTAGTTGGTCATCCAGGTACTGGTAAAACTTTATTAGCAAAAGCAGTCGCAGGAGAAGCAGGAGTTCCATTCTTCTCAATCTCAGGCTCTGATTTCGTTGAAATGTTTGTCGGTGTTGGTGCTGGCCGTGTTAGAGATATGTTTAAAACCGCTAAAGAAAATGCTCCTTGCTTAATTTTCATCGATGAAATCGATGCTGTTGGTAGACAAAGAGGAGCAGGTCTTGGTGGTGGAAATGATGAAAGAGAACAAACTCTTAACCAATTGCTTGTTGAAATGGATGGTTTCTCTGATAATTCAGGAATTATCGTTATGGCGGCAACTAATAGAGATGATGTTCTTGATCCAGCTCTTTTAAGAGCGGGAAGATTTGACCGCAAGATTACTGTTTCGCTTCCTGATAAAGAAGGAAGAGAAGCAATCTTCAAAGTCCATTCACGCAATAAGAAACTTGATAAAAATGTTGATTTCTCTCAAATTGCTAAGAGAACCGTTGGTTTCTCAGGAGCAGATATTGAAAACATTATGAATGAAGCTGCTATTTTAGCAGTGAGAAGAAAGAAAGACTGCATCACCATGTCTGAAATTGATGAAGCAATCGATAGAAGAGTGGCAGGTCCTGCTAAATCAAGTCGTTCACTTAATAAACATGAAAGAGATGTTGTTGCTCATCATGAAGCTGGTCACGCTATTATCGGATTGAAATTAGAACATTCTGATAAAGTTCAAAAGATTACCATTATTCCTCGTGGAAATACTGGTGGCCATGTCAGAATGACTCCGGAAGAAGATAGATTCTTACTTACTAAACGTGAATTAGAAGCCAGAATTGTTGGCTATCTCGGTGGACGATCCGCTGAAGAAGTATTCTTTGATGATATTTCTAGTGGCGCTCAAAACGATATTGAAATGGCGACTCGTATTGCGAGAATGATGGTTACTGAACTCGGTATGTCTTCTCTTGGACCAATTCAATATGAAAGCGTTTCTGGTAATGTCTTCTTAGGAAGAGATTATACTTCAACTCAAAAGAATTTCTCTTTGGCAACTGCTGAAAAAATTGATGCAGAAATTCAAAAGATTATCAATGACGCTCATGAAAAAGCTGTTGAGCTTATTAAGAAATATAAGGATGATGTTGAATTAATTGCGCAGACATTAATTGAACACGAACAAATAACCGCTGAAGAAATCGATTATTTGCTCGAACATCGACACCTCAAAAAAGATGAAGTGGTTGATGATAATCCAGTTGAGAAAAAGGAAACCACTCAAGAAAACCCACAACCTAGTGGAGAAGGAGATGGAGAATAAATCTCCTTTTTCTTTATATGGTGAATTTACCGTTCAAGTGCAACACTTCTAGACAAAAATAAAGGCTCATATCAATCCTGGTGTAAGATATAGTTGCGACACTTATCTACAGGAGGTTCTTTATGAGCTATTCACATTTTACCATAGAAGAGCGAATAA
>JAGBLE010000010.1 GCA_017635565.1 Bacilli bacterium
AATCAAAGAATTAATTGGGTTTTAGACTAAATGCAAGATCAAAGTCTTATTAGATTTGGTTGGATGCGGACCATCAAAAATTTCTAAAACCACATATAGTTTACAATCAACCTTTAATTCATAGGAAAATGATACACGCGACCAAGGCTCAGTCTACTCCTCGAAGAGCTTCAATGAAATTCTTCCCCTCTATCATATCACACATTCTATGTCTCGAGCAGGAACACCTACAGATAACGCCGCTATGGAAGCAATAAATGGATGGGCAAAAACCGAAATGTTTATCGATTTTAAAATCAATGAATGCGATGATGTTCCTACATTTGTTGAAAAATATGTAGATTTCTTCAATGAAGAAAGACCTGCATGCACATTAGGCTATTTAACACCTTATGCATACAGGCAAATTCACTACAACCGCAAACAACAAGTGTCTACAAAATGTTGACTACTGCAGAGCATAGGTGCTCTATTTTTAGCCATTAATGACTTTGTGAATCAAACAAATCGAAGATAAAATCCGCTGCTAAAGAGGCCCAATCACGTATATCTTTCATCTTTTCAGTAATATCTTCTTTTTTATAACAAGATCTATTACATACCGAGGAACCGTGCCATCCACTTTCAAAAACATAAAGTTCATGCTTAACCCCTAATTCTTTTAATTTTTCTGCAAAAAGAGTCGAATTAACATATGGGACAGCGCCATCGTCTTTTGTAGTCCAAATAAATGTTGGAGGATATAAATTAGTAACATTACTTGGAACATCTAATTTCTTTTCTAATTCAATGTCTCCTTCACAAATGACATCTCGAGTTCCACCATGAGTTTTCATTCCCATTAGGGTAACAGCGTAGCAAGAAACAATTGAAAAAGGTCTGAGTAATTCTTCGTTAACCCCAATTTCCTTTGCGAGTTCAGGATAAAGAAAGCCAAAAGAATCAACAAGATGACCACCAGCGGAGAATCCTACAATCGACAAAGAATTTGGAAATAAATTGAATTCTTCTTCATGATTTCTAATATAAGAAACCGCTAACGCCAAATCTAAATACGGAGCAGGATATTTCTTCTTTACTGAATAATTTAAGATAAAACAATTGAATCCTTCGCTTAAAAATCTAAAAGCAACTGGCTCAGATTCTCGAGGAGAGCAATGAGCGTATCCACCTCCTGGGCACACTAACATTCCAGGTCTTTTGTTAACCGCTTCATTGCTATCAGAAATATAAATGCTTAACGAAAGACTTTCATCAGTAAACCTTGGATCGATTTCTTTTAATAATATTTTTTTATAAACCATACGCTTTCTCCCTAATTTTGAATAACGGTTTTATTATTTTTATTTCTATAAATTAAACAGACAACTAAATCTGTGCTAACAAAGACAAAATTGATGCAGTAAATCATGAAAATCCACCAGTCAGTGGACCAGACAAAAGTTGTAGAAACAAATTTAGAAATCATTCCAAAGATATAACCAATATCAATAATGATTAAAAACAAAATACTTTTTCCATTAGTATTCTTTGCTTTAATTGATTTAAATAAGCTAATTGGCCAACTAACCCCAAAAGCAACAAGCATTAAAGCTTCTAATATTTTTGCTGCGGTCATATTATTTTTCATCCTCCACTTTAATCATAAATTGATAAGTCAATTCTCCTTTAGGAGGTAAGGATTGATATTTTAATTTTTCATCTAATAAAGATGTTGCGGGTTCTAAGGCTAAAGCAAAATTTTGATCGACCAAAGATTTCCATTCAATAACATATGGAAAAACTTTTTTATCATAAGTTAGCGACCACTTCTTTTTTATTGGAGAAGCGACAGAAACCATCTCTTTTGCGTCAAAATGATAAAACACTTCTTCATCTTTTCTAACTTCATCAGGGATCATATCATATTCATTAAAATATTTTTTAGCGAATTCTGTTCTTGGTTCAACGTGATTAGCGTTAGTGATCACTTTCGTTCCCGGCGCTAAAAATGGATAACCGAGATTAAAATGATATAGGAGTGCATATTCTTGTGGTGTATTTAAGTTATTGACCAATGTGTCTTTAATCTTTAGCGATTCTTCGTTTACGGCTAGTGAAATTTCTCTAAATATTGAAAAATTAATTCCAAATAATGCGGTGACATCGATTCTTGCTTTGATCACTACTTTATTTTCGTTTTGAATAATAGAAATAATTTCTGCAGGATTTAAATGATATTGTCCGTGCTGATAATATCCTTCTTTTCCTCCAATCACATCTGGTCCACAAGTGTAAAGCATCCCTCCGGGAAAAGAAGAGGAGAAAACATGACTATGATTATTCAAACCATTTGAAGATAAGAAAGAAATAAGAGTGCCTTTATGTCTTAAAGATAAGATATCTAATCCGTGGGATTCATCTAAATATATTTCAAGCACTCCATTATTGATAATAATTAATTTATTGCCTTCGCCTTTTCCGGAATTAACAGTTACTCTTAATAAAGATATTTTTGAATTAATATTGTTCAACATAGCCGCACCACTTTCATTTATCTTCCTCAATTATAATATTGTTTTTGAGAAAGTGTGCTTATTAATAATCAATAAATAAATATAGCAAGAACGCGCAAAAATAAACAAAATGAGCTTACTACTCACCTATTGTTTTCGAAAAGCCCCTTCCCTTATACAATTCGTTTATCAATGATTATCTTGATTTTTTTAGGAATATGAACGGGAATCCTCGGTTGTTCAACTGCCGAGATGAAAGTGATTTAAAAATACTATATACTGCTGAATTTTCATAAAATAATATAAATATTAAGTGTGTTATATCCACTTTTTTGATATACTATATGTAGAGAATAAAGATATGGGTGAATTGAAGCATGGACGCACATGCGTTTTTAACATTAACTATCATATTGTCTGGTCTACGAAATTTACCACCCTTTAAAGCAACACCATCATCATTAACTTCAAAATAGCATCCTTTAATCAACACATCTTTACAGGCATCAATATCGATGCCATCGGTACTAGGTGCAGGAACGGGTTCTTTTGGTGAAGAAATATTTAAATCAATAAATTTTACGTGATGACATTTATAAATATGAGTAGTCCAGAATGGCGAATTTTTGAAACTAAGGCCATATATCAATATGTTTTTTGAATTTGAAATATAAATTAACCTGTTTCTTTGTTCGTCCTTATTTGTGCATTTTGGATTCCATTTTCTTCTTTCCCAAAATGACTTCCATGATTTTAATCCATTTCCATCAATAACCCCTTTTCCAAATGCGATAAAACCGTCAACATTATCGGCATTTATTAAACCTGGATAATATAAACATGTTTCACCTTCAATTCGTGTTTCAATTAATGGATAGTCATTAATATCATCGCTACCTAAAAGTGTCGCTCCATCATCTAAATATAAGTGGACATTTTGTTTGAAAAATAAAGCACCAGTTAAATATGTTCCCTTTGGAATTATGATAAGGCCACCACCATTTTTATAAGCTAAATCGATAACTGCTTGAATTTTATTTGTCTGTAAGGAGCCGTTACTTTCAACACCATAATCGCTTATGACATATTTATTATTAAAATCATTTAAAGATGGCGTTTTAACTTGATAAAACCAACTATCAGCAACACTTCCATCAGGAAATTTTTCTAAATTGCTCATTTCTATAATTATTATGTGTTTTTTTCTTGAAGTCCACAACAAAGCGGCAAGAAAATCACTTTTAAGTGGCGTTTCTCAATTCGACGATGTTTTAGCAAATATCACTTTAATCAAAAGTGATGAAAAAAGTTAAAGAGCTGTTATTTTTATCAACTTTTATTTTGCCTTTGTGAAGATTAACAATTTCTTGAACGATTGATAACCCAATTCCTGATCCTTCTTTTTTATTTGAAGGAGAGCGATAAAATCTTTCCAAAATTTGTTTGGTGTCAACTTCATCATTTTTATCAATCGTGTTTGAAAATCTAAGCTCAATTTTATTTTTATTTTCACTTACAACAAAATAGCTACTCTTATTTTCTCCACCGGTGTATTTAAGCGAATTATCAAGCATGATGGTTATTAATTCGTTAATTAAAAACTTGTTTCCAAACATCGTTAAGTTTCCAGTGATGTTATATGAAAACTTAATATTTTCTTTTTTGAAAGAAGTTTTAAATGCATCAACCGCATTTTTACTGACCTCATTAAGTGAGAAATCATCAAACGGATATTTTGAAGGGTCTTCTTCTTCAAGACGAGAAAGAGTTACTAATTGATTAGTCATCTCTGTTAATCTCGCTAATTGGTCACGTATTGATTGACTCCATTCACTTTTCCCGTTATCCATTTCAATTAAATCTAAATCAGCAGAAATAACAGTAATTGGGGTTTTTAATTCGTGAGAGGCATTTGTGATAAATCTTTTCTGCTTTTTATATGCTTCTTCGCTTGACTTAAATGCGATTTTAGAAGCGACAACAATTAAACCAATTAGCACTAAATAAGCACCAACGGATACTAAGGATGATGTAAGAAGAAAACTTCTTGAACTATCTAGTCTTTCTTTAATATCAACAAAGCCGACATAAGTAAGTCCATCGCTCTTCTTTTCTTTTTGAAATCTAAAGTTTCCATATTTTCTTCCAGTGATTTCGCCATTATACACTTTAGTGGCTAAATCATTACATTCTTCTTTAGTTAAGATGAACATTTGTCGATTGTCAGTTTCTTTAATCGTTCCATCTGCGTTAAAAGTAACAACAAAATAATGTTCTTGCCTTAAATTGATGTTATTTTGTTCAGGTGGAGAAAGAGGATCAAGTTCTTGTTTAGGTCCTTCCTTAATCACTTCTGTGAGAATATTTTTTGAATTATTTTCAATAGAGACATAATTTGAAATATTAATTGCTCCGATTGTTACCGCTAAAACAAAAAAGACTGATAAAGCAGAAATTAATATAAATTTTCTTCTCAACTTCTTAATCATTTTATTTCTCCAAATAATATCCTTGATATCTGATTGATTTAATTTTTACTTTTGAACTAATTGATTCTAATTTTTTTCTTAAATATGAAATAAAGACCCACACGTTTTCGCTTGTCGAATAAGCTTCGCTATCCCAGGCAGATTTACTTATTGTTTCTTGAGAGACGATATTTCCGTTTCCTTTTAGTAAGAGTAGAAATATCTGCATTTCTTTATTTGATAAAGATACGGATTTATCATTACACTTAACCAAAAAAGAAGCTTCATCAATTAGTAAATCTCCATATGTGACTTCTTTATTACCTTCATATTGTTGAACTTTTCTTCTCCCTAAAGCGCGTATTCTCGCTAATAATTCTTCACTATTAAATGGTTTAGAAAGATAATCATCCGCTCCATAATCAAGACCAGTAATTTTATCTTCGATCGTGCTTTTAGCGGTAAGCATGATGATTGGGGTCTGAATTCCATCTTTTCTTGCTTTACTCAACACTTCTAAGCCATTAATTTTTGGAAGCATAATATCTAAAATCACAACATCATATTGGTATTCTTTTAAAAACATTAAGGCTTCTTCCCCATCATAAGCGGAATCCACGATATATGAATTCCGCTTCAGAAGAGTTGTTAATGCTCTGTTAAGTTGAATATTGTCTTCGACTAATAAAATTTTCATAACAATATTTTAAAATATTTCATCTAAATTAAGAAATAGTAACTGAATTTGATGATTGTGTCCAAGAAAGAACAGTAGATCCACCTCTTGATAGAGTGTATGTACTTCCAGTAGTTAAATTAGCGGAATACACTAAGAAACTTCCATAAACATAATCATTAGTGAAACTGACACTCAATCCATCTCCAGAAAGGACATAATTACCTGCTGAGAATGTTCTTGAAGAGGAACTTGCTCTCCATCCACCAGGGCCACCTCCACCAGGGCCTCCACCTTGACCACCAGTGTTTGCACCACTAGTTCCGGCGTATTTAATCGTCCCACTTGCGCTTGGAGAAGCTTCTAATCCGTTAAAAGCGATTAAGGTTCCACCAGTCATGGAGACTGTTCCATCAACATCCATTCCAGTTGACATTCCTCCTCCGTTAGTGCCTGGAGATCCTCTAGTAACAATTGCCCCGCCGCTTAAGGTGAAATTACCATTACTATCAATTCCATCTGTATCTCCACTTGATACTGCGACATCAAGATATCCACCAGTCATTGTGAAGGCACAATTACTGAATGATTTTTTTGAACAGTTAACTCCATCATCAGTGCCGTAAATATAAGATTCTCCACCACTGATATTGATGTAGTTTCCTTCAAATCCTTCGGTGGCTCCTGTAACAACAACTTTTCCACCATTAATTGCTAAAGTGTTATCAGCATGAAGTCCATCATCTCCACTAGCAACTTGGATTAAACCATCGTTGATGGTGATATTTCCTAAGCCTTTACTTCCATTTTCTAAAGTATCACCATAATTTGCGTGAAGAGCATCATCGCTTGCAGCAACTACCACTGTTCCTTTATTAACAGTAATTGTATTAGTGGCCTTTATACCTTTTTCACTATCAGCTTTGAAAGTTGAACGATTGTAATTAGAAGATTTCGTCCCGGTTTTGATTGTTAATGTAGTTGGAACTTCACTATCAAGTTCATCAATGACTGCATCATAACTTGCATCAATAGCGTCATGTAAAGAATCAACATAGACTGTTCCACCATTGATAGTAATTGTTCCTCTTTGATTTCCTTTGGAAGAAACATCACTATTATCTGTTTTAATTCCGTTTCCATTTAAAGCATAGGCTTGAATGGATCCAGAAGTAATAGTCACGCTATCTTTGCCTTTAAGAGCGTTATTATATCCAGTCGCTTTTAATGTTAATTTTTGAACTGTTAAGTCATCAGAAGTATGAACCGCATTATTGTAATTACCAGTAACCACTAAGGTTCCGCTTCCTTTGAGTTTTAGATCGATATCACTTGAAATGGCTCCTTCTCCTTGAGTTGCTACTTCTGTGGTTTTGGCTTTTCTATTATCAGTAATAATATTATCTGTTCCATTTTTTGCGGAAATTTCTAATTTTGATCCACTGATAGCCTTAATTGGAGAATCACTATCATAAGAGATGTTAACTCCATTTAATTCGAGAACTACTTCATCTTCTTCACCAGCTTCAACTAAGATTTGACCAGTGAGTTTTCCACTTAATGAATAAGTTCCTGCTTTTGTAATTGTGTAAACATTACCGTTTTGAGTGTATTCTCCATCGCTTGTTTCAATTAAGAAATCACTTGTCACTTCTTCAACTTCAATTTCAGTAGGATCAGTAACTGTAATTTCTTCAGTGTAATCATATGGAGAACCATAATTTTCATTTGTCGTAGTCGACTGACTACAACCCGCTAAAGCTAAAAGCGATAAAAGCGATAATGATAATAAGATTTTCTTTTTCATTGTTATTTCCTCCTTATAAGGTTTTATTATTTTCAACATATGGAAGTAATGAGATTTCTAAATTAGAATTTTTAATTCTTAATTCATCAATGAGGGCTTTTTCACTATCTTTAACAAGTAATTCAACTTTATAAGATAATCTGAATAAGCTTCCCATTCCTGTGGTTTTGATTTCCACTAATTCGTAAGACTTAAGATATGTTTTTAAAATGGAGTCAAATGCTTCGTTATAATCGAGATCTTCTGGAATTGTAATCTTTAGTAATTTTTCATTGCCAATCCTTTTAAAAGCAAAGAGATTGATTGATGAAAATAATACATATAATCCAGAAATGACAAGGGCGATAATCGCGGCGATTAAGACATAGCCTAAACCAGAAATTAATCCAAAGGCCACTCCTCCAAATAATAAGATGAGTTCTTCTGCTTTTGCTGATGCTGATCTAAATCTAATTAACCCTAAAGCTACCGCAATTGTGGCAATTCTAACCGCACCAGTCGTGGATTCATCTAAGAAGATTGAAACCATCGAAATGACACTGCTAACAATCATCGGAATGAGAATTGAAGTAATAAAGAATCCTCTTGTCGCACGTAATTTAATTGAAGCAATTAACGTATACGCCAAACCAATGACGAATGTAATTCCAATAACAATTAAGCAGATAACCGTTTTATCTAACGATGATAATAAATTAAATAACGAATCCATATTGATATCCTCCTTTTATTGAATTGGTTGATAAATTTTTTTCTAACACTAATCTTCCTATTTTGTTTTGCATTTCTCTTTTATGAGCAGTCCCAACTTTTGAGAAACTCGATTGATATATCTTTCCTTCGGTTAATATTTTCACTAGCCATAATGGAACAGAATGCTGAACTTTGATTTCTAAGATTGCTTCTCCTTCCCCTAATAGAGGTTTTCCATTAAGAGAAGTGTGGAGATTTAAATCTTCAGTTCGATATCTTGGATCCATATCAAGCGTGACTCTTAGGTCACTCTCATCTTGATAATAAGCAATGCGATCATAAATGATGAGATATTTAGGTTCTAAATAACCATAATTCTCTTTGAAAGCTTGTAATTCTTTAGATATTTGTCCTTCATTAAATTCCTTGTTATTCAAGAAGAACTCTTCAGCGTCTTTTTCAGTAGTGACAATTCTTCTTTTATAAACGATTTTTTCGTTTTTTCTTTTGATTTCTAAGAAGACTTTGGAATTTTCTTTTGCAAGTCCATAACTTCTCAATCTGATTTTTTCTTTGTACGCTGGTTTTTCAATCGAGCGATTAATTAATGAGTAATTAGGAGTGTCGAAGTAAATGGAACTAATCGTGGTAAGACCATATTTATCAATTTTCATATGTTCCAAGACTTTTTCTTTGAAATATTGAACTTGTTCTTTTGTCAAACAATATTTGAGTTCATATCGTTTCATAACCGCGATAATCTTTTCTTTTTCCATCTCTTTTTCCTCCTTTGGTGAGTAAATATTAAAAGATGAAACTTAAATGAAACTTAAGGATAATAAAAAAGTCCAAATTTTTAGTTTTGGACCTGTTATTAAATCGATGACATTAATCATTTTTTGGGGGTTATACGCTTTTCATAATGCTTCATTTTCTTTTTTGTATTGTTGCTTATATACGCTTTTATTTTGAATATTCAAAAAAAAGCGGATTTCCGCTTTTTTGTTAACAGATGCTATTTGTAAATATCTTTTCTGTGTCCAATTGCGATGACAAGAATGATTAGTTTATTGTTTTCAATCAACGCAATTATTCGATAATCGCCAATTCTATATCTCCATTCACCGGCTCTATTTGCGCTTAATAGCTTTCCATGTGCTTTCGGATTCTCACACCCTTGTAAATTTTTATTGAGCCAAAGAAGAATGATTTTTTGAGTATAAGTATCTAATTTCTTTAAATCTTTTTTAGCTGATTCGGTAAATTCGACAGTATATATCAAAGGCCTAGTTCCTCCATGAGTTCTTTTAAAGAATAGGTCTTTGGATTCTTTTGATAATCCTTCATTGCCATATCAGCTAAAGCGATATCATACTCTTCTTCTATTTTTTGGAAATATGCGTTTTTAATAGCTTCGCTAAGAGAAACACCATTTAAACGAGCATATGCATCTGCTAATTTTTTTTCTTCATCTGTCATTCTAATAGAAACTACCATAGTATTTCTCCTTCCGTATTACATTGTATTACATGTTTCTTTAATATACAACGGCGATTATTTATTTCTTCGGATATCTTGATGTCGCTGATAATTACTTCTCCATTACAAAAAGAACTAATCATCGAGCTTAATCATTATTTGAAATAACTTTTTTTGGTTCTACGAAAGTGACAATATCGTTTTCAATTTTATATACTATTTTATTACTCGCTTAATTTTATTTTGATAGTCAAGATAAATATCTTTTATATCTGAGATTTTTATATGACATTTTTCAATAAAAGCATTAAGTTGTTCCTCAAGAACTTTATCTTCGATTTCATTTGGATCGTGATAATCTCCTCCAACCACTACTTTGATATTTGTTTTAGCAACTTCTTTCCAAAAATATTCACAAGGATAATCAATATAAACATTATTGTTACGATGATGGTCTCTAAGTAGGCCGTGTCTATTAACTTCAAGCACTGCATCATATTTGATCGCTGCATCGATAATCTCTTTTGTAAGTTTTTTATATAAATCAGTTACTTCGGTTGCGGTAATAAAATATAAATCAGGATGAGCGATATATAAAAATAGACCACTTTGCATCGCTTTAACAATGTCATCCTTATATCTAAAAAATTCTTCAAGTGTCCCGAAATAGCCATAAGCAGACTTATCTAAATTAAATCCGCAGTGTTGGCCGCAAATCAAATATTCAATACCTTTTTCTTTTAATATATATTTGTAACAATCCACAAAAACGTCGCTATATTCGCATTCAAATCCAAGGTGCATTTCGATTTCATTATGATGTTTAGCTTTGGAGATATTAAATTTTTCAATATAATCATCCAAACATTCATAATTCCCTCTAGTCCATTTTTGGGTAATTCCTGGAAGAAAAACGTGATCAGAGACACCATAGATTTTAAAGTTATTTTTAATCGCTAAAAGGACATAGTCTTCTATGTCCCCAATTGCATGTGCGCAGCGAAATGTATGTGAGTGAAAAGTGTAATCTAATTTCATTTTTATCTAATAAATCAAAGATGTCTAGTCTCTATCATCTTCTATCTTTTCAATAATATCCAATTTATTACAAATAGAGACCCTTGTCCACTGCTTTCAAAAGATGAAAATCATCTTTATAAATCGTGTTTATATTTGTCTCTATTGAAATCTGGGATTTCTTGAGGGGCATCATTTTCTTTAATGGATTTTTCACTTAATGGAGTATCGCATACCACGCTGCAGCATCATATACGCTGATTGGAAGAGGCTTATTATTGATTAAACAGTCAATAAAGTCTTTTACCATAAAATAATCCATTCAACTATACGGCTCTTATTCGGATAAGTTGTTTTGTCCAATTTTGAGGACAACGATGAAATTTTGTAGTTGGCTGAACTCATTCATTCGAAAGATGCGTTGGAGTCACTCCAAGAAAATATCGTCAAAAAGTCACTTTCACAAATGCAATCCATGTCTCTTGTTCTCCATTCCGTGTTCCAGTAGCTAGATTAGCCGCTACACAAACTGCGATTAGAAGCCCAAAAAAGTATTCATAATTACTATCAAAAAATAATTTTCATATTTTTACGGCTGTGAATTAAAAAAAATGTCTTATCCATTTTTTGAATATTGGCGTCAATTGTTATTGAATAACTACATTTTCTATGACGGTATTCAATTTTTTGATTACTGACTTTATAGTTTTCTAATGCACTATGATTGCCCAAGGAATACAACAAATCACCGCAATTATAAAAACATATAGCTGTTTCTTTAAACACAATTTTCCCTTTGCTTCCATCATTAAATGTAATATGGATTATTAGATTGTTATTCTCAGTTTCGGTATTAATATTATTAACCTCTTTTTTAAAAAGCAAATAGCAGTTATCAATATCGGAAGACCACAATCTAGAATCAACTAATGGAAGATTATCATAAACGGCATCCCAAGAGGTACAACGCCTATTTAAATATCTTTCCTTATATTCATCATTAAAAAATGTGATATCTCTAAAAAATAGTTTTTTATCAATTAAGAATAGATTTGAACGGTATTTGTAGGAATTATACCAGATCGATTTTAAATTTGTTTTTTCCCAGTCGGAAAGAGCAATTAAAGTTTGTGGAGGTGTTTTTTTATACTCGTTAGTAAAATTTTTACAAGTATTTGAAAACTTTTCAAAAAAGATTATTCCTTTTTTATTTAATTCAATTAATTTATTAATTTGTGTTTCATAACCTTCTTTAATCGAATCCCACGAAAAAGAATTTTCTTGTCCAATGGTTATATGCGAAAACGATAGATAATCATTTGTAAAATACTCTTTAAAGTACCAATCCACTATATCTTTATCTTTCCCTGGCTTTCCATATGGTTCAATAGTAAAACAGCCTTCAAAACCTTCTCCTCTATAGTATTTATGTTCATCGTATCCATAAATGGGGTCTATACCAAGCATCCTAAAAACTGGAGCATCAATCTGGTTTTTCTTTTTATCGGCTGGACACAACATATTATATTTACTAGGATAATATCCCCCATTTGAATAACCACCCCATAAAGTGTAAGCGTCTATTGCATATTGTTCACGGCAAATACAAAATCCCTTAACATGATATTTTTCCACCATATACTTCATTGAAAAAGCATCGATTAGCCAGGAGCCAACAACACTTGGATATTCTTTGAATATGGATTTATAGTAGCGAAATACTTCATCTATAATTTTGATTCTTTGTTTAGGTGTATAGCCCTCTAAAAAGCCTATATTAACATGCCAATCCCAATCGTAGCCACGTCTTCCTTTCCATTTCAATCCAATCTTTTCAATTAAAGCGCGGCAATTTTCTAACCAAACACCTGTTTCAATATAATCGTTATGTTCCTTTAAGAAAAACGAGCGAAAATCTTCCCTCGTCATCGCATCATATTGAAGCAAAAAAGTCGTTGGCAATTTATGTTTTTTTGATATTTGAATTTGCATATAAACAGGAAAAAATAAATCAGCGTCAGGGATCCTTGGTTCCTGGCCTCTAATGAAATTAATAATGTTAACAATTCTTTTATGCATAGTTTAAATTTTTTTTCATACAAATCGATATCTACTTTAATGCTTTCATCTTTAATATTCTATAAATAGAGACATATTCATCTAAAAGAATGAATGCGCAACCGTGCCAAGAGCTAATATGATTATAGAAACTATCATATATTTCTATGTTAATAGATTGCGGAATCTTCTGCATCAACAAGACTATTGCCATTATAGACAAAAGTCTTGAATTCGAATTTTCCAAAATGAATATTTTTCTTAATACCTTTAATTTCTAAAGTGGTTTCTCCACTAACGAAGTTTCCGTTATATAAACGAATGAGGAATGTGCCATCATTAAGACGTTTAAGCGCACTGATGACAATGTTTGGATTAGAAACTTTAAATAAGTCTTGAATTGGTTTATCGTTTCCATGCGGGAAGAATAATGTGCCATAAAGTGGTTCATTAAATTCTTTAGAAATTCTTTCACATTCTTCAATAGAATTAACACCCACTCTTATGGAGAAATCGTGAGCGCCTTGCTCGATTCCGGCGTCATATCGACCTTTTGGAGTTAAAGGTAAATAATCAAACGATGGATGAGCGCAATAAGAGGCACCATTAAGGAATGTGAGATATAAATTCTTTCCTTTTTTAGAGCAGCTATGAATACCGCTTCTATTATAGATAACAAGGGCTTTATCTTCGTTTTTCACACCGACATAGCGATTGGTAGGATATTCAATGCCGTCATTAGAATATTTTTCAATGCCAAACGCCATTTGGGAGAAGAAACGAGATTCTCCATTAAGTGGGAATTTAATTTTTAATCCCTTATTATGTTCACCCCACAAAACATGATAATTAATATCAATGTAAGGGACATCTTTATAAATTTTATAGTTAATAACAAGTTTAGATTCGTCTTTATAAAATATCGCCTGCACTTCACTTAAAAATTGTCCATCTTCAACTAAAGAAACAGCGTCAATATTTTTAAGAGAACCTTTATGACGATCGTCTAATTTCATTGGACTTAAAGAATTCTTTAATTTTGGTTGAGGCCAACCAGTCTCTGAAAATTGAGTTGCAGTTAAGTCATATGTTCTCCAACCCCACGGATCACTATTATCATTAAAAAACATTGGAATTGACATTGGTGAATTAAGATATTCTTTATCATCTACTATATAAGAACTTATTAATCCAGTTTCTTTTGAAATCACTACTTCCTTATATTTATCTTTAATGACAATATCTTTTTCGACTTTAAGAGCTGGCTTTTCTTTTAATTCTCCAAATTCAATATGAGCGCGATAAGAAGTCAAAGAGAAAGCGGGAATTTTCGCTTTAAAAATTAATCTTACACGATGTTGGATTGCAATATTACTTTCCTCTTTGATGATTTGATAATCAACTTCTTGATTATTAATATCAAATAAAGAAATTATATATTCATGATGTTCATCATTATAAACAGGAGGATATATTTCTATTTCAGTATAATCGTTATATTCATAAGGATATGGATTAACTAATACGACATTATCATCTCCAGGATTAGCTGCTTTTAAATTCACGCTTAAAGCGTAATAAGCAGCGAATAATTCGGCCTTAACTTCTTCAATGGCCTTATAAGCTTTTCTAATAGAACTATCCATGCCGGTTTTAATTGCAGTACCCGCTAAAACATCATGGAATTCAATTTGACATAATATCTTTTCAGCGTTTTTAAATATTTCTTTGTTATAGCGATATTTGCCTGCCAAATCGGCAATAGAACAGATTTTCTCCGCTCGATATAAAACATTTTCTAATTGGTCGTGAGCAAGTTTAATCGCACTGACTGAAGAATAGGCCTTAGAAAAGACAAAGATATATCTTTTTTCCACTGTTTTTGGATCTTGAGAAGCAAAATAATCTTCTAAAGTCGAATGAATGATTTCCCATTCACCTTTCTTTTCATTTTGAAGCTCTAAAATATCTTCTAAATCTTTTTCACTAGAAGTTCCGCCGTGATTTCCTACACCCCATAAGACTGGGATGACATCTAAATCATCATAGACACTTTCTTTATATAGAATAGCCTTTTTAGCTTCTCCTAATGGAGTTGTGTAATTATGACGCGCATCTTCATATCTTAAAGCTTTAACTTTGCTACCATCATATCCTTCCCACAAAAATGGACCATGTGGATAATCTTTAAAATTAGGAATAGAAACATAACTTGCTAAAGGACGGCAAAATATATAACTATCGTATCCAGTTTTCTTTAAAATCTGAGGAAGTCCTCTTGTGTGACCGAAACTATCAAAATTAAGAGCAGTTGTTGGTCGAGCGTTAAATTTATCTAAGAAATATTCTCTTCCTAAAGAGATTTGACGGATAAGTGATTCTCCAGATGGGACTAGGCAATCTGGTTGACAATACCATCCACCCATAATCTTCCATTTTCCTTCTAAAACAAGTTTTTGAATTCTTTTAAATAATTCAGGATCATATTTTTCAATATACTCATAAACAATAACTTCGTTGTGACAGAAAATAAAATCGTATTTATCAAGTAAGTTACAGGCAGCATAGAAGGTCGTTAAAGCAGCAGCAGCGCCTTCATCCCAATCCCACTGCCACACTGGGTCAATGTGAGAATTACAAATTAGATGTAAAATCTTCTTTTTCATACTTTTAACTCCTCTAGTTAGTCTTTAAGCTTGAATCTAATAATTCTCGTATATAGGCTATAACCATAATCGAACGGTTTAATTTGTATAACATTCTTTTTAATAATGACCTTTGATTTATCTCTGATATATTTGGCGTTAATAATGCGCTTACTTGTATTTAATGTCACAGTTAATGGATTTTGTTTTCTGGCGACATTTTCATTTGCAGTCATTGGAATATTATTAATCACTAAGTAATAATAATCTTTATCTTGGAAGACATGACCTTTATCAGAACAAATATCTGCTAATTTTGAGTTGCGAATGATATCCATATACTCTTTAGACCATTTACCAAATTCTAATAATGTTTCTTTTTCAATTGGCCTAAGCATTCCGTTTTCTTTAGGTCCAACATTAAGTAATAAATTGACATCATATTTACGACATTCGATGAATTCATCGATGATATGTGGAATAGATTTAATGCAAATATCGTTTTTCGCATATCCCCAGTGATCACTTAATGAATCACAGACTTCTCCACATCGTTCTTTTCCATCCTCACTACTAACGCTAAATGGTTTACCTCTTTCAAATGTCACGCAGTCGATTTCATAGTGAGATACTTCGCCTAACGCTGATAATCCAGTGTTATTAGTGATAATTGCCTCTGGCTGATATTTTCTAATGGCCTTATATAAACGATCAAACTGCCAATCTTCATTTGGTTTATCCCAATATCCATCAAACCAAAATCCGCCTATTTTGCCGTAGTTTTTGCATAAAATTTCTACACTTTTAACTAAATAATCGATATATTTATCAAAATTATTTTCATAATCTAGATTATGCCAATCTAATAAGGTGTGATAGAAGAATGGGATAACGCCTTGTTTATGACATTCATCCACAAATTCTTTTACTAAATCTCTACCGATTAAATGAGGAGCATCAAAATTATTTAATCCCTTCGTGTCGTATAAAGAAAAACCATCATGATGTCTGGTGGTTAAGCAAATATATTTCGCCCCAGCTTTTTTAGCGGTGCTCACTAATTCTTTAGCCCAAGATTTATTGACTTTAAAACTTTTAGTGAGTTTTTGGTACGCTTCTTCACTAACCTGATAAGCATTTTGAAACCACTCACCTTTAGCGATGTGGCTATATAAACCAAAATGAACAAATAATCCAAAACCTAGTTTTTTAAAGTTATCTATATAACTTGCCATAATTCACTAATTAATATTATCACTAAAATATTCAATATTGAATAATGAAAGATAATAAAAGGCTAAGGATTTTCCTTAGCCTAGTTGTTTAAAAGAGGAGACAATCACTATCTCCTCTAATATGGACATTGATATCAAAGATATCGAATTAATGCCAGTGAATAATGGTTGATTGAGTTCAACCGTTTTTTATTTATTATGCAGTAAATGTGAAGTTGCTGAATGCATCCCAAGCGACATTTCCGCTGCCTTTTGTATAAATCACAAATCCTTCAAGACCATTAAGGATATTTGAATCTGAGCAAGTAGCTTGAACTTGAGTTGTTCCGAAGGCATCAAGTATTTTCACATCCATGCTTGAAGAAGTAATGTTTTCAAATACAACCTTTAGTGAATAACCAGCAAATGGGGTTGTGTATGATGATGTAAAGTCGCCATCAAGAGCATAGACCACATCGGTGTAATTAACAACAACATCAATGCTTACTGAACTAAAACCAGCAAAGTACATTTTTGGCAAATGGAATCTGCAAATATCGCCAGCAGTGTAATTGACAAATGAAATTTGTTCGGCATTATCTGCTCTTACCCAACCATCTTGAGCAACGGCTGATCCCCAAGGATCATAGCAATCATATGCACCATAGAGATTAGCTGTAAAATCAATCGTAGGGGCCACGCCTCTTGCGTCGCCACACACTGAGCAAAATGCCTTGGTTGTGTCGGCATCATATCCGCCTTTAGTAAGATATTTTTGTAATTTCTTTATTTCAACTTCAATTACCTTTATACGAGCTTTTAATTCCTTAATCTTTTCTTCCCAAATTCCAATAACGTGGTCTTTTTCAAGCATTTCCTTTATCGCTTTGTCATTGGCAATGATTTAACTGTTAAAGTTAACGACTAGCTTTGATACGTTCCACCATTGCTGTCCATTCTTTTAAATCCGGTTCTTCTATAATCGTTTCAACATTTACACTTGCTAACCCTGATCCCAATGGGATAAAAGAGGCTAGTGTATTAGAGGATGTGGTATATGGATAAATTCCATAATCCAAATCTCTTAATGAACCGAGTTGTGCTTCAAAGAGTATATTCTTTCCTTCTTTTTCGGCTTTCTTTAACAATTTGCCGGTATCACAAATAAAGGGACGGAGTTTATTTATATATGTCTCGCACCACTTTACGAGTTCTTCATATTCAATTGGTTTAGCGTGATAAACACCAGTAAGCGTTAAATCTTTCCATTCTAAAATATCTTTTATGTGTTCATAAAAATGTTTGGAATAGAGTAACTCCCCTATTAAAACTGTTTTCTTTTGATATTTATCAGAATAAAAAGGGGCAATACCTTGTTTAGTGGAGCCATACTTCTTATCTTTTAGTCTTTCTTCTTCTAAAGTGTCGAGAATCTTATGCCATGGGAATAATAAAGAAGCACGATCGCTAATCTTTAGATTGCTTTCATTAACTTCCACTCCACGACTTCTGAGATTTTCAATCTCTTCCCATAAACTTTCTGGGTCAAGAGCAACACCATTACCTAAAACATTAATTACGCCTTTTCTAAAGATGCCGGACGGAATGAGGTGAAGGGCGAATTTGCCGTATTCGTTAATTACTGTGTGGCCGGCGTTGCCTCCTCCTTGATAACGGACAACATAATCATATCTTTTAGATAATAGGTCGACGATACGACCTTTACCTTCATCGCCCCAGTTAATACCGACAATCGCACAATTACCCATAAAGACACCTCTATAAAACGGAGAACAATATTTCGCGATAGCTTGGATATGGCCAAACTGTCTCTGGACATAAAGTTTCTGCCTCATCAATCTTGATTCTTAATTCATTCATCACTGGGATAATGTAATCTTTGATGAACATTGCTTTGCTGCCATTCTCTTCTTTGGAAGAGTCATTTATTAATGTCTCTAGTTTTTTCACTAAACGTTTCGATTCTTCAATCACATTAGTTAGTGTTTTAAGCACTTCTTCTTCATATTTAAATTTCATATTTGGAAGAGCTTCTTTTTTATTTAATAAAGAAGTAGCCACTTCATTTGAATAACCACTTATCGCGGGAAGATAATTCTTATTAACCATCTCCACCATCGTGCGGGCTTCAATTAATGATGTCTCTGAATAATTCTCTAAAAGGATAGAGCATCGAGCCTGTAATTCTTCTTCAGAGAACACTCCGATAGAAGTTAGCATATCAACATTCTTCTTGGCCACTAAATGTGGAAGAGCATCAGGTGTGGTTTTTAAGTTATATAATCCGCGTTTCTCTGCTTCTTTCACCCATTCATCACTATAACCGTTACCATTAAAGATGATGCGCATATGAGCCTCTGCTTCTCTTTTAATGAGTTTGACAATCGCTTCTTCGTTACTTCCTTTTTCAAGTTCATCCGCAAATCCTGCTAGTACACTAGCAACTGAGGAATTAAGCATAATGTTTGCGCACGCAATGGAATTGGATGAACCAAGCATTCTTAATTCAAATTTATTGCCTGTAAAAGCAAATGGAGATGTTCTATTACGGTCGGTTGAATCCCTCATAAAAGCGGGAATAGAAGCAACTCCTAAATCGAGATAATTCTTCTTATTCTTCTCATCGAGATCAATGGAGAAAAGAGCATTAGTCAATTCTTCGCCCAAATAGACAGAAACAATCGCTGGAGGCGCTTCATTAGCCCCTAATCTAAAGTCGTTGCCCGCAGTGGCAACACTGACCCTAATTAAATCCTGATATAAATCAACGGCTTTGATGACCGCTGTTAAAAATAGATAGAAACGTAAATGTTCTTCTGGAGTCTTGCCTCTAGCTAATAAATTGATACCTGTATCAGTGGCTATAGACCAGTTATTATGCTTGCCAGAACCATTGACACCAGCAAAAGGTTTCTCCGCTAATAAACACACTAAATCATGCTTTCTAGCCACTTTTTGCATGATTTCCATAGTTAATTGGTTGTGATCTGTGGCGATATTACAACTTTCGTATATAGGTGCTAATTCGTGCTGTGCGGGAGCAACTTCGTTATGCTCAGTCTTCGCTGGAATACCAAGTCTCCATAATGTTTCATTAAGTTCAATCATGAATTTTTGGACACGTGGTTTAATCGCTCCAAAATAATGGTCATCGAGTTGTTGACCTTTTGGTGATGGCGCACCAAATAATGTGCGACCACATAAAATTAAATCTTCTCTTTGTTTATAAACTTCTTTATCAATTAAGAAGTATTCTTGTTCGGGACCAACACAAGGAATAACTCTAGAAGCTTTTACCCCTAGAAGCTTCATTATTCTCATGGCCTGTTTATTTAAAACAGACATAGAACGAAGTAAGGGCGTCTTTTTATCGAGAGCCTTACCATCAAACGAACAAAACGCTGTTGGAATACATAATGTATTATCTTTGATAAAGGCATAGGATGTTGGATCCCAAGCTGTATAGCCTCTGGCTTCAAATGTAGAACGAAGGCCACCAGAAGGGAAACTAGAAGCATCAGGTTCGCCTTTAATTAATTCTTTACCGGAGAATTCATTTATCGCTAAGCCTTTATCGTTAAAGGCAATAAAGCCATCGTGTTTCTCGGCTGTTACACCAGTCATTGGTTGAAACCAATGGGTAAAATGAGTGGCGCCCTTACTAACCGCCCAGTTCTTCATCGCTACCGCTACCGCATTAGCGACTTCTTTATCGAGTTCTTGGCCTTGAGTGATAGCTTCTTGTAACTTTTGATAAATTTCTGTCGATAAAGTGGCTTTCATCACTCTACGATCAAATACATCTGAGCCAAACAAGCTCTCTAAATTCTCAGCCATAGTATTTTTCTCCTTGTTGTTTTATAACAACATCACATAGGAGGATTTTAAATACTTTATTATATAAAATCAAATACGTATAATATTATGGTAATCATACATTTTTTGTATGATAGGAGGACCATATATGGATGTTCGTACTCTGTATTATTTTGTTACTATCGCCGAAGAATTAAATATCACCAAAGCTGCCGAAAAACTCTGTATGAGTCAACCTCCATTAAGTAATCAGATGAAAATGTTGGAAGAAGAATTAGACACAGTTCTCTTTATAAGAGGTAAAAGACATCTTCAATTAACTGAATCTGGAAAACTATTATATAGACACGCAAAAGAGATTCTGTCTCTTGTTAATAAAACGGCCGAAGAAATCAGAGTTATGGGCAAAGGTATCCATGGAAAGATTTCTATTGGCTTAGTAGAAGGTAGCGCACCAATTATTGCGGCGCCTTGGATTGAAGAATTCTTAAAACAACATCATAATGTTGAATTTACCATTGTTGATGGTAACAGCGATGAGCTAATCGCCAAACTTAGAAGTGGTCTTATCGATTTAGCGGTCATCACTTCTCCATGTGATAATACATTGTTAAATAGTTTTAAAGTTGGTCAAGAAAAAATGAACGCCTTCATGAGCAAGAATCATCCTTTAGCCAGTCTTCTAGGCAGCACAATTGATTTAGCAATGTTAAAAGATGTGCCTCTGATCGTCCCGACCAGAGAATCCACAAACACAATGATTTATAAATGGTTTAAAGAAAAACATCTTGAACCAAACATTGTTTGTAAAATGGATAACTACTTAGATGTTGCCGCTTTAGCGGGAAGAAATATTGGCGTGAGTTTATTTCCTAAAACAGCCTATATTAACAACCCAGAAATCGTTGTTAAAGAAATAGAAAACCCTGCAAGATATATAGAATATTTATTTGTGTGGTTAAAAAACAAACCACTATCATTACTCAATGAAGCGTTCATTGATCATGTTAAATTTTCAGTAAATAATTAAATTCACTTAAAGCGGCAACAATATCAAGAACACAAACAACGATGCTGACAAGCGGAACCACATTAAGAATAAGATAAATTAAATGATCTTTATCTTGTGCTTTTTCTTGGATTAATTTGAAAAGACGATAGAGGAAATAAATAACAGGAACAAAAATCGCAAAAAAATCTTAAATCTTTTCCAAGTCTAGCTGTTGATAAGCATTTATTAAGACTTAGAGGCAAAGCTCCACCACGTGCTTGTTTGGTATCTTAAATTTAGTCCTGGGAGGCGGATCGTTCGCTATGAGGAGGTTGGGGAGTTCGAGACACAAGAAAAGACCTCCGAAGAGGCCTAATCTATACTGGATAAGTCAATTTGTCCAATTTTGAATAAGTGACTTTGGACAACGACAAATTTTCAGCAATTTGGTGGATCTGACGAGGCTCGAACTCGCTACCTCATCGTTGCGAACGATGCGCTCTCCCAGGTGAGCTACAGACCCATTGCCTAAATAATATAAATAAGATTTGTTTAAAAATCAATTTGATTTGATTTTATGTACGAGTTGCTTTTCCAATCTTTGACGATATTCAGAATAAACATCATTAATATTTGTTAATTGAAAGTAGCGATTGTTAATCGCCAAGAATTAGTCTTTTAAATCTTCAATCATTTTAAGGACAAGGAAGTTCCAACTCTGGAATCCTTTTCCTCTTACTCCTACTCCAGTTTCAGAATCGTAATATTCATGGAATTCACCATTTAATTCAATATCACGTCCTAATAGTAGAATAGTCTTTTTAGCGATATCTTTAGCTAAATCTAAATATCCATATTTTTTTAATCCAAGATAAGTAAAATAATTCGCATTAATCCAAATTGGTCCTAACCAACAAGATGGGTTTCCGGTATCAAAAATGCCAAACATCTTTTCGTTTTTAGCAACTGATCTAATTCCATAATTAGAAAATAAACCATCTTTATTTAAATAACGCTTAATTACCATATCAGCGTTTTCTTTGCTAGCTATTCCATTCCATAAAGGCAATAGACCTGCCCAAGTAGTAATTTTAATTGGTAAGGAGTGCCAAAAACGAGGATGACCTTTATGTAGCCAGACATTGTTATCAACTTTTCTTAAAGACAAATCAACCGAATAATAAAAACCGTCGACTTTATCAAAACATTCATTATTAATAGCGGCTTTTAATTGATTGGATTTGTCCAAATACTCTTTTTCGATATCTTTTTTGTTTAGCAAACCAGCAAGTTTAGAAACCGATAATAGTTCTTGATACATCAACGAATTAAGATAAATTGCTCCTGTTGATTTATCTGGTCGATAAAAGACTGATGGATCGTTATCAAACCCAATTGCAAGATCATCAATCCAATAAAAGAGGCCACTTTCTTCATCTTTTTGATTATTTTCGTAATAAGAAATGAATTTTAAAAGTTTATCAAAATATGGTTCTAACCATTTAATGTCTTTATAATTTTCAGATATCTCTAAAGCGTGAATCGCTAAACAAGGTTTATGAATATTACTTTTATAATTCTCATTTAAATCAAATATTGGGCTTGGATAATCTTGAACAAGGATTGGGATTCTTCCTTCTTCATCAATATGTTCAAGGAAATTTAAAACGCACCCTTTTTGATATTCTTCAATTTCCTTATCTTTAAGCGACATTAAAGCGTATCCAGTGAGCCAGCTATCCCAATCCCAAAGTTGATGGACATAGCCACTGCCAGGAACTAAGAATTTATGATTCAAATAACCAGGAACTGGTTCTCTAAAATTATTTCTATAATTTTTATAAACATAATCTTCAATTAAGGAAATATATTTTTTTAATTCTCTGTCCATATTGTAATTTTATTTTAATAGACTCAAATAATATTTTGAATCCTTAAAAATTCCTCCAGAACACGAATAAAATTCGTCGTTTAATGTATAGATGTATCGATATGGCTTAACAAAGCTCTTATCTTTTAAAGGATGAGCATCATACATTTTAATGTAATTTGCGTAATTTTGTTCTCCATTGCTTTCCAAAATGCCAACATTCATCTCTGGGAGTGAATTAATTCTTGAAGCAATGTTTTTATTCCACTCCACTAGAAGTGGATTAACAGTTAAATCTGCACAGAAACAAATCACGTTATTTTCATGAGCGGCTTTTAATATTTTTAAAGTCTCACTTAGTGTTTTGGCAATTGGCTTTAACGCAAATGCTTTATAGCCCAAAGACAATCTAATCTTAACATCTTTCAAAGAGTGCAAAGATTCATCTGCAACAATTCGTACAGGGAGACTAGAAACATCAATTAAGTTGTTTTCTTCAAACGGCTCTTCAAATAAAACAATGTCATTTAAAAATCCATGTTCTTTAGCAAATTCAAGTAGGTTCTCTACTCTTTTTAAAGAATCATATTTTCCGTTGGCGTCTAAATAATATAAGATGTGGCCATTTTTAGAATATTTGCTACGATAATTTTTAGCAATCTCGTGGATTTGTAATAATCTTTTCTTATCCCACTCCACCATCTCTTCTTTATCCATCTTTTTGTTATTATCAAAGCCGATTTTGATTTTAAGTAATGAAGCACCACCATCTAAAATATTCTTTATATCTTCTTCGCTCACTCCATAAGATATTAAAGGAATGTTGCACAAATATTGTTGTTTAGCTGATAAAGAAGATTGATATTCTTGAGGAACTAAATTAAAAAGATTTTCTTCTTTTTTGTTTTTACCATATAACTGCCATAAAGCATTATCAACCGCTACTAAAGCATTTCTCACAAACGTTTCTCTAATTTTGTCTTTAACATTTGTTAATGTCTTTGCGTAATCATAGACGCTTGGAAATATTAAATCCATTAATTCAATCGGGTTATTTCCTTCTTTTCCTACCAACTCATCTAGGGCGTAACTAGTTAATTCATACATATATTCGTTGCCCTTAGTTTCAGTATTGGAAACAAACACTTCAGCGTCAGACCACAAAACACTTTGTACCCCAACACCCACTCCAAAATTGTTTTCGTCTTCAACACGAACCACAACTTGCCATAATTCAGTCAAAAATCCACCTTTAAAACCAAGTGGAGATTTTAACTTTTCTGAAACATGTGTAATTTGAGTTCTTTTAATTTTCATTTAATATTACTCTCTTCTTTTCTCTTGATGATTGATAGGCCGCTAAAATAATGCGTACAGCTTTAGCTCCTTCATATTCATCAACAATCGGTTTTCTATTATTAATAATCGAATCAATTAAATCTTCGAATTGTAATTTGTGGTATTCGTATGGAAGAGCAAGGAAGTTCTTTCCAGTTTCTAATTTTGATTCATTAGAAGTAAGGTCATTTTTAGAATTAACATTCCATTCAATAATTGTATCTTCTTCTAAAACGATTCTTCCTTTTTCACCAATGAATTCAATTCGGCGTGGATATCCAGGCTTAGAAATAGTGTTACAGTTATAGTAACCAGTTGCTCCATTTTTAAAAGTGAGATTAATTAAAGCCGAATCTTCAACTTCAATATGGTGCATAACCGTTTCACATTTAGCATCGAGAGAAGCAACATCTCCAACAAGATATTGGATGAGATCAATCCCGTGAATCCCTTGATTCATAAGAGCGCCTCCTCCATCCATCTTCCAAGTGCCTCTCCATCCACTTGAAGAATAATATTCTTCATCACGATAATAATTCATAATATAGTTAACATTTTTAATGTTGCCTAATTCGTTATTATCGATCGCTTCTTTTATTCTACGAATTGATTCTGTAAATCTAAGTTGTGACACTACTTCAATTTTTACACCATTTTCTTTGATGACGCGTTGGACTTCTTGAATCTCTTCTTCTTTAATAACCATTGGCTTTTCGACAACGACATTCTTTTTTGCTTTTGCGGCTTCGATTATATATTGAGCATGTAATCCACTCGGAGTGCAAATATTGACTATGTCCACCATTGGATCGTGAAGGAGTTCTTCCAAAGATGAATAGGCTCTTGCCTCATTCTCCTTAGCAAAAGAGATGGCTTTAGATTGATTAGCATCAAAAACACCTACTAATTTCGCATTAGTAATATTTTTAATCGCTTCCTTATGTATGTTAGCGATTCCACCACAACCAATTAAAGCAAATCCAAAAGTTTTCATGTTAAGCAATTTTCGATAAGTTATCTAAATTAACTTCAGTTCTCATCTTTTCATTTCTAGTTAATCTTTCGATTTCTTCACAAACGTGAAGCGCAATTCTCTTCAAGCCATTAGAAACAGTTCCAGCAATATGTGGAGTTAAGATGACATTATCTAATGTTCTTAATTCATTCTCTTTTAAAGGAGGTTCTGGATTAGTAACATCAATACACGCAGTAAATCGATTCTTTTTACATTCTTCGATTAAATCGTGTTCATTGATAATACTGCCACGGGCGGTATTAATTAAAACCGCTCCATCTTTAATCAACTTCAAATTATCTTTATTGAGCATGTTTTCTGTTGCTGGAATAGCAGGAGCATGAACAGAAACAACATCACTAGTGGATAATAACTCATTTAATTCCACTTTACGTGCTCCCATTTCTTTAGCGGCTTCTTCACTTAAATATGGGTCATATACCAAAACATCAACATGGAAGTTTTGTAATAATTTAATCATGTGACGACCGACATAACCCGCTGAAATAACGCCAAAAGTAATGTCATAGAAATCTTTAACAACAGTTTTAATGTTTTCTTGCCACAATCCATTATGCGTATCTCTATTTAAAGAATAGAAACCTTTACAAGCGGAGATTGCAAACCCTAATGCAGATTCAGCAACGCCTTCTCCAATAGCAACCGCAGAATTAGTGATTCTAATTCTTTTAGCAACGAACTCATCTGAGATGATTGGCTTAATTGAACCCGCTCCATGAATAACCGCTTTAAGATTTGGGCAAACATTTAAAACATCATTGTCAATTTTTGGGCTATCCCAACTTGTAACAATAATCGTTGATCCTTTGACGAAATCTAAATAATATTGGCGATCAGAAAAATCGGTATGGTCATAGATTTTCACCTCGCCACTTTTTCTTAATCGGTCATAATATTTTTCACTGAAAACTCTATTTCTAAATTCTTCATTAACTAAAACACAAATTTTTTCCATATTCATTAGTCCTTATAGATTTTAGAGGCCGCTTTCGCGTAGCCTTTTTCAAATTCATAGCCATCAAAGCCATCTTTATCAGTTAAATCTGATAATTGATACATTTTATTCAATCCTTCATCACGAGATTTTTTGCCACACATCATCACTAAGCAGCAATTCACTAAAGTATCAACATCAGCGAGATTGTTTGGCTTTCCATTGAGTTCTTTATATATCTCTCTTAAAAGAGCGACATAAATTTTACTGCTATCAATAGCAATTTGATATGAACCCTTGGTTGTTAAGATTGTTAAATGGAATGGTCTCCAGCCACCAATGTAAGTGTGATATGTTGCTGTAATTCCATTTTCAAATTTGATGGTGTAACTTTCAACTTTATGTCCATCTGGAGCAACACCATATCCATCAAAGCGAGACGCAACCGCTTTTGATTTGGCAAGTTCAGAGAAAATTTCAACGATATGAATTGAGTAATTGAATTCATCAACTCCACAAGTTCCAAAGATTGAAACAATATCTCCTCTTTCAGAAACTGGTTTTCTTAGGAAAGCTTGAATTTCATCAGCGTGACGAGCACTACTAGAACCAATAATATGAGCACCACTATGTGCTAAATCTAATAACCTTTTAGCGTCTTTAAGATTTCCCACTACTGGTTTATCAATAAATACTGGTTTATTTGCCTTGATAAATGGAAGAGCTTGATCGATATGCTTTTCCCAGTTACATGATTGGATAAAACCAACATCAACTTTGTCCGCCATTTCTTCAATGGATTGTGATTTTCCTTTTAGATTAAATCTTTTGACAAACCAATCAGCTTCATCTTCTCCTCTAAAAGAACATGGATAAACATACTCATATTTCATATCCATGCAATATTTCTCGAGTTCTTCGGCAAAGCCGAGTGGATGAGAAACATCTAAACTTACGACTCCAATTTTAATCATTTTACTCACTTCTCCTTTATTTTGTTCCCTAAAGTAAAAACATCTTTAATTTGATAATTGTTATTCAAAATAACAAAGTCAGCGTCATATCCCTTTTTGATATCACCTTTATTAACGTGTAAAAGTTGAGCGATATTATGGCTCATCATTTTAGAAACTTCATTAATGGAATATCCTAAATCAATAACGTTTCTAAAAAGAATATCACTAGTGGCAATCGAACCTACAAACGCACTTCGATCAGTCATTTTTGCAACTCCATCTTCAACAATGAAATCGATTGCATTCATTGAGCCTTTTTTAATATCGGTTCCCGCAATTTCTAAAGAATCTGTTGTTAAAATTACTTTATCTACTCCTTTGGTTTTAATGGCGAGATTTAATAATTCTTTTGGTAAATGTCTATTATCAGCGATTAATTCGATTGATAATTCATCAAAAGCATAAGCCGATTCAGTTACTCCAAGGACTCTAAAACCATTTTCTCTAACAATTGTTGATGTGCACGAATAGAGATGTGTAACTAAATTAGCACCACTCTCAACCGCTTTTTTAACTTCACTATATTTAGCGTCGCTATGACCAATAGAAGCAATAACATTATTATTTGTTAAGGCTTTAGTAAACTCCATATCTAAGTCATTTTCAGGAGCGTAGGTCCATCTTTTAATAAATGAAGGAAAATCACTCAATATCTTAAGATATTCATCTTTAATTGGTTTAGTGATGAAATCAGGATTTTGAGCTCCACATTGTTTTTTTGATAAATATGGACCTTCGAGATGAACACCGATGATATTAGGGTTATCATTTGAAGCTTCTTTGATGTTTTTTATCGAATTATACATCTCGCCAAAAGAAGCAGTTGTAATCGTTGGAAGTATTGCGGTTGTTCCATGTTTTAAATGAGTATTACACGCTTCGACGATATCTTTGACGTCACTATTTAAAAATCCACATCCACCTGCTCCGTGAGTGTGAGATTCAATAAATCCTGGTAAAACAAAATCATGAGAGTAGTCGTAAGTCTCACTAACTTCTAATTCATTATTTGAAACTTCGATGATTTGACCGCCTTCAAAATAAATATAACCATCGTAAATTCGATCTAATAACACTATTTTGTGACTTTTAATTCTTTTCATAATTCTATTAATGAAGCGCTATCGTAATCTAAATACATTGTTGCGTTATCATGCTTTCTTAAAATTGAGGCGGGGCAAGATTCATTAATCTCACCATATAATGTGTTTTTAACCGCTTCACTTTTATTAGTGGTTGGAACTACACAGAATAAATATCTTCCGCTAAACATCGTTGGAATAGTTAAAGTCACCGCATGAGTAGGAACTTTATCAAGGGAAGGAAAACAGCCATCATGAACTTGTTGGTTACGGCACATTTCGTCTAATTCAACAGTCTTAATATCTTCTTTATCATTAAAGTCCGCTACTCCAGGATCATTAAAAGCAATATGTCCATTTTCTCCAATTCCTAAAATAACAACATCGACATTATTCTTTAAGAATTTGCCATATTCTTTGACGTCAGTAGTGCCGATAAGATTAACTGACTTGAAATTAACTAATCCAAAGATGTGTTCATTTAAATAAGCGCTGAATCTTTGTGGGGCGTTTAATTCTAAACCGATATATTCATCCATGTGATAGGCATTGATTCTATTCCAATCAATTGTTTTATCTTCTACTAGAGCTTCTAAAACATCGTTTTGACTTGGAGCGGCCGCAAAAACAACATTCAACTCTTCTTTTTGAGCTAATAAGGTCTTTAAACACATTGAGATGTCTTTAGCAGCATCTTCCCCCATCTTTGCTCTAGTTGGGAACGCTTTCACTAATAATTTATCTTGAATATCAACTTTAAATGATCCTAAAGAATTTAATATCTCTTTAGTGCTATTTACACCGGCCAAAAAAGCTTCCTGTTGAGTTTTAAATTTATAAGGGTTTTGATATTTAACATTAGTTAATGAATTGAATCCATCAAAAGATTCAAGGTGTGGTTCAATCGTAATAAAGAAATCTTTATTTTGGTCTTTTAACGCTAAAGAAAGCACTTCTTTTATGCGAGCTTCCCCTTTATTAGCGGGGACAATTGCTCCTTCGAATAAAGAATCTTTAATATGAAAATATTCAATATAATCTTTTAAAAGTGGATAGGCTTTAATTGGGTCGCATCCTTCTAAAACAAAGTTGCCCATATCGAAAACCGCCTTTAATCTTTTTGAGAAATGGGAAAGTAATTTAAAGCAGTTCTTATCAGTATCGCCATAAATTCCTGCTTCGTTTTCATGACAAAGAGTTAATTGATAAGAGTCTGCTAAATCTAAGAGTTTTTCAAGGCGAATAAAAACTTCTTTTTCGTAAATATCATATTCAACATTATAACGGTTATAAAAGCTAAACATTCTGACATATTGACAGTCCAAAATTTTAGCGATTTCAAATATATGTCTAGCGACTTTTAAATGTTCATCAAAATCATCAGTGATATCAATTTTCCCAAGCGGAGAACCAATAGAAGAGACTTTTAAATTATTTTCATCTAATCTAGCTTTGATTTCTTTTGCTTTTTCTAAAGTAATAGATGCAACATTCTCTCCATCAACATTTCGTATTTCTAAATATTTGATTCCTTCTTGTTTTAAGATTTGGATTTGTTCTTGAAACGCTGATGAATATTCATCCGCAAATGCTGAAAGTTTGATTTTGGAATTCATAATTATATTATGGTCTATTTTTAATTTAGAAAAAACGATTAGTTTAAAGATATTTTATAAAAGTATATAAATCAACCATTAATCATAATTTGAAAACTATTTTCTTCTTTCTCGCTATATCCAACTACCACTACTGAATCGACATAATCTTTATATTGATAAGCATATACTCCTTTAGTTAAAGAGAAAGACCACGTTCCCTTAATAGTGGCTTCGATATTTTTGGATTTTAGTCTAAAAGTATGTTCGTCTATTATTTCAATTTTAATCTCTGGATGAATTGGCAAATATAATTTACAGTTATTTTTCATCCCACTAACTCGATCGATGATTGATATTTCTTTTTCGCTTAATCTAATTTCTCGACTGTGCTTAAGCGAATTTTTGTCTTCATCAAAATAATTAATTTCTCCGCTTATTGTTTTATTCCCTATTTTGATTTTGCTTTCATTCAATTTAGTTTCCCAATCAAACATTGAGTCAAAAGATGAAGGAGGGAATATTCTTTGTTCATTATCATCAATTGAGACTGTTGAATGGTTTTTAATCGTTCTAAAAAGATTTCTTTTCTCTTCGCTTGATGTGTATTCTCCAGTTCCTGGATCAGTAATAAATTCTTTGTTATTAATTTTTAAAACAAACGAAAGAATATCGTTATGAGCGTGACCAGGCATTTGATTTATTTCAGGGATAGAAGCAGTAAAAAGAAGAGAATATAAATCGTTTTTATAGACCGCTATTTTAGAATGCTCATATAAAGATAATTCTTTTGCTTCATATTTATATTCATCTTTTGATGAAACAAAAATAAATCCACCACTATTAATAAGATATTGATAATCAAACATTTGATTAGTGGCTAATGGCAATAAAGCATTTAAATAGAAAGAATGATTAGAATCATTTTCTAAAAATAATTGAAACACTCTCCCACTATCATTATCAGCAAGCTTACTAACCAAATGATTGCCATCCATGATATTGATTGTGAATTCACACATCTTTTTGATTAATTCCTTTTCTTGTTCATCCACTTTAAAGCCAAGTTTCAACAAAGGAATAAGAGTAAAGGCAATTATTTCACCGGTTAATCTCTGATAAGAAGTTGATCCTTCAAAATCTACTCCATCAGGCAATATTTGTCTTTTGATTTCTTTGTGTGTTTCATTAATAACAAAATCAATATCTTTCTTATTAAATAAATATGGATAAGAGGCGTATCCTACTGCTAAACCTAATAAGTCACCCAAATAATGGTTATTTGGATTTCTTTTATTCTCTAAATTCTTTTTAATATGTACTACGTGTTCATAAGTTAATCGAATAAGTGCTTTCCTATTTTTTAAATAGGCTTTTGAATCTTGAACTAATTCAGTCGCTAAAATGATATTTGCAAGTCGAATCCCCACTTCCATCGATATATCCCAATTGACTCCAGAGTTATATGGGTTTTCTTTTCTAAAATCATTTACTATTTCAAAAATCTTAGAAGCATATTTTTCTTCTTTGTTAATGCGAAACGCCATCGCTAAAGAAAATAGATATTCCATCCTTGATATTTCCCAAGGAACCTTAATATCAAATCCAGTTCCCGGAACATTAACTTTTCTAGCGTCTAAATAAAAGCAATCTTTAAACTTATAAGAAGCATAAAAATCATAATTCCAAATGTAATGCTTATTTTTCACATCATAAACATCATCTCGAATTTTATTCAGAATTAAGAATTTATTATTTAATGTCAATTCCACCATATCTAAGACTTTTTCTTTTAAAGATTTCTCAGAGTTTAACATTAAAGAAATATCTTCTAATGAATTTGCTAAATAAACATTTAAACAAGAATTCTTTTTAGGATTAATAAAAAGTAAATGGCAATCATGAAAAGAAAGACCAAGAATTCTTTTTAAGTGATAATTAAACTTATCGATGAGATGGTTATTCTTTTTCATTAGATGGTTTATATAAACCTTTCATATAATTATCTTCAAAGTTATCTTTATTGATATACTTATCAAACATTGAATTACTGATTTCATATAGTAAAAGAAGGTAAATTGGTAAGACAAAAACTGCTAAAACGATTTGAATAAGAGAAAGAATATATGTTGTTGAACCAAGTAAAGATAAGGCATATATCGACCCTAATGGAACAATACTTAATAAAATAAATTGCCACCAATAATGGACAAATAATTTAGCAGCGTTATTAATACACTGAAATACATTAGCCTCATATATCGAAGTAAAAATTAAGGCGATAATAAATATTGGAGCGACAACGATTGCTAAAAAGATATATAAAGGAATTCCAATTAAATATTCTAAGAAGAATGTTGATAAGAACCTCACTATGGTGAGAATAATTCCAAAAAAGAAGCAAATTAAGAATGTATTTAAATAATTTTGTTTAATTCCTAATTTAAAATCTTCTTTAAAGACCACTCCTTCTCCATAAACCATTAATTTAATAATTCGATTAGCCCCACTTAAACTTATAGCGAACACTGATAATAAAATTGTGGATATACCAGAAGAACCAATTGTTAAATATAAAAATGCACTATCATATTCGGCTTTGGATATGTTTCCAGATGCATAAAGATCATAAAAGCCATTTTCAAAAAAGTTTTTAAAATAAACATTAATGATAATTGGCAAAAGAGAAAGCATAAGTATCAGACCCAAAAGGAATAATGTCCAATATTGGTTTTTTAAAATAAAGAAAAACTGATCTTTCCTTGTTTGAGGAAGCTGTAACTCCAAAAAATCAGTCGCACTAAATTTAATCTTTCTTTTCATATTGTTCACTACTGATTAAAGCTTTTACAAACTCATTATTTGAAGAGAGTAACTTCTTTTGACTTCCTTTTTCAACAAATTTACCATCTTCCATAACATAAAACACATCGCCAATTAAGGCTGCTTCCGAAAAAGAATGAGTCACATAAATAATTGTGAGTTTCATTGTTTTATTTAATTCTTTAATAAAATTTAAGATGTCTTGCTTAATTGCGGGATCTAAGTGACTTACTGGTTCATCCATCAAAACCACGCTTGGATTACTGACAAGTTCTCTTGCAAGCATTGCTCTTTGCTGTTGACCGATAGAAAGATATCGACCCCTAACATTTAAGCAATGTTCGATTTTGAATTTCTTCGCAATATCTCTAACTTTGGTTAATATTTCTTCTCGAGGAAGTTTCTTATTTTTTAAAGGAAAGGCAATATTATCAAATATCGTCATATGTGGATATAGATTAATGTGTTGGCTGATATATGCCATATTCCTTTTTTCTGTTGGAATATCATAGATATCTTTATCATCAAAAAAGATATCCCCATCATATTCAAGAATTCCAAGCATTGCCTTTAATAAAGTGGTTTTCCCACATCCAGAAGGACCAACGATAACACTTATTTGATTAGATGGGAAAAAATCAGTCATTTCTTCAATGACAAGATTTTCATTTTTACCTTTTCCATAATAGGCATATAGTTCCACTAATCGAATTTTTGGCATTTTAAATTTTTGTTAATTTATAAATTCTTGTTCCAAAATCAAACATAATACGCTTTGGATTGCTATTACCGCCAATCCATTCATAATATAGTCTCACTCCAGAATCTTCTAAAGTTGATCCCTTGACATTATATTCTTGGACTTCACATTTTAATGGCTCGACTTTATCGATATCTTCATCATTATATTCATATACTTTTTCAGTATCTTTGATTTCTTTAAAATGAGAATTCCCTTCAGTGAAATCAAAATATTGTTGTCGAGTTTTAAAATTATAAACATAATCTCGAGATAATCCTAATGGTTTTGCATATACTGGTCTGGCGTATAATTCTTGAACATCGTTACCAATGAAATAAATCGCCTCTTTTTGATCTTTACTAACAATTGAGAATTGGAAGTGATTACTATCAAAGATAGAAGAAATCTTATAAAATTTTCCAAATTGTAGTAATTGACGATTTTCTTTATACCATTTGATTTGTTCCTTAACCGCTTTAGCGTCCACTAAAGTAAGCTTTCTCATATCTAATTCATAACCAAAAGCCCCAATACAGGCAACATTAAATCGATTGTCAATAAAACTTTTACGTCCAGTTTGAAGATTTGGTGAACTCGATACGTGAGCCCCAATACAAGATTGAGGATAGCAATATAACGTTCCTTCTTGAATTTTCATCCTGTCATATGAATCTGTATTATCACTGCACCAGAATTGAGGAGAGTAGCATAATATACCCATATCAACGCGATTACCGCCTCCTGCACATGATTCAAATAAAACATGAGGATAACGTTCAGTTAATGTTTTAATCAATCGATAAAGACCAATTATATAACGATGAAATAATTCGCCTTGATTTTCTAAATGAGCGGAATAAGCATCGACAATGTCACGATTGCAATCCCATTTAAGATAGTCGAGTTGAGCAAGTTCAATTTGTTTTGATATTGTTTCAATTAAGTAATCAACAACTTCATCTCTAGTTAAATCTAAAACATATCTGGAAATAGCACAGAGAGGTTTATATTGAGGATGTTCAATAATCCAATCAGGATGAGTTTTAATTAATTCACTATCAGTAGCGATCATTTCTGGTTCAAACCATAAACCAAAATTCATTTCAACTTCTTCTTTGATACGCTTAGATAATCCCTCAATTCCGTGAGGCAATTTATTTAAATTAGCAAACCAATCGCCTACATAAGTTCCGTTTTCCTTTTTATTTCCATACCATCCATCATCTAAAACAAATGTTTCAATTCCAAATTTTTTTGCGGCTTTAGCCATTTCGACAAGCATCTCTTCATCAAAGTTTTTATGGACTCCTTCCCAAGTATTAATTAAAAGTGGGCGAACTCTATTTTTGTAATATCCACGAACGATGTTTTCATTGATGAAAGTGTGATAATTATTTGTTAATCCATTCGTTCCTTTTGAAGAGAAACAAATTGTGGCTTCTGGTGAAAAGAATGTTTCTCCACTATGTAAGTTCCACGAGAATGTTGAATCATTAATTCCGTTCATCACTCTCACTTTGCTATAGCTGTTTCTCACTAAGTAAGCAGCGTGATTACCGGAATATATGAGATTAAATCCATAACATTCTCCACTAGTTACTGTTGTATTTTTTTCTTTTAAAACGAAGAAAGGATTTGTTCTAGTACTACTAAATCCGTATTTAGAATCAATTTTTAAAGTTCCAAATCCTAATGGATTGGTTTTGATTTGTCTTTCTTTAGCCCACGCTCCAGTAAGAGTGTCCACTAAATAATCTTTATCGACTAAGTCGACTTGGTTTGACATAAATCGTTCAAGTCTAATTAAAGTTTCACCATTATTAGTGATTGATGCACTTTTAGTAATGACATCGACATCTTTATAAGTTGAATAATATAATTTGACTTCTAATTTTTTGGATTTATCGATTAAAACAATTACTAAAGTTTCTTCTTTATTTAAAGCGGTTGGAAGTTCTTTGATATCAAAATTATGAATCAATTCATAATGGTCAAACAGGAATTCACATTCACGATCTTCATTTAATGAAGACAATTCAATAAATACTTCCCGATGATCTCCACGAAAACGATTAGAAAACTCACTAGAAGCAGTGTCATTATAAATTTGATATTGTCCATCTTCACTGACATCTTGAACACCTGCGCCATAAAGGTTTTGCTCTTCTAAAAATTTATAATCTGGTGCATCTTCAATTCTTTTTCCATAATATATATTTTCCAAAGTTCCGATTGGATTAACTTTGAATAAATAAGTGCTATTAGGAGTGTCTATTTTAAAGTAATTATCTTGAATTTTAATCATCCTATTTGACCTCGATTTCTATACTTTCATTTTCTTTTTCAATTTCGTATTCAGTCGCAATGAATCCTGGGGTTAAAAAGAATATTTCTTCTTTTTTCTTCAGTTTACCTTTATTTATTTTAACTTCCCCACTAATTAAAGGGAATAGAAGCGGGGAATCAATTCTTAGATTATTGATTTTAATAATGACTCTATCATCGCTAATAACGTATTCAATATCGAATTGGGAATTAGCTAAAAATTCACCATCTCGAGACATTAATCCACACCCAAAATGAAGGCCACCCAACTTTTTCACCTTAGTGTAATAACAAGATGAATAAATTTTTCTATTTTCTTTTACTTCAATTCGAGGAAGTAATGGTCGATGGGTTTTCAATTTAAGAGGGACTTGCATATTTGTTGGCTCGGTTAATTGATATTCTCCAACACTTCCCATAATTAATGGTCCATCTTTACGAGAATATAGCATTGATAGAGTCGCTCCTGAGGCGTGACCACTATAGGAGATGTTATTATCATAACAAGTGATATCTAAAAGATAATTCTTATTTCCGATTCGATAAGAATCAAATTCTGGATAATACTTGTTATATTCTAAATCGCTAAATAAGGCGACTTCTTGATTGTTAATCGGTATTTCTTCTAAGTGATCAACCGCGTAAGCAATAGAATTTAAATGTTCAAATGTTTGATGGATACAAGGTTTTTCTAAATGTCTAAAATACATTGGACCACCATATAAATATCCATCATGTGTACATTCTCTAATTAATCTTGTATTTCTTTTAGCGGCTTCATAAAATAGAGGATTTCTTTTTCCAAATATGAAACACATTGGAATAATTCCATCACAAGTTCGAGAACCATAATATGTCCATTTATAATTTCGACAAGAGAAGCTATTATCAATTGCTCCATCAGGAAGAATAAATTCTAAATGGGCCAAAGAAACTTCATATAATTTAGAAAGCATGCCTTCGTTTTTACTTAAATAAGCGTATTTGCTTAAGGCTGGCAAAGTTTCTTCTAAGTTATAACCGATATCAATCGCATAACATCCTCTTTCGGTAACCGCAGAATGTGGTTTTCCTTCTCCAAAAAGAAGATTGTTAGTTGAAATATGTTTTAAAACATAATCTGCCAAATAGGAGGCTTTAGACAGATATTCCTTATTGCCTAAATAAGAACTTGATAAAAATAAGGCTAAAACATTATTGGCAGGATAATTGATGTTCGTATAAGAATTCTCATCTAAATTATTAAATAACCATTTCGAATGAATTTTAACCCCTCCTTCTAGGCGAGAGACTATATCACGAGGCAGAATATCTTTACATGAATTTAGAGTTTCAACGATATCGATAACATAAAAGACGGTTGTGTATCTCCAGTCAGTTTGTAAATCGTTATATATTCCACCATCATCACATATTAAATTTTTTGAATAATCTAATAAGCCTCTAATAGCGTCGAGATATTTTTCATCTTTAAAAGTTTTATAGGCGATTGATAAGCCATATATCGCATCAATACATCGGCCATGAATTACTTTGCAAGATGAACAAAAAAGACCACCACCAAGTGATGGAAATTGCGAATTAATTAATGAGTCCGCAAATTGTCTTAATAAATCGATGTAGTCTTTTTTATACATTTTGTTTAGTTAATAACAACATTAACACCATCAATGCTGGTATATCTATATCCAACATAATTTAAACTCTTACATTTAATGGTGACATTACTATAAACATTGCCTGATACGTTTTTACCAAAAATTGAGAAGATGTTGAAATCAGGGACATTGATTGTGATATCAGTAATTACTGAGTAATTAAATACTTCAGTACTAAATAAGCCAACTGAATCATAAGGTCCACCTCCACCAGTGCCATCTTTTTTTAATCGATCAGTAACACTATCAGGAGCTAATTCTAATTTGATGTTAGAAACTGTAATTCCAGACATAAATCTTCCAAGTAGGCAGTGACCTAAATCGTTATCTACTTGTCTCACTTGATAATGAATATTTGAATAATTAAAGTTTTTAATAACCGCCCCAGTACCGACCATAATAAATAGTCCATACATCGTGCTTCTAAAGTTGGAAAGTGTATGACCCCTTCCATCAAAGATTCCTTTAAACCCAAAGTTATAATCAATAGTTGGGATAGGAATATATTCTCCAGGAGAATATCTATTCGCAAAATCAATATCATTTCCTAAAATATATTGACCATAAATTGCTTCATTAGCATCAATTTGTCTTAAATATGTTATAAATTCATCAACAGTTCCAATTGCTTTAGTGATGAAATTAACCATATAAGCGTAGGTATATAGCGCATCAGCGCTTTCAAAAGTCAATTCGACTAGTTTGTTTCCATAATCCATGACTGAGAATAACGAAGATTTTAAAGTTACTTCACGAGTCGAAGTGTTATAGGTAAGTGTTGAACTTGTGAATGAATATGGTTGACCACCAACATATAAATCAGTGACACCAAGTAAATTAACTGATCCTGGAACAGTTAAGACTTTATTCTTATTAGTTGCAGAATATGTTCTTCTTTTGGTTCCGACAGTTACTTGCATATTTAAATCGAAATCAGGATCAGCAAGTTCCACTCTTTCTTTAGAAAGGACTGGCTTATATACAGTAGCTTTAACATCAATGCTTTCATCTAAATATGAAATTCTAATTATTGATTCTCCCCTGGCGTTAGGAATCAAATCTTTTGTTGTTGAATTGATACTTAATACTGATGGGTTTGTGAAAGTAATATCTAATGAATCAAAAGGAACGACTTCTCCGGTTTTTAAAACGATAATATCATCGCGAAGATTAATTTTATGTTCATCATATTGATACATTGAAATGTTATAAGCTGGTCCATTTTCATCATAGAAGAGTTCGTGTCCACAAATAACCAAGCCACTATTCTCACAAGTGGTGACTTTTAATCTTTTAGAGAGAGTAAATCCTGAAAATTCTGTATAAACAGTATATTCATCAACTCCATTATTTAATCCAGTAACAATTAAAGAGGAGTCATTAACTTCAATAGAAGAAGCGTTGTTATTTGTTTCTTTTGTGACCTTTATTTCGCCTATATGTTCTTTGACATCCACTCCTCGATAAGTGAGGTTAGTGTCAATCTTGAAACTAGAGTTTTTATAAACAGAAACATCTTGGTTTGATAAAGAGAAATATGGAACAGTGCTATCTTTTCTAACATTAACAGTGACTGTATATTTCATCGCTGGAGAAGTAAAATGCGCTAAAGTGGTTCCTTCATTAATATTAGTGATGAATTGACCATCGAAATATTTAACAAGTTCTTCGTTATCAATTTCGACTTCAAATTTTGTTTTTGTTGATGGGACATAATCCTTTGTTTCAAACAAACCCAAATATACTTCATCAGTAAAATCAGTGTTTTCTTCTGGTGGAGGAACGATTTGTTGCCCACTAGTAGAACTACACCCGCTTAGGGCCACTAACATAAGAGGAATTATCGCAATTAAACCAAATTTCTTTTTCATTGTATGTTACCTCCTAGATGCCCCATTCAGCATATTTTGTATCGATGAAATAATGTTCCATGTGTTCCACCATTCCGAGTTCTTGAGCGTCTTTTTTGAAATCGAGTCGTCTTTGATGAATTTCTTCAGGGGTAAATGTTGAAGCATGTAAATCACATAAAGCATATTTAGGGAACATAGTTTCGATAAGAATGTGCTTACGCAAAAGGTTATATAAAGATGAATCTGTTGTACGATATTTGTCAATTGTTCTAAAAGCATCATCCATCATAGAGAGCCAATTAACTAATAATTGTTTTGGCCAATATTCAGCTTTAGAACCGATTTCTTGATAGACACCACCACCTAAACCATATTGCTCTGGTTTGCTTTCTAAATATGTTTCCCAGGCAGTGAGTTGTTCAAAATATTCTCTCATAATAGGAGCAGCGTCTTTAAAGTAATAATTAAAGAATTTATCCACTAAAGGAGTGTAACTAGTGTTAACATCAAATTGAGCTTTGGAGTCAAGATATTCTTTTAATTTACCAAAGCAAGTAACATTTTTGTTAAATCTTTGTCCTTCATTAAGCATGAGGCTAGCGCCATGTTCTCTCATAAAACGATAATTAACCATCATCGTTGAATAGGTATTATATGGATACATGTAATGATGGTAATCAGTTTCATATAACCACGCTGTAAAATTGTCTGAATATTCAGTCCAACGTTTGATATTATTTGCAAAGACTTCATTAATGCTGTCATAGAAAGTTTGGACATAAATTGCATGAAGCGGAGCAATCATAACGCTGACATCAGGGTTGCATTTTAAAGTTGGATCTTCACTGACATGAACTTTTGGTGGTTCAAGCGACGATAAATAAGCAAAGAATTGGATATGAACCGTTCTTTTTGGAGTGCCGGTTTCTCTAGCCTCTTCTTCTAAGTGTGCTTGAAGAAGATCGTCTAATCGATTAACGAATCTAATTACTGAACCAGAAATACCACCATCTCTTTCAACGGCTTTTGTACATGTTTCGCAGCTACAAGCATTTCCTACGTCATTATCAGTAAAATTGATAATTGTTAAATTTGGATTAGCATCTACTGTTCTTTCAAGAACTCTATATGCAGTTTGAACCATGAGTTCTAACGATTCTTCATCACCATGGGCGTTATAGCATAATTGAGAACGATTATCAGAAAACCATTCAGGATGATATAGTTCAGGATGTTCTTCATCGTGTTCAGCGTGAATATCTGGATCTAAGAAGCAGAAGACATTATGAACTGTCGCATTTGTTCTTTTTGGACTTTCGGATTGAACAATCATAAATGTATAACTTGTTGAGAAACCTAAGCCATATGTTGTAGTTTCAGTAAAATTATTGGTTGGGTGGGACAATTCATAATCTGGTCTTTCAATAATTTCCATATCAGGAATATATCTTCCATCTTTTTCATAAATCACCGTGTCTTCGTTAATAAAATCAAAACCAAGGAGAAATTCTAAGAAACGACGAACACCTTGTTGATATCCATATTGACCTCGAGCGTTAAGGAACACTGCTTTACCAAAAGAGTGAATATAATATCCAGCGCTTTTTAAAGTAGCATAGCTTGGTAAGGTTGCTCCAGTTGCATTAAGCAAATCATCACAACCAACAACGATATAAGATTGGCTTCTTCCGACCATGCCACTTAAATAATCGTTTCTTTCGATTAATTCAAGAGCAGCGCCTGTGGCGTTAAAAACGTGGTTAGCGATATATGTTGCAGCAGTCATTGCCCCACTAGTGGTTTTATCATAGATAATTTTATAATCGGTTTTGCTATCAATAACAAAATCACGTTTCACATCTCTGACAGTGACATCATGTAATAAATCATCACTTTCCAAAAGTGGATAACCAAATTCATCGACATATTTGCCAGTTAGGGCATTAGATTGGGCTTGTCCACATCCGATAAGTGTAACACATAATAATGAGAAGAAAATTCGAGCACTCTTTTTCATAATGACTATATCCTCCCTTATTTAGTAACATTCACAAGGAATGTTCTAGTTGTGAAATTACCCGCTTCATCAATAACGTTAATCATGAAGCGATATGTTCCTTCACTTTTTACCTTATATCCTAATTCATCATCTTTTAAATATGTGTAAACACCAGATGGTGAAAGAACGACTTTTTGAACAATTAAGTTTTCAGATTCGGTGATGTTGTCTGATACCGTAAACGTTGGGAAATAAACAACACTACCGACTTTAGCATCTGAAACAATACCGGTTTTAAATGTGATAGTTGGAGCAACATCATCATATACACGAATATAATAAGAAATTGTTTGTGCATTTCCACTAGCCAAGAATCTTGAATCTTCAACAGAGTTCAAAGTGAAATAATATTGTCCATAGTCTTCCAATTTGATGTCGTAAGCTTTGCTTGGATCAGCTCCATTTAAGACAGTTCCATCTAAAGCAGTAATATATTCACCATTAGGTTTACGAACTTCAAGGGTGAATTCAACTTTTGGAGAAAGAACATCAAATGAATATGTTGGTTCAATTGTGTAATAGTCATTAATTCTTTTCGTTCCACCAATTTCGTTATATATCGCGATTACTGGAGAAATACGATCTCTAGCAGCGGAAGAAGTAAATGTATATCCACACAAAGTATTTAAAATGAATTTAGCGCCATTATTGGCGGATTCTAGTGAGAAAGTAACATAAACATCTTTAGAATCAAGGCCATAGAATTTAGCGCCATCATCATATTGATCAACTTTAATGAAGACACCACTACAACTAAATTCAAGATTGCTAGTAAAGGCGACATTATATGAGCAATATTCAGTATTAATGTCATTATTCAAAATTCTTGCTTTTTGATTGCCAACAGCAAAATATGTATAACCATCTTCATAAACGATTCGAGCAGTTATTGATTGATTTGGATTTGTAGCAGAGACTAGTTGAATTTTAAGAGCACCATTATTTGCTAATCCAGTAACCGAAGAAATAGTAGCTACAAAAGAATAACCTAATAAAGTGTTGCCAAAATCAACGGTTGGATTAGATGAAGTCGCTTCGAATTTAATTCCATCAGTTAATAAGGTTTTATTAAGTCCGGTTTCAATGAAGTAGTTAGGTAAATTAATAGCAGTCTCTCTAATTGGAGTACCTAAATTTTTAATCGTATAAATATTTTCTTCTTGTAAAACAGTATTTTCGCAAAGAACTTTAACATTTACAGTTTTTCCATTAGTGTTCACTACTGGGCAAAATTCTCTATCACTTCTAGTGTAATCTTTACTTCCGTTATCATCAGTGATACGTAAAGTAATATCTTTTTCCACTAATTGGTTATTTTCATATCGATAAGCGATTTCAGCTGGGAAATCATAATATCCACGTGAAATTAAATATTTTGGGAAAACAATTTCTTTTTCTAAAATTGGTTTACCGCTATCTGTAACATTAATTTGATAGGACTTTTCACTAAATTGGCCAATCATATCAACAACGCGATAAGTTACTTCATAATTAGTAAGTTCGCTAATTCTAAAGCCATCTTCTTCAATTAATATTTTTTCTCCACCATTAATTGAGTAATAAACTTCGGTAGTCTTATTTCCAACTCCGCCAGTGGAATCTAAGTTGTGATTAACTTTGATGAAATCACCAACATAGGCGTTTTCTGAGTGGGTTGGCAAATCGAATTGTGGCTTTTCTAATTCGGTAAAAACACTGATTGTTTTGACAGTCTGAGCTTTATTTCCACTCGCATCATACGCTGTATAGACGATAGAGTAGATACCTTCTTTATCCATAAGGAACGAATCATCTACGATTTCAACATTCACTTTATTTTCTGAAAAATAATCATAATAAACTGCAACATCAACATCACAATTTAATGAAACATCATCATACGCTGTTGCACTAGGAATTGGATAATAATATCCAGTCGCTCCATTAGGAAGATTTTCAAATTCACTATTAACAGTGATAGCAGGAGCTTCATTATCAATATAAACATTTGATGCTAGCTCAGATTTACTAACTCCAAAAACTTCATCGATAACAAAATCCATCGTTGTCGAAGAATAACTTTCAGCGTACATCGATAAGAAAACACGATCACTACTAAAACCTAAAAATGGATTTGTAACGTGGTTTGGGTCATCTAAATCAATAACTAATTCTAAAGATTTGCCTCTTTCAAATCCAGTTCCATAAACAGTTTTTAATGTATCATCGTATCCCATAATAAATGGGCAAGCATCGTATTTGTTATTATTGTATGAGGTTTGCTGAACACCATCAAAAACAACTCCAGACCATAATCCATATGTGTCATTAGTGTGTAATCCTTGAGTTTGATGGATACCGGCAAAATAATCTTGAGCATTACTTTTAGCAATACAGCTAGAAGAATGGGAAACAGTTCCATTACTATTGTTAGCAACATGTGAATAATAGCATAATGTAACGTATATATCAGGATTATCAGCATCAGTTAATCTCATGAATAATTGATTAGCGTTAGTAGAGCCATGTGTTGAAGGAACAATATATCCTTCCACTAGTTTTTTGGCTTCCGCTAAATCGGAGAGATAAATAGGTTGAGCGAAACGTAAAGTGTCGCCAAATGCCAATTTAACAAAGATTCCATCTTTATCAGCGTTTAATTCGCTTGCGGTTCTAGTTGAGTCGTAATATTCAGCAGAAGAGACTTTTGGATTTCCAACTGATAAATAAGCGTAATCAACTTCAATTGTTTTTATGACGCTATGAATTTCACCGTTGACGTTAACTGTATATTCAAAGGTATATAAACCTGCTTGATCAAGTTCAATTGTTTCTTCGGCAGTTTGACTTTTATCTGGATAAGTAACAATACATGTAGCGGGATATGAATTACCATCATAATCATAAGTCATAGTTGGAACTTCGTAAGAAGTACCAAATGCATGGTAACCCTCTTCAAAAGTTGACCAGTCCGCTGAAGTTTTTAAAGTTTTTTGATTTGCTAAGACTGCACCAACCGCTAGTCCAGCACTCAAAAGTAAAGCACCACCGATAAGAAATCTTTTTTTCATAGACAAATTCCTTTCTTTATCCTTTAACTCCGCCCATAGTAAGGCTTCCCATAAATTTATCTTTGAAGATGGAGAATAAAATCAACACTGGAGCACTAGATAAAATAACCATGTTGAGAGCGTAAACAGCGTTATTACTAACATCTGAATCTCCAACCGCTCCAGCAGCAGTAATCATCTTCCATAACGTAAATCCTAAAGTTGGCTTATCTCTTAAATAAACCATTGGCGTTTGATAATCATTCCAGAAGGTAACGAAATTAATTAATAAAATTGTTAAGAAAACATTTTTAATGAGTGGGAAAGCAATTTTAAATAAGATTTGAAAATTGTTCGCCCCATCAATTCGTGCAGCTTCAAAATAATCGTTTGGCATGCTCTTAAATGTCGTATACATGACAAAGAAATACAGACCAAGCATATTCGCCTTAAGCATGATAACTCCAGGAAGGCTATTCACTAAACCAAGACCATAAGCAACTTTTAATTCAGATGGCAAGGAACCAACGATAGGAATAATCATCGCTAATAAGACAGCAGTATAAACAACTTTACCAGTCTTAAAATTAAATCTAGCACAAGCATAAGCGGCTAAACATGGGACTAAAGTCTTTAAGAAAGCACTACCAATAGAGTAGATAATTGAATTGCCTAAAATATCAAATAATGTCGACTTTTGACCTTGACTATTAAAACTGTAGACTTTGTTAAAAATTTCTCCCAAGTGGAAATAAAAGTTCTTGTTCTTCATATAGAAATAAGAACCAGAAAAATCAGTTAATTTAGCGCTTCTAGTCGCAACAAAGACAGTGTAAGCAAGTAAAGCGAATAGAACAATCGCATAAAGAATTAAGATTCCCATAATGATAACTGGGAAAATGCTTAGTTTTGAACGTCTAACATTTTGATGGTCTTTTTTGAGTTTAATTTTCATCGTTATCTCTCCTTAGGACCAAATCTTTCAAGCAAATATCTAGTTCCAAAGACCAGTGGAACAATAACAGCGGTACAAACTAAGCCAAGAGCCGCCATTTGGTGATATTCGGCTGAATTATAAATTCCTTGGGTTGCAGGGCCTTGAATATTGCTATAAATGACATATCCAATTGGACCAGGTCCAAGTTTAGCAATCGAAGAGCCAAAGAATGTAAATAAAGAATATTGGTTAACAAATAAGCTTGCTAATCCTGTGATTAAGAAAGTTGATAATGTTGGGAATGTAAATGGTAAAACAATATTAAAGAATTCCCTAAATCGATTGATGCCATCAAGTTGAGCAGCTTCAAAGATCTCAGGAGAGATTTCACTCATCTTATTTGAATAAATTAAAGTCGTTGTACCAAATCCAATAAAGCAATCAAACAAAATAATTGTGATATATGTTTTTACTTCATAAATATTCAACAAGTTAGGAACATCTAAAGATTGGGTTTGTTCGATGAGGAAATAAGTTAAATCAATATCATTAAATTTCTTAAAGATTGCAATCATGACGGTTGCAGAAAGAATAGAAGGTAAGAAGAGAATAAACCTAAAGAACTTACTTCCTAAAAATCTTCGAGAAATAAAATAGGCAAATAATAACGCCAAAGGAATTGAAATAGCGGAAGAGCAAAGCCATAAAATAACAGAAATTAAAGCTGATTTTAAATATGGATAGCTATTCGTAGTGCTTTCATAAGCGAATACTTGCCTAAAGTAATAAAATGCATCTTGATTAGGTACTGCATCAGGCCCATAGTTAAAGGCCAACGCAAATGAATTGATATTAACGTAAATATAAAAGACTGCAAATTGAAGAACTGGCCATGCCAAAAGAAGGAGATGAAAAGCCAAATCCTTCTTTGAATTACCAGATTTCTTGTGTCTTCTTCTTGCCATTATGCTGCTGTGCTATACACACCCTTGTAATATTTGTACATCTTGGCGATGTATTTTCCTGCTGTTAAACTTGGATCAGCAGTAAATTCGTTTTGGCAGAATGTAATATTTGTTGAATACGCATATCTTCTACCAGATAATTGTGTTCCAATTGTGTTCATATATTGTTTTTCGTGAGAATATGGGAAAACAATGTCAGCATTTTGGAAATATTCCCAGAAGTCTCTACCAAAATTACTCATTTCTTTTTTATTTTCATCAGTCATCGTATATTTGAACGACTTAATCGCGTTTGTTTTTGTTGTGAATTCTTGAAGAGCTTCATCGGTGTTCATATATTGGATGAAATCACCAATAATGGCTTTTTTAAATGCAGGAACACCTCTTTTAACAAAGACGTAAGATTCATTATCGAATAAAACAGTTTGTTTACTATTAGAATGAGCGTCCGCTTTTGGAAGAGGCATCCAGCCAAAATCTAATTGGTCTTTTTCGGTTTCCGCTAAAGAATCGATAACTTCACTAGCTTCGCTATACCACCAGTTTCCTTCAAAAATCATCGCGATACTCTTGCTTCTTTGTGAACCATGAGCATCTAATCTACCAAATTGTGAATTAATGAAATAGTTTTGAGCATCTAAGTGAGAAGAGCTGTTACTAATGATATTGAGTTCCCAATTACCTTTATGGCTGCCGTTAGGGTTATATGACTCATCCATAATTCTATCAACAAAATCTAAGGCATGGTATTTACCAGCTGTTCTCATAACTTCAGCACCATCATAAGCGCCATTAACTTTATTTGGATGAACTGTTTTTGTTTCATAAATTAAGTTGCCTTCTGCATCGCGTTCAACATCAGTTCCATCAGCGTTTAATTTAACAACATCAACTTCTCCATTATATGTATATGTAACAGCGGCTTGTTCTGCTCCTTCGTAGAAAGAAGCTAAAGAATTAGCTAAAGCGCCAAAATAGTCTCCGCCACCATTTTTACCCATCCAGACTAGTGGAACATTTCCACCATCCTTAATGTAATTACATAATTCGTAAAATTCATCATAGGTTGTTGGAAGTCCATCATCATTAGTGCCAGCTATTCCATCAGGTCCAACACTTTTTTGAGAAGTAGGAGTTTCAACAAATCTAAATTCAGATTCTGTTACTGGATCAAAATCTTGATAATCCTCAGCAAAATAATATCCTTTTTCTCTAAAGACGGTCTTGTTATAGACAATACCAAAATTACCAATATAGTGTGGGATAGCGTAATAATGTGAATTTCCATTAGAATCTTTCATATTTAAGAAGTCTCTTTGGAAATCGAACATTTTACTTTCAATTGTTTTTCCTGGTTCATATGGATTATCACCAGTAACAAATTCAGTAATATCTTCAAAGGCGTTATCCGCTAAAGTGGTATGGTAATTAATTGATTCAAAGAAATAAAGTTCACTAGTTCCGTTTTTGATTTCGGCACTTGATGGACGAGCTTTTTGATCAGCAATAATAATTTGAAGGCCTTTTTTGCCTGATTCATAGCTATCTTCAGCGTGAAGTTCTTCATATCTTGTTTTAGCAGAGTAAAGCCATTTGTTTCCGTATCCACCTTGGTAGTTTTTAATGTAAATTTGAGTCTTTGTTTCATCGACGACAACTCCACCGCCTCCACCTGATTCTTGTGAGCAAGATGTAACGAGGGTCACTAAAGCACCAACTGAACAAACAGCGGTCAAAATAGCGTTTACCTTAAATGTTTTTTTCTTCATAAAGTATCTCTCCTTTTGATTTAAAAATGATATATAGCAATATTGAAGATTTATGTAATTTGATAAGTTGATTTTATATTGTTATATTCCTTATAACAACATGGGTTATATATAATCCGTTGAAGATAATAAGAAAATCGTATAAAAGTAAAATCAACTATCTTCTTACGAATTTAAGAGGAACATAAAATTCTTTTCCTCTAGTAGGAATGACAAATTTCATCAGTAAAGTATCAATCGAATCTTTTGAATGTTTAGCTTCTAATTCGAAATGAGTTTCTTCGGAATAAGCGAATTTCGTCATTGGAGTCCAACATGGAGCGTATATCTCTTTTGAACAATCATCACAAACATAATTTGGATGAGGGAGTAACTCCACTCTTATTTCATAGCCTTGATTACCAAAAGCTTTGATATTATTAGTAACCATTACTGTTAAATGTTTCTTTTCACCAGTCTTCACTAAGTTACCATCATCAAAACTAATAATTGCAGTCATCGCTCCAAGTCTCGTTTTGAAGGTATTTGGTTTAAGTGAATATTTTAAAGCGCGAATATCATCTCGTTCATCATCTAAAGCAAATTCTCGATTTAAATGAGCGATGAATTCATCATCAATTTCACTTTCACCATCGGTGATTTCAATCTTTTCAAAATTTGAATTTAATAAATATTGGGTTTGTTTAGCAATACGGTTCACCAAATCAGTGATTGTGGCTGAAAAGCGGAAAGAAACCCCGCGGTTAATGCTACAAGTGATGATTCTATCACCGATATATTCTTTCCAATCGGCAGGGATCTTATCTTCCCCATGCATGATTCCTAAAATAGAACCAACAGTCGCAGCAGTACAATCTGTATCATCTCCGCAATTAATCGCGGTTAACATTGATTTCTTAAAGTCACCTTGTCCATATAAAAGACCAATGACAACAAAAGCGACATTATTAGGAGCTTGGAACCACCCATCTCCAATGTCTTTATTTAATTCAACAACACGGTTTCTCACTTCTTTATAATCAACACCTTTAGAATGCAATTCTCTTACTAATTCAAGTGTCTTATGCAATCTCGATGATTTATCAACTTTGGATAAACCAATATCAATGAGGGTGTTGACATCATTAACAACGAATGCCGCAGATTCTAAAGCCGCAACAAAGCAAGTCGCTGCCGTTCCTTCTCCGGTTCCATGATCCACTAAAGCATCTTCAATAGCATATTTAACAGCGGTATCAACGGCGCCAGGAGCTAAGCACGCCCAGATTTCTGTTCTAATCCACGCTCCATTAGAGTGTTTCCATATGTTATTGTCCATATCCCCAGAAATACTTGGAGGTATTCCCCTTTGCATATTGGTTTTACTAATTCCATATTCATTCCAATATGGAGTGATAAAGCTGAGCCAATACTCACCTAACATTTCTGAATCGATATGTTTAGGTCCTTGGTCTTCCAAAGCTTGTAGCCAAACGAGTTGTAAATCCAAATCATCGTTTGGAAGTGGCTCTCCTTTTTGAGTTTTGAATCCTTTCACATCTAAAAGTTCTCTAGTCCCTTCATAAGGACCGCCCATCGTACCACCTATGTTTTTGCCAACAAAGCAGCCTTTGACCTTGTTAAGGTATATTTGTCTATTGAGTTTCATAAGCAAACCTCATTAATAATTCAATTTCATTTTATGAAATATAAACGCAATTTTAAATAATTATAGTTCATTTTTTTCTAACAATTATTTTTTTCGTAAATTTTGCATATAGAAGTATCCATTATAAAAGAGCCAAAGTTTGACACTCTGGCTCTTACTAGGTTAGTGGTATAGATTAGCTTAAAGTTTCAATCCATTCACAGCCATCATATGATGCTTTTCCATCAGTTCCACCCCAGGTTGTTCCAACCCAGAATTTAACTGATTTTGAGTAAAGCTTAACATTTTCACATTTGATGCCAGTTGTGGAACCTGTTCCACCTAAAACTGTTAATACATCAAGTCCTGGTGCGTTAATTGTGACATCTTTATATAAAGTGTTAACAACTTTTGTGACCGCAAACATGCTAGCTGGTCCACCATTTGTATTAACTTGTGCAAAATTGAATGTAACATTTTCAATTGTGGCATTTAAAATTTGAACCGCAAGAGTAGATCTAGTACCGTCTTGAGAAACTTTCATTGTATCAAAAGTAATGTTTTTGATTGTTCCACCATTAATGACATTAAATAATCCACCATTATAATATGTAGCAGTACAAGTGAATTTATGTCCTCTACCATCTAAAGTTCCTCTGAATCCTCTGTTAGAAAGATCGCCAGCATAAGCTTCGGTAAGTCCTGAGTTGATATTCGCTGCGACTGTGATATCCGCAGAAAGGATGAAATATCCATCAGCATATGTATCAGCAACAAAGTAATCGCCACCGCCAATGTTTTCAAAACCAGGTCTTAAATAATTACCCCACTCTGTAGCGTTACTAATAGTAGCGGTTACGACGGTAACAGGAATCGAAATGTTCCTTGTAGCACCATCATGAGTTAATTTAATGGCTAATTTGTTTTCTCCATGCTTTGTTTTGTCATTAACTAATTCATCTGGTAAGTTTAAGTTAGCTAAGTCAGTTCCTAAATCATATGCGCCTAAGGTAATACTATTAACTACGTCGCCATCATATTCTGTACCTGATAAGGAGACAGATTTTGTAGTGGCAGAAACTAAGATATCTTGACTTGCAATGTCTAATTCAATTGATTCAAAGACAACTTCAACAGGCATTGTAATTGTAAATCCGGATTGGAATGTAATGGACAATGTTTGTTCGCCTCTAATTGTTAAATCATCTTTAAATTCACTACTAAGTGTTAAATTGCTTAAATCTGAACCTAAATCATATGTACCAAGCATAATTGCTGTTGCAACTTCATCTTCAAAAGCAGTATTAGTTAAATTAATTGCTTGATTTTCATCATGATTAACATAGATTGTTTGTTTTTCTAAATAAGAATTAATAGTTCCAGTATTAACTGTCATTCCCTCTTGCACGTAGTAATAGACTTTGTTATATCCGTTATACCAAAGCATAGCGTATGAGGCACAATCTAAGGTACAGTTTTCAAATGTATTTCTAACTTTATTTTGGCCATATCCAAGGAGGTTGCCAATATCCTTACCAGCAAAATTGAATGTACAATCTTTGAAGGTATTATCCATAGAAATTCTACTAACAATTAATCCTGAGTTTTCGACATTTGGAATTTTCTCAAATGAACCACTAGCAGAAATTGTAAATGTACAATTCTCCACCAAAGATCTTCTTAAATCGAGGCAGAGCATCGAATAATTAGCGGTAAATCCGTTGCGTGACCAAGAATCGACAAAATTAATATTCTTAAAGACAGAATCTTCTGCAAGTTGGAAAAATCCTAAATAGAAAGATTTGACCGTTAATGTATGACCATCACCGTCTAAAGTGCCTTTAAATGTTTTGTATCCTTGTTGATTTGGATCGTTGCTCCAATATACTTCAGGCAATGAATTAACATTAATGTCATTTACAATTTTGAAATATCCAAAGACATTTTCTTTTATGTCTTGGACACGAATAGAACTTACATCTTCTTTTGTTTTGATATATTTAGTAACTGCAAGTAAATCAACTTTAATTGTGTGATCAGCAGCAGGAACAACGCCTTCTTGAGGTGTAGAAACTACTACTTCAACTTTGCCTTCACCATGATCTTCAGCTGGAACATTTGTGAAATCAAGATTTGCTAAGTCAGTTCCTAAACTATATTCGTTTTCACCTTTAATATATGTGATGCTCTTAATTGTGTGTTTAGTACTATCATAACTTGAGCCAGCTAAATCTAAAGCAGCGGTAGACGCAACTTCAACTTCTTGACTTGCATTTGTAACTGTCTTTATGAATTTAACAGGATCAGAGCAGATACATCCACTGACATCAAATTCTTCGTTTGAGAAATCCCAACTTGTATCGTTATGAGTAACGGTAATCGTTGTTTTTTCCTCAACACCTACGTAATCAAGACCATCAGCAACAGTGGCTTTAAGATAATAGGTTGTACTTTCGCTTTCACCTTTTCCTTCATTAGTGAAGGTGAATTCTTCGCCTAATTGTTCTTTGGTTTTATATTCACCATCTTCAGATGTTGCGAATGTGTAAACAATTGTTCCAAAAGTAGCGCTGACACCATCTAATTCAGTAAATGCTTTAGCACCACAGTGGAAACTTAATGGGGCTAAACCTGTAATCGCGTTATCTTTCTTAGAAAGAGTAACATCAGTTTGGACTGATAGTTCACCATAAGTGAATGTCATTTTTAATGATTCACTATTTAAATCATCAGCTGTAAATTTAGAGGCGTTTTCTGTTGGATAACCAACTTGAACACGTTTCATTTCAGCATCGGAAAGAACTCGGCCTGCACAGTGTTCGCATTTAAGTGTGAGAGTTAAGCCTGTCATATCGAATGTATCATCGACTTTGTAGGCTGTTTTAAATGTTCCACCGACAACAAGGAATTCATCTCCTTTGTGATTTGTTGGATCGACTGGGATAACAACAGGTGCTTCAATTTCTTCCTTATTAGCGTCGAAATACTTGTCGCATCCTTCACATGTGTAATAGAATTCAGTTCCTGTCTCAACACAGTTAGAAGAAACCTCAGGGTGCTCAACAAATGTATGCGTATGTTGTGGTTGACCACAGGCAGTAATGCCCATAGCAAAAAGTGCTGGAGCTAACCCAAGAATAAGTTTGTAATTTTTCTTCATAATTACCTTACCTTTCTTAAATTAAATATATATCCGTTAGGCAAGCTTAATTCATCACGAATTTAAGTTGTACTAATTGATACCAATTTTATCGAAGTAATCCATAATCATATTCCAATCTCTAGTTTCAATATTATGGATTCCATCTTTGATGTGATAGGCGATATGCCCGTTTTGATATGACTTGCCAACCTCAATTTCTTCTGGAGCAATTAAGCCATCCACCCCATATAAATTAAAATATTGAGAGGCATATCTACATGAGAGGAGTTCGTTTTTTGGGCATGCCCAACTATCCCCTGTGGCGCTAAAAACGTAAACATAACGTGGGGCGATTAACCCGATTAATTGATGTTGATCAAACGGAAGGCTTTCTTCTTTATTCCTATACTTTTTATAGTTTTTACAAAACCAGTATGGGAAGGCCCTTGTGATGACATCAATTGTTTCACCAGTGTTATTTCTTGCCAAGGCTGCACCACTATTGCCTGAACAAGATGAGACTGCTAAGAGAAATCTTTCATCCTGGCTAGCAGCTAATAACGCTGTTTTTCCTCCTCGAGAATGTCCGATTACTGCTACTTTTGACAAATCAATTTCATCATCCAAAGTTTCAAAATAATCGACAACTTTACTAGCGGCCCAGCTCCAAGCTTGGATAGCTCCCCAAGATGAGGCAGTCTTTTTATCGCCTAAGGCTTTAATCACACTAGCGCGCTTACTATATTTCTTGTCAGGAGCAACTTCCTTAGTAGAAACAAATGCAATCGCATATCCTCGAGAAATGACGTTATCGACATCGCAGTAATGTTTTAGTGACTGATAATCATTTACTAAATCACTACTCGATGTATTCTCCACATATTCATGGAGAACAAAGACAAAAGCTTTATTGTGTTTTTTGCCTTCAGGGACATATAGATGAAATTTCATCTTATATCCATTAATTAACATATAGACTTTACGGATATGAATCGTGTCAGTATGTTTTTCTTCAGCAACAATAAATTGGACTTTTTGCTTACTTGACTGTGGCCTATAACCATATTCCTCAGACAAAATTAAATCAAGAATAGATGCTTTCCCAAACTCCTGCCATTCGCTTAAAGAGAAACGATTATGAAACACATCATCTTTCACGTTCGTCATATGTATTTATATGTTTTAATTATACAACATCTAACCCTTCTAATAGATTTTTTTTGCAATTCGTAAATAAGGAAATGTCAGTAGAAATTTGGAAAAGAAAAGGGGATTTTTTCCCTTCCATAGAAAGTAAAATATAGATGGTTCTATAGAATCTAAGGTGGGATGAAAAAAGACAATCACACTCCAGAATTTATGATTTTTGAACTTCTCAATACATTCAAGTTTAAATTCCAGTGTAAATTTTGACATGAAAAATACCCCTCCTCCTTGTCCAAGATTTGGGGTACATCTCATTCTAGAGAGCCATATAAATGATTAGTTAATATAATTAATGTTTACGCCATATGGTACGGCATTTTTACCGGAGATTACTTGTGTGGTTGCAGCCGCAGAAGTTGTGTTCCATATAACATGATTAAATCTCTTGTTTTCATTTAAATAGTTGGCAGGGAAAAGCGTAACTGTAAAACCACTAGCATCAACACCAGTACCAGCGTTTGTATTTACGACAACATTCATAAATTGGATGTTATTTACATATTTTTTTACTAGGACATTGCTATGATCTGAGTTTGTTCCGACTAGCGGAGCATTGACAGTGATGTTATAAACCTTAATTAAATGAAGGACGTTTAAACCAGATGATCCATTAATAAAGCTTGTGTTTCCATAACCAGTGTTGCCAGAATTTTCAATTGTTAAGTTTTTAATAACAGCATCTTCTCTAGCGGCGGAAATAATACCATTTGAAGCAGCGGAAACGTTTCCTCTCAGTCTAAAATTACGACCATCGAGTTCGCCATAAAAGCCATTGCCTGTCGTTGTGTTCCAGTCTGTATCTTGTGTTGCGCCAATTCCTGAAGCGGCATAGTCGACAATGATGTCATTATTTAAAGCATAGTAACCATATACTTTAGAAGCTAGGTTTGTTCCTCTAATTTTTGCTAAATCAGCAACTGTTGAGAGATATTCGGTAACTAAGGTAACAGGTAACGCAAATGTGTTTTCTTCACTGTTTGTGATTGTAACCAATCCTTGTCCGTGATTAGCTGGCGTATCTTTTAATGCTAGTGGAATTACTAAGCCAGTTAAACTTGTACCTAAATCATAAGTGCTTAATCCAACCTTTACTGAAATTGAAGAAACTGTGCCAACATTTGTTGAACCAACATTTAGTGAAATTGAGTCTTGTGAATTGACATAGATATCTTGTCTTTCCCTACTAATTAATGTCGATGAATTAGGTACGAATTGATACCCTTTTTGGTTAACAGAAATTCCGTATGTGTTATCTTTGACAGCAACTGGAGCTTCGGTATCGCCTTTAAAAACAACATTGTCATATGCGTTTGTTAAATTATCACCAGCTGTTCCAAATAAACAAGTAGGATTGACGCCGCTTGTGGCAGTTATTGTGACATCTTCAATTAAATTGTTTTGAGAATATCTTGATATGACACTTCCGAAATTCTTTTCAGTTGGAGCATTTTGCAATAAATTAATTGTTATATTAGATAAGATACTATCATGCGCTTGGTTCGCAATTGTTGTTGCACAATAGTTTAATAGTTTAACATTATCAAATGTGATATTGCGAATTATAGCACCTGTTAATAGTTCAAATAAGCCACCATTATAAAACCCAACTTTTGCTCCATCGATTGTGTGTCCTCTACCATCAAGTGTGCCAGAAAAGCCACGGTTTGTTGTTTCTGTCCACATTAAATCTGAAGAAGCTTGAGGATTAATATTAATTTCTAAATCGTTACCCAAAACATAGTAACCATCCAAAAATTCATTTTCTGAATACTTTGTACCTGACGAACTCTTAAAAACATCTTTAAATTCGTTATATGTATTAAATACTTTTGTTGCACCCAATGTATCAGCATAGAACGATGGGCGATTTCCGTTATTATCAAGCCATAAGACTTTCTTTTTTTCACCTGCTGATGGTAATTCAGAAGCAGCTGTATAGGCGTGCCCTTTCATGTTATTAATTTCACTAAAAGTACCTGCTTCAGAGGTAATATCATATAAAACAGAGCCGAAAGTTCCGCTTTGTTCGTTAACAGGAATAATTAATCTCGCTTCCCATCCATCTGGGCGGAATTCAGAGAAATCGTAATTTGTGCCACCTTCTTTGATAAGAGAATCATCGACATCTGGTTTTGTGAATTGATATCCACCACCACATTGAACCCAATATTCTCTAACGCCATATCTATTAGGGGCCCCAGCTACAGCAGCAGAACCAGGCAAAGACGTTTCGTAATGAACCCAAGTTCCAGCGGTGGCTGGCGAATATTGACCAAAAACTTGAGACGTTGATGCTGATCCAATAGCAGACACTAAAAGAGCGGTCGCCGAAAGTGTTGTAAAGGCAATTATCATTTTAGAATTTTTTTTCATTTCTTACACCTCGTGGTATAAAAACCAGTTTGTTTAATTAAATTGTAAGAAGAAGAAGAAGAAGCAAGCACTCAGGAATAGTGAGTGCCAATCATTTTTGCTATTTTTTCTTGATTACATCTATACTTTTTTAATTTTTACCCCAAATTTTTGTTTTAAAGATAAAAGTTCAAAATTAAAAGCACTAGTGTTTTTTGAAATGTCACTTGATGTAGTTTAATTATACGCATGCTCGTGCGTTATTATTTAATATGTTTATATAAGGGCTGTCTTAATAAAGGCGATTTTGAAATTTTTTTTCATTTTTTCCCTTAAATATATCTTTTTTTATTTTTTTGTTTGAAAATCAAAATTAAATTCTATAATAAAGTTGTTATGTTTAATATCAAGGAAGATTCAAAACAAGCTTACTGGCAGTACAAATACGATGATAAGGTTTTTAATGACATCTTTTATCGTCACATGCACAACAACTTTGAGATCCATTTAATCGTTAAAGGCGAAGGAGCGTTTAACCTTGATGGAAAAGAAGTTGACACCAGTAACTTAGATTTAATTATCGTTCCACCACATTCATATCACGTCTTTAATGTTAATAAAAAGATTCCATATGAAAGATTCGTTTTCAATTTCCCACAAGACTATTATGGATTCGATATTGGAGATGTCATTAATAAAGCTGGAGTTCATAGTTTATCCACTCACCACGAGATTGTTGATTCTTTTAAGAAAATCGATGAATATTCAAAAACATTAAATGAAGAAGATTTTGTTAGAATGCTCCATTTGTATGTTCAAATCATTTTGCTCCAATTGAAAAACACTTCTTTTGATGACAAAGAAAGCAAGAGCACCAATCACTTAACCGCTTCTGCTCTTAGTTATATCGATGAACATCTATTTAGTCCACTCGATGTCAAAACAATCGCTGATGCCTTATATATTTCTAAATCACATTTACAAAATACATTCTATAAATCAATGAAAATTGGTTTGAAGACATATATCATTCAGCGCAAAATAGACAAAGCACAAACCATGATTAACGAAGGAATGGGAGCAACCGAGGTTGCAAGCATGCTTGGATATCGAACATATTCAACATTCTATAAGTCATATACAAAGATATATGGTATCCCACCTAACTACGCTAAAAAGAAGAAAAATTAATTGTTGAATAAGTAGAGACTGGGTCATTCCGCCGCTACTTTTTTTATTAGATTGGCTACTTCTTGAGCAACCTTATTTTTCCCTATTTCAGTTAGATGAATATAATCATCATCACTTATCATTTCATCGATATCATCTTTAACAAATGAATATAAATCATTAATGATAATTCCTTTTTCTTTTAATAGAGGAACAATTTCTTTGTTATATCTTTCACAAGTTATATTTTCATTATCTGGATGTTTATCTTTTACCGGTGTAGTAGTCGCAAAAATCACTTTCCTTGAATATGAAAGTAATATATCAGCAACTCTTAATATATTTTCTTTATATTCTTCTAAAGAAGTGAATGGTTTATTGTCTTTAAAAGGAAAAGCCATATCCCATAAACCATTATTCCAATGAATAACATCAGCTCCTTGAAGTTTGTCTTTATAGTCGACAAGCATTCTTAAAGTATGTTTAACAAATCGACAATTTTCAGTTGGCTGCCAAATTTCAAATTCATCACTTGAGAGATATTTTTCAATGACAGTGCCATAACCAACTTGGCGAATAGAATCACCGAGTAGAACAACTTTAATCATTTCTTTTCATCCTCCAATAAATATTCCCTAGAACTGATCCAGTATTCTTTTGATTCCACAGGAGCGTCATCAAGCTCCCAGTATTGAGTCATCATTCTTTCTTTTACAGGTTTATAAGCGCATTGGGAAAGATAATTTTTAAATGTATCTAAATCAATATTATTTTGCGGATCAAAATCATCACTAGAAGCATATTTCTCAATGAAGTTCTTCATTTCGATTGTAGAAGGCTCGTTTTCATCGATATGAGTGAGATTAAGTCCACACACGAGTAAAGGAGTGTTATTAACTTTTAATTCAAATAAATACGAGAAATGCCTAAGTGTCCTATCAGGCATTAATTCAGGTAAATTGAATGATACTTTGTAAGCATCAAATCGGTCGCGATTACATTTATCAATACCGGTAATTAAAGAACAAACTTTAATTGGGAAATCATCGAGAATGATTTTGTCTGAATCTTCAGAGATGACAGAATAATTGAAATCGTAATATTCACTGGTGAAGAAACCATATTTATTTAATAATTCTTTTTTAACTAATCCGCCAAAATTAGTGCCTCTATCCCAGATAACTGGTTTAAAGCGATTCCATGTTGCCCTAAAAGCGTATTTTGGGGAAGGCATATTTTTATTTAACAAATGTCTTGTCCAATCACTACGATATATTAAAACGGTTTTCTTTCCTTTTTCTAAATTAGACAAAGCCCTTTCTATATCATCAGTTATTTCAAAAGATGCATTTGAGATATTAACAAATTCTTTGTATGTTGAAGTTGGATACTTTGGATAAATCCATAACGGCCATTCATTACTATATTTTTTATTTTCCACTTTGAGTGAGACTTTAAAGACATATTTAGAGGAAGAACAAACATTTGGTAAATTGATTCGAAGAGAATATAAATCACTATTACCGATTTTTATATTTGAGATAGTAACTTCTCCAGTAACAATAACTTCCTTTTCATCACTTAAACAATATTTTAATGTCGCCTCTTTAATTTCTTTTAAATAATTAGAAGTTGAAATATTGATTTCAATTTCTTCATCAGAAGAATAGATCTTCTTTAAATCTGTTAATAAAACAAGTTCATCATTAAATGACAAAAATTGAAGAGGAATAACATAGTTAGAATCATCAAAGAAGTCCACTACTCCATTAGAATTTTCATATTTATCCGTATCAGCGAATTGAAGGAAATGGAATCCTCCTAATATTGGAGATTTTCTAATCCTTTCAAAGGCTTCTTTCCAACAAATGTATTGAAAATATTTACTCGCTTCATACATCTTTTGATATTCATCATCCGAATATCCTTTTTCTTTAATTAATTTAATTTCTTCATCAATCCACCAAGGAAGAGTGACGTTATTATCTAAGCATTTCTTTTTCAGAGCCTTGAAGTCTCTTAAAGCAGCGTAGTGACATATTTCATGAGCGATTAAAGGAACGTGGAACGGAGACTCATTATCTTTAAGATTTCCCAATTGATCTTTTAAAGTGTGAATTGTTTTTGGATTAGAATACATATCGCTATGAATTCCATATGGGAAGAAATATGAAAGATGTTGAACATCGATATCAATATTTGGTCGATCTAACTTTCCCCAAGCACAGGTATCTAAGAATAATCTATTTGGATCTCTATGTTTTATATATTTACCAATTTCATCGCTTCTCTTATCAGCATCCAGTCCTTTAATTTCATTACCGATACAATAAACCGCTAAAGAAGGGTGGTTATAATACGAATTGATAACATAATCAATAAAAGCATTAGGAACCAAATCTTTTTTAGAAAAGAGCATTTCTTCTAAATTATTGTAATCATCATTTGGTTGTCTTAACTCTAAATGAATTAATATTCCTTCTTCATCTGCAGCAGTAAATAGAGCTTCACTAGGAACGACGGAGTGGAATCTAATGAGATTAAATCCGTATTTTTTTGCTTGTCTAATATTTTTGCGATAGAATTCAATTTCGCTTAAGTTGAGATTGTTTTGATGCTCGTGAGCGGCCGCTCCACGAATATAACCCTTAATAAAAATTGCTCTATCGTTAAGAAAAACGTTTTTCTCATTATGTGACAATGTTCTAAAACCAAATGAACCAGTTATTTTTTCATCATCAAGTTCTAATTCATATTCATATAGATATGGGTTATTAATATCCCATAAGATTGGATTAGTGATAATAAATGAAAAAGAAAATGAATCACTATTAAATGATTCATTAATGACAATATTTTCTTTTAAGACTTTAAAAACAACACTATTGACTACGGTTTTTGCTTTGACAAAAACATTCACTTTTCCACTTGTGTTAAATGAATCAATAAGAATAGTCGTGCCATTTTTACTAATCATAGATTAACGGATTCTATTTTCTGTTTCTTTGTCAAAGAAATAAATATGTTGCAAATCAAAGGCCACTTTAATATCTTGACCGGTTTTAACTTCGTTCTTACTACTTGTTTTAAGTAAAATACGTTTTTCACCTAAATAGAAATAGACGATTAATTCATAGCCAAGAAGTTCTGAAAAATCACATGTAGAAGAGATAGTTTCGCTTGGATTGGTGTTATTAACATCGCCATCTAAATAGACTTGTTCAGGCCTGACACCCATAATTAGTTCTTTTCCTTCATATCCTTCTAAACGTTTTTGATCTTCTTTAGAAACTTTGATTGATTCTCCACTTGAGAAAGTAACTTTTCCATTAGAATATGTGACATTTAAGAAATTCATACTAGGAGAGCCGATGAATCCTGCGACAAAGACATTATCAGGATTTTCATAAACTTCTTTTGGAGTGCCAATTTGTTTGACATAACCATCTTTCATAATGACAATTCTAGTCGCCATTGTCATCGCTTCGGTTTGATCGTGAGTAACATAAATCGTAGTCGCCCCGACTCTCTCATGAATCTTAATGATTTCGCTTCTGGTTTGAACTCTAAGTTTAGCATCCAAGTTACTTAAAGGTTCATCCATCAAGAAAACTTTTGGCTTTCTAACAATTGCTCTACCTAAAGCAACTCTTTGACGTTGACCACCACTAAGAGCGGCTGGGCGACGATATAAATATTTAACTAAATCAATACTTTCTGCAGCCTTTTCAATTTCAATATCAACTTCTTCTCTAGTTGGTTTTCTAAAAACTTCTAAAGGCACTTCTGTTGTGCTGTAATATTGAACTTCTTCTTCTAAACGAGCAATTTGCAAATTGGTTATTCTTTTTTCTTCTTCAGCGCTTGCTAAGTCAAGCTTGAGAGTTTCTTCATTTTTTGAACCAGCTTCAATTTTTGATTTGATACCATTAATTTCTTTTTCAAGAGAGACTAATTTCTTTTGCGCTTGAGCGAGTTCTTTACTCTTTTGATTGAGTTTAAAATTATCAATTCCAACTTTTTGAACTTGCTTAGAATTAATTTCATTTAATAAATCAAAATATTGCTTATATAACTCTTGTCTTTGATTTAAGAGTTCTTCGTTTTGTTGTTTGTTTTTATATTTACGAGATACCTTCGCGATTTCTTTCCTAATAGCGGCTTTTTGTTGCATTAAAGGCAATAAATCCGGATTATCTTCATAAACCGGCTTAAATGTTTTTCTAAGTTTTAAAGCAAATGACATATTGTCATAGACGGTCATATGTGGATATAAGGCGTAGCTTTGGAAAACCATAGCAACATCACGGTCTTTTGGTTCGACCGAATTAACTAAGCGGTCATCGATATAAAGCTCACCGCTAGAAATTTCTTCAAGTCCCGCCACCATTCTTAATGTTGTGGATTTACCACATCCAGAAGGTCCAACAAAGACGATAAACTCTTTGTCTTTAACCTCAAGGTTGAAGTCAAACACTGCTTGAACTCCATTAGGATAGATTTTGTTTAATCCAGAAAATTTAATATTAGCCATAAAAAATCCTCATCTTATTGGTGCTTGATGTAAATTAGTTCTCCACCTTTTAATCGACTTTCTTCCGCTGCAAAGGCCATTAAATGTGACTCAACCGAGGCTGCCAAAGTTGTGCTTCCAGGTTGAGTGGATAATAAATTGTTGTATAGCTCTCTTATTATACCAGCATCACCTCCACCGTGACCATCTTCTAGGTCGAGGAGGTTATCGATATTAATAATTTCTTTTTCTTTTCCAAAAACTCCAACTGTAATCGTATTGGCAAGTTCATCTAAATCAATTTGTCCATATGTTCCATAGAATTTCAAAATTCTTCCGCCAGCTTTGCAGTTAGTAAAAGCGGTCATTCTTAAATTCGCGGTAACTCCATTTTCAAATCTCATCATTGTGATTTGATTATCAACGACATTATTATCACATTTAAAAACGCATCTTCCATACGGGCTTGTTTTTAAAGCTTCCATAATATTTTCTTTACTCGCTACTCGTTCGTTAACAACCGATAAACGAGCGTTGAATCCTAAAACAGTGTAACCATATACCGCTGAATATGGGCAAGAATTAACATATTTACAATCTAAGCAACGATCTGCAGCTCCTTCAGGTTGATTTTCATGTTTGAAAAATCTTAAATCACCAATCGAAGAAATTGATTTGCATCTACTATTAGCGTACCAAGTTAATAGGTCCATGTCGTGACAGCATTTCGCTAAAATCATTGGAGAAGTTTCATTGCTGTTTCTCCAGCAACCTCTAACAAAGCTATGTGCTTGATGGAAAAAGCCGACGTTTTCAATATCATCAATCATCACTAGTTGGCCAATTGTTCCAGCATCTAATAGTTTTTTTGCTTTTGTAAATGCAGGGGCGTATCTTAAAACGTGACAGACAAAAATTTTGTGTCCATATTTTCTTTGAGGGTCCACTAATTCACGAACTTCGTTTTCAAGTCCTGAAATTGGTTTTTCACATAAAATGTCATAACCAAGTTTTAGACCCTTGATACAGTGTCCCACATGGTCTCTATCTTGAGTAGAAACAATTAAGATATCGCTTCTTTTTTCTTTGAAAAAATCTTCTTCATTATCAAAGCAAAGTGATTCATCTAATTTAAAATCATGCTTAGCAATATCAAGCCTTTTTTTATCAATATCACAAACAGATACAACCTTATAATGGTTTGGAGTATTATACATCTCTTGAAGATATTCAATTCCACGATGTCCTAAGCCAATGCAGCTTGCAGTAAAAATCTTTTCCATATATGACATTCTTTCTTTGTTAGATGCTTATATTTTAAATAATATAATTTGACAATTAAATATCATCACTTTTGATTTATTATTCAAAATTAACTATTTATCGTGATTGATCACAATTCTTTCTCCACCGTGTATCCTGCTCTTTTCAGCAGCGATTCCCATGAGGTGAGATTCAATTGAGACATCTAATAAGGAGATGTTTTTTGATTGTTCTTTAGTTAAAAAATCATATAAGGACTCTACTATTCCGTGGTCTCCACCACCATGTCCATTTGTTGCATCAATCAAAGAAGATATTTGCGTAACTGTTTTTTCTTTTCCGAATGGCTTTAATTCAATTACACCTCTAGTTTCATCTAAATCGATTTGGCCATATGTTCCGTAAATTTTCATAATACGGCCACCACAGGCAGTAAAAGCAGTCATTCTTAAATTCGCAGTAATTCCATTTTTAAATCTCATCATTGTGATTTGATTATCAACTACATCATTATCGCATTCAAACACACATCTACCATATGGTCCGTTATCTAACGATTCTCTTAAAGCTTCTTCAGTAATTGGTCTTTTATCAGTGACCGCAACTCTACCCCAGAAGTTTTGTTTGATATATAGTTCATAGGCATCAAAAACGCAAGAACCGCGATATTTACAGTCTTTGCATCTACTTGAAGCGCCTACTGGTTGGTTTTCTTTTTTAAAATATCTTAGGTCGCCAAGTGAAGAAATTGATTCACATTTTGAATTAGCCAACCAAACAAGTAAATCTAAATCATGACAACACTTTGCTAAAATCATTGGTGCAGCTTCTTTGGTGGTTCTCCAATTGCCTCTAACATAGCTATGCGCTTGATGAGAATATCCAACATTTTCAATATCATCAATCATTACAACTTGGCCGATAACACCACTATCGACATATTCTTTGATTGTCATAAACGCTGGAGCATATCTTAAAACATGGCAAATAACAACTTTATGTCCTGTTTCTTGTTGAACTTTCAAGAGTTCTTTTAATTCATCTTCTTTATCTGAAATTGGTTTTTCACATAGAATGTCATAACCAACTTTTAATCCTTTTAAGCAAAGCCTGACATGATCTTGATCGTTAGTCCCAACGATTAAAAGATCACTTCTTTTTTCTTTAAAAAATTCATCTTCATCAGTGAATAAATTAGAACCCAAAACTCCGTAATTATTTTTGGCCAACTCTAATCTTTCGGTCTTTAAATCACACAAAGAGACAATTTTATATTTATCTTTGCCGAGTTTGAGCATCTCGGTCATATAAATATTTCCTCTTTGTCCAACGCCGATACAAGAAACGGTGATTGTTTTATTCATTTCAAATTACCCCCAACGGAATTCTTTTTAATTTATACAATTTTGAATATCGAGAATTCACAATTTTTAAATTTTTTCTTTATTATATTTTAATAATAATAAATGTATATCGAAAATATCATTCCTAATCAAAAATGAAATATAATCGAGCAAATATAACAATTATTGAAAGTTATCGGCTGCCATTGTGTTAATTTCGAATGTCCTTATCAAAAAATACTTAGTGCTTTAAATAATTTACTTTTTCTTATTTAATCATTTTATTTGATTAATAATAGAATAAGGTACAAATTATGAAATACAGAAAAATTTACTTAAAAGATGTAACTTCACTCAATACGGGAGCTACTTTAGAATTCTATCAAGCCGAAGTCAATACTGATGGGATAGTTGAAAAGAGGCCAACATTATTAATTCTTCCAGGTGGAGGTTATCAAGGTTGTTCAGATCGAGAAGCCGAACCGGTAGCGTTTAGATTCGTTTCTGAAGGTTTTAATTGTTTTGTTTTAAGATATACTTGCAAAACCAAATATCCAGTCCCACAACTCGAAGTTGTTGCCTCTATGGATTACGTTAAAAAGAATTATAAAGAATATGATTTATTGGACACCAATATTTCATTAGTTGGTTTTTCAGCCGGAGGACATTTAGCCGCAAGCGTTGGAGCGTATTATAAAGAATTAGCGGACCAATTATCTATTCCAGCAGATAATGCTCGACCATTTGCTCTCATTTTAGGATATCCAGTTATTAGCAGTACTATTCCTAATACTCATCAAAGATCAATTGAGACAATGACAGGTGGAGATGAAAGAATGTTAGATAAGGTATCAATTGAAAAGCATATTACAAAAGACTTTCCGCCTACATATATTTTTACAACCAAAACCGACACTGTTGTAAATCCAGAAAACTCTAAAATTCTTTATGAAACACTAAAGAAAGCCAATATTCCTGCTAAATTCGATTTATTTGAAACCGGAATACATGGTGGATCTTTATATTCATATCGCGTTTATGATGCATATATTAGAGAAAATCCTGAAGTAAGAAAGAACGCTATTTGGGTTAATAACGCCACAGACTTTATTTATAATCTAATTTATAAAAAATAATTATTTATCAAAGTTCTTGTTATAAAATTTCATCCACTCATCAGCAATTAGATTAGCACCAAGAATATTTGGATGAATTCCATCATATAAAAGCAAAGAAGAATCAACTTCATTTGCTTTTTTATTAAAAACTTCCTGTAGAGGCAAGAAATGTAATTTATATTTCTCCGCAATCTTTTTAACGACTGCCTGATATTGTGGCATTAATGATTGATATTGACTTATATATGGAGTAGTCGCACTTCCATTTAAAATAAAAGGTTCACAAATAATAACTTTAAGATCTTTTCTTTTATCTAAAATATCTTCAATCATCTCACAATATTTTGTTTCAAATTCATCTAGCTTAGTGCCTCCCCTATTTTCTATTAAATGGCAGACATCATTTACGCCAACAAGAATATTTAAGATTTCAGAATCGACTGGTAAAACATCTTCTTTATATCGGGATAATAAATCTTTGATTTCGTTACCGCCTATTCCTTTATTAATAATGTAATATTGACCAGGACTAGTCCTAGCAAATTCACTAGCGAGTACAAAAACAAATCCTGAACCAAGATTTAAGACATGATTATCTGGAAATTCACGGTGTCGACACATTTCAGTAATGCTATCACCAAAAAATAGTAATTTCTTCACGCCTATTGTTCCTCCACAAGAATTTTAATCGAACAGCCCAATCATTTTAATACATAAAAATTCTTAAATTAGATAATTGTTTTAACAAAGCTGTATCGCTGTAGGCACAATTCACTTTGGCCTTTTTCATCCCATGAACCAAACCTTTCAAATGAATATGGTCCGACGTTAAGCGGCTCTTCTAGTTGATCATGATGTGGTCCTAAAAGATTTCTATTTGAGACCACTAATTCTAATTTAATATTATTTTTACCAATTTCGAGGTATTTAGATAAATCGACTTTATAATCAAACATCATTCTCTTAACAAAAACATCATTAACATATAAGTCAATCATCTGGAATCTCTTATCGATTAACAAAGTCTTGTTTGTGTCTTTAACATCAATGTCTTGAGATAAACAAATTGTGCCTCTAAAGAATGGATATCCATCTTTTATAAGGCAAGAAACCTCATCTTTTTGTTTTCCTAAATAGAAATTGTTACCAACGACAACATCTTTTGTTTCTCCATCACGGAAATCACCAAAGACCCCGAAATTGCCACGTAAATAAATTGCTTCAATTGTTGTGTCATACACTAGACAGTTTTTAATTGATTCTTGGACATTTTCTCCAAAGAGTGCGTAATAAACTTGTTCAGATTCAAAGAAATTAATTTTGATAATAATTTCGTTATGTCCTTCAATAATGTTTTTAGCAATATCATATGACCATAAATCTTTTTCTAACACTGTTCCTTTTTTATTAACGACTTGTCCATTAACTTTAACTTCTAATGTATGAGTGTCTTCAAGAAGGAGTTCACATTCGCTTGGGATATCTTTTGTTTCAAATTCATACTTAAGATATAACTCTCCTTCATATCTCTCTTTTAAAAGAAGATTAAAGATGCCCATATAATGAATTTTATTTGAATAAGACTTTCCATCTTTTGAATAAGAAAGATAATCAATAGTGAGATAATTAAGCGGTTTGCCAATCACTTTAAAAGAATCAGAAAGAGTAATTAAGCTAGTTTCTTGCGTTTTTTTAGGGATTTCATTAGAGAAATAAAGAATTTTAGATTCACTATCGTTGAGATGAATGTTATTTGAAATAACTTCTTTTTCACTATTGAAAGATGAATAACCAGGGACTTCAATTTTAATATTTGTTTCTTTTCCTAAATTAAAGATATAGATGGATGGAGTGCCATTATCAAGTATACGATAAGTAATTTTGACCGATTCACTATATTCAGATTTAAATGGCTTACTATTAATAATCTCTTCTAATGAAGAATTATTTTTCATATAGCCATGAGAATATGGTTTTCCTTCTAAATAAGTAGGAACATCTCCTTCAATATAAAACTTTCCTCCGTTACGAGCATATTCTTCAAACAAATTCTTTGTTTCCACATCCATCGTTAAAGTTCCTTTAGGAATAACGATATATTTGTAGTGATAATCGCCAATAACTAAAGCATCACCTTCAACATGAGCGTGATGTTTCATAATTACTTCATCAAGATAATGAAATTGAACTCCGTTATAGGTTAGGGTATTAGAAATATTACGGAAATTATCATCTAATTCTTTACATCCAAAATCTAAACCCCATTCAAGTTCTCTTTTATATGAGAAATAAGCGCTTCTAATTGGATGAAATACACCGACAGAGACCACTTCTTTTGAATTGACAAGAAGTTCGCTTATATGTGAAAAATGATCATTAAAATCTTTAAATCCTTTCTCTACCCAAGGATTAATCTTGGAATAATGTTCAGGATAATCTCTTTTTCTTTGTCCGTGTTCACTATAAGGGAGCAAATGATGGCATATAACATTCACACCATTAACCATGTAATATTCTGCAATTCTTTTGAGTTCAAGAGGTGTGGCGTCCCAACCAGCGCAGGCAAACATTTCACATAATCCTTGTCTTTTATTAAGCTGAGCCATCGCACTTCCAATTTGTCGACCGGAAATATTATCAAATGATGGTCTTCCCAAATGATCAACGCCTGGAATTTGTTCATATTCATAAAAAGGCATTATCCCACCATTACATAAAATTTGTTTACCAAGACCCATTTCTTCAATGTAATGACCTGTCAATTTATATCCGTTATCTTCACACCAATCATATAATTGTTTTGCCCAACTATTGAGCATTAAATCTTGGAGTGATTTGTAATATTTATATCGATAATCTTGATAGCCTTCTTTATCAACAAAAAGTAAACCAATACGTTCAAAAACATCTTCTCCATAATGTGATAAGAAATATTCTGGGAGAACACGAGTAAAAGAAGTTCCCCATCGATAATATTGTGGTTCATCAGTAAAGAAACCCCTTAAATTACCACAAATATCATGTTTCTTATATTGTTCATGAGTCAAATCAATGAACTTTCTAACAACTTTTTCGTTCAATATATCAGCAGTGCTAGTTGAAGTATGCAAATAAATATTTAAAACATCTTCACCACTATTAACAATTTTCAAAGATTTCCCGTGATAATCATACGCCACTTTTGAAGATGGGTCGTATTTACCATATTTATAAGACAAGTACATGTCGCGATTATATTCATCTTCAAGAAGCTTTCCACCAGCAAATCCGCTTGGCCATCCGTTTTCATCATAAGCATAAGCTTCCATATTTAATTCTTTTGCTTTCTTTAAACATGCTTCAACACATTCAAACCACTTCTTTCCTAAATATGGAGTGGTTAGTCCTCCTCTAGCGTGCATAAAGAAACCGCCGATGCCATTTTCATGCATCCATTCAATTTGCTTTTCTAATTCTTCTGGTTCGAGTTCATCATTCCAACTCCAGAAAGGTATTGGCTTATAAATATTTTCCATGCTCATATTTTAATTAACTAATTATTAATATTAAATCAAAAAAAAATTTTAATTTTTGGGTTCATATTGATTTTAAAAATGAAATAGACCTCATTTTGAGGTCTATTTCAACATTAATGATGTTCTTCTTATTTTGATTTCTTGCCAGTAAAAGCAGAAACAATAACAAGGACACCGTAAACCGCAACTAAGACTCCGACGATAATCCAGAAGGCAACGTGGAATTCAGGAACGGTGAGATAAAGAATGCCCATTGTGATTGCTAAACCACCTAAGACAATTTGTCCAATACCGTACACTAAGTTATCGGCAATTAAGGTGTAAATGCCGTATAAGGCAAGAGCACCACCAGCAGCGATAACAAATAAGACGATAAGATAGACAACAAAGCCAAATGATAATTGTCCTAAAAGAAGAACAACACCAAAGGTTAATAAAGCAGAAAACGCTAATAACGAACCAAATGGAAGTAATTTTGTCTTAATTAATGAAACAAGAGCAATTGTAAGGAAGAAAGCAGCTCCAATGACAAATAAGATTCCAAAATATAAATCTAAAGTTCTTGTTCCAAAAACAGCGATTAAAACACCAAGAACAATGGTAATAGCGCCTTCGACAATGGTTAATAATTTTTTGTTATCCATAATCAAATAATTTCCTTTCCGGAAATACATTAAAAAACTTTTTATCAAAAATATCAACTATTTTTCTTTTCTTTATTGGTCTTGCTAAAGGCGATAATTTCATCAATCACTGGCGGTAAAGAAATAACCATTAGTTCCGCAATAAGAAGATAAATGTGATGAATCGCGTGATGTTCGGTTGGGTGAATGATAAGGAGTATTCCAAAGACAATAGAAATAACTGATTCGATTAAGAGAATAATAGCAACCACTCCCTTAACTCCACCACTAAGAACTTCATAAATATCAATCGATTGTCGAAGCATTGACCATACTGCCCAAACAATACAGGCATAAGCAAAATCAGTTATTACTACTATCGTTGTAATTCCTAAAATTATTTCAAAAAAAGAGAATGTAAATTTGTTATTTTTGAAGCACTCTTTTTTCTCAACAAACGCAAGAACCCCGATATTTTCAACTCCATAGCCTAAAATAACCGCACCAATAAAATAAGGTAAGTTACTGACTAACTCATTCCTAAAAACAAAGATTAAAACTGAGAAAGCGATAAATAACGCTAATTTTATAAAACGATATATTTTCATCTATTTAAATAACACCAAAGAAGCAGCACCAATCTTACCCGAATCATATCCAAGAGTACCATTAATAACATCGACTTTTGGTGATCCCCTCATTCCATAAGTGTGCTTCTCTAAGTATGCTGTTACCTTATTGGTAAGATATTCTTTTTCATTAGCAACTCCACCAGAAAGAATAATGGCCTCTGGTCTAAAGATATTGCAGTAATTAATTAATCCTTCAGAAAGATACATAACGTATTGATCCACTAGTGATTGTCCAATTAAATCACCTCTTTTAGCGGCTACAAAGGCATTCCTTGCATCTATTCCATTAAGTTCTTTTTCAATAATAAAAAGTAAAGAGTCTGGATGTTTTTTCATTGCTTTTTTGGTGTCTCTAATAAGTGCATTTGCAGAAGCATAAGCTTCAAAACATCCTCTTCTTCCACATCCACATAGTTCACCATTAAGTTTTATAACCATGTGTCCTAATTCACCGCCTTGGTGTTTATTACCATCATAAATTTTTCCATTGATGATAACTCCTCCACCAACACCAGTTCCTAAAGTAATCATTAAGAGGTTTTGATAGTTCTTACCACTACCAAACTTTGCTTCTCCTAAAGCAGCAACGTTCGCGTCGTTATTAAGCATAACTGGCAATCCAGTTTTTTTCGTCATGAATTGTTTGATGTTAAAGCCGTTCCATGTTGGAAGGTTTGGACAAGTAATAATTCTTCCTTCGTCCATATCGGCAATACCAGGAATTCCGATACCAATACCTTCAATTTTTTCTTTAAAATTTCCATCTTTAATTGCTTTATTAATAATATCGCAAAGTCTTCCAACTTCATCTTCTGGAGAATTTTCGTTATAAGCTTTCATTGAAAAACGAGAAAGTATTTCGCCATTCTCATTAACAAAAGCTCCCTTAATGGAAGTCCCACCAACATCAACACCAATCGCTATCATAGAATAAACCTTCTTTGTTTAAAAAAATTATAGAATAAAGGACTACATATTTTCAATATCATGGACATTACATTATGCGAGCACGCCTGTATTGGATTCGAATAATATCCTACTTCAATCCAGACTCAAAAAATGACCTACTTAATACTGCGATATAAATAATTGTTTTGCCTACAATAACTATTTTATTATATTTTCTTGGCAATTAATTAATTGTCCTTTTTGTTCAATAAATTTTCTCTTTTTTAGCACAAACTTTCCGCGCACAACCGTTGATTCAATTGTAGTGTTAACAATAATGTTTTCAAAAATTGAATAATCGGTATTTCCATGTGGTTTTCCAATTGTCTGATTACACCCATTTAGAATAACAAAATCAGCGTAATTTCCCACTTTAATGGCGCTTTTACCGAAAAATTTCTCCATTTTTGATATATTTTTACTCATTTTATTTATCACAGAGTCGCCAAATATCTTATACATAATTACAAAGCTTGACTCAATCCCATCAACACCTTGCTGAGCATCTTTCATTAGGTGATATTTCTCTTTGTCTAATCTATTAAAAGCACGATGATCGGAACCTATTGAAGTGATGCATTCATAATACTTAATTAAGAGCTTTCTATCTTCCTCATCGCCAAAAGATGGGGAACAAGTATATAAATATCCATTTTTACCCTTCGCAACTGAATCATTGAATACAAAATATCGAGGACAAGATTCAATAAAAATATTTTTGCCAATACTTTTACGATACTTATTCATCATCTCTTCTAATGCTTTTCCATTAGAGAAATTATTCAAATATAAATTGCCGCCTGTTTGTTTAGCAATCTTGCATAATTTTAATATTGTATCTTTTCCTATTTCAGCACTTATCAACACTAGAAAATTATATTTTTTTGACAATTTAAGCATCTTTATTACGGTGTTATCTTGTATTCCAAAGTTTGTATTGAATAACTTAATGGTGTTCATGCCAAGTTTTTTCATGGTAAAAACATACTCTTCTAAATCTCCATTAGGATCTTCTAAGCAAGCGTGAAAATGATAATCAACATTACAATTTTCAGCATTTTTTAGTTTCTCATCAAAAGTTTGTCTAAGTTCTTTGGCGTTTCTACTCGGATTAAGAAAGTCCACTACTGTGGTTATTCCTCCATAGGCAGCAGACTTGCTTCCAGAATAAAAATTATCTCTAGTTGTTGCATCAAAGTGGACATTTGGATCGATTAGCCCAGGAAGAATTTTCCTATTGGTTACATCAACAACTTCCTTTGCATCGAAAAATCCATTACCTATATATGAAATAACGCCATTAGTAACGCCTATATTTGTTTTTACAAATCGGCTGTTGAGGTAAACAAATCCGTTTTTTAAAAATAAATCAAACATAATTATTGTCTAAAGTATCTTTCGTTTTTTCTTAAGACAAAAAGATAAATAAATATAAAATATAGACCGACAACAACTCCACACACAATTGCAGTCATGTAGAAAATAAATAAATCAATTGATAGCGAATATATGTTTGTAACAAAAATTGTATTGAAGAAGTTAAACACAAAATGGAAAGCAATGCAGAGAGGTAACGAATAAGAATATTCGTAAATAACCGCTAGCAAGAACCCTAATCCAAAAGCGTAAACAACTTGTGTTAAAATAGAGATAAGCATATCAACAGAGCTTACATTAACAATATTTAATAAATGGAAAAGTGCAAAAATAAGAGCGCTGAAAAATATACGCTTTAATGAAGAAGCATAGACCAATGAATTTTGGATAAATAATCTAAATAAAAATTCTTCAATAATTGCGCCTAATAGATGGAAGACAATTAATAAAAGAAGATAAGGCAAATCAACATTTAAAGTAAATTTACTGCCCGCAATTCCAGCAGCAATGATATTTGAAAAACAAATTAAAACAAATGGAATAAATAACGCTGCTCTTTTGTAATTTGCAAATTTAAAAATGTTAATTCGATATCTGCATAATGTATAAATATAATATGAAAGTAATAAAACTCTTAATGAAATTCGTAGGATAAGTTGTCCAATACTAGTTAATGGCAATAAATCAGTTGGAAAAGCATTAACAAAAATAAAAAGTAATGCAAACAGGAGGAGATCTAAAAATTTAAATTTCATCGGCTTGTTCCTCTACTTGTTTTGGCATTTTCTTTTTCAAAAATATATAAAGTGGAATAGCAAATATAATCGCTATTAAGCATATGATTTGCGACGGAGACAAAGGACCAACTTGTCCTCTTTCGTCTCCTCTAAAAAATTCGATAATAAATCTGAAAATTCCGTAAAAAATAGCGTAAATGACGAAAGTATAAGAGAAATTATATTTGAATGACAAAATTATTAATCCGATTGATAATGTGAATAAAAATATACTTTCAATGAGCTGAGTAGGAACAAGTGGATGGTCATGACCAGGGAACATCATTCCATTGCCATTTACTGCTTCAATTCCATAGCAGCATCCCGCTAATAAACAGCCAATTCTTCCAAAAGCGTGAGCCAAGGTAATACATGCAGGGGCAATAATTACAACCTTGCTCAATATTGGCTTATTATGCCTCAAATAATAAAATTTATAAATCAAAATGAAGGTTGGAACTCCACCGATTAATCCACCATAAAAAGTCATTGCCCATGTCCATGATTGTGCTTCTCCACTAATCGCATGTTTTATCGCTTCATAAACATTTTCAAATAAGATAGCAAAAACCACACCCATAAAGATTGTGGCTAATGAGACAATAGCTAAATCAAGAAACGAATTTGATGGAACGCCTTTTTTATATAAGAAAATGAAAAGTAATGTTAGAGCAGCAATTACCCCAACAATAATCATAAACACATAAGAGAAATCATTAATTCCAAATAAATTAGGATACATATTACAATCATTTTACTCTTATTTTCATTTAAGAGAAATACAAACAATAAATTGCTTGTATCACTTTCAAAAATTAGCATAATTTCTCTAATTTAGTTACTTTGAAGTACCAAAAAAGGATTAACCTTATTAAATAGCCAATCCTTCATTTTTTATGCTTGAGCTTTTTTAGCTTCTTTTGCAGCTTTTTTATCTGCTTTCTTGCGTGCTTTAATGGCTTTCTTGCGCTTAATTATGTAAGGGAAGACAACTTTAAGCATATCTTCAGCATGATGCATTTCTGCTGCTTCTGGGATATCTCTTGATAAATGAATTGCGTCGAATTTACATCTTGTTGTACATAATCCACAACCAATACATTTATTTAAGTCAACTCGGCAAGCACCACAAGATAAGCATCTGCTTGCTTCTTTTTTCACTTGTTCTTCAGTTAATGGTAATCGGAGATCTTCAAATGTCTTGATTGGTTCCCCTTCTTTCATTCCTGGAGCTTGACGAGGAGCATTATCATATCCTTCCACTAAAATGTCATCTCTATCAAATTCGATGAAATGTCTTAAATCTCTACCAATTGTAAGTGATTGTCCTGGGTGAACAAATCTATTAATCGAGACCATTCCTTCTTTTCCATCCGCAATCGCATCAATAGCAAATTTTGCACCATGGAAAATATCTCCTCCAACAAAGATGTCTGGTTCGGCAGTTTGACATGTAACTTGATCAGCAACAGCGGTACCATTTCTTCTGAGTTCAACTTTACTACCTTTAAGTAAATCTCCCCATTCAGCAGATTGACCAATTGCCATTAAAACGTTTTGGCACTCAACAGTAATTGTCTCATTTTCATCATATTGAGGATTAAATTTACCTTCAGCATCTTTAAGTTGAGTGCATTTTTTAAAGATAACAGATTTTACGTTACCTTTTTCATCTTTGATGATTTCTTTTGGACCCCATCCGTTTAAGATAGAAATTCCTTCAGCTTCAACTTCGTCGATTTCATCTTTTGCAGCAGGCATTTCATCTCTTGATTCTAAGCAAAGCATTGTAACTTTAGCTCCACCATTGGCTCTTATTGCGGTTCTTGCAACATCAGCAGCGACATTTCCGCCACCAATAACAACAACTTCACCATTCAATTTGATACTTTGATCTTGGTTAATTCTCTTTAAGAAGCTGACGCCACTTTCAACACCTTTCGCATCTTCTCCTGGAACTCCAGCAAGTCTTCCACCTTGTAATCCAATTGCAATATAGAAGGCTTTATACCCCTGTTTACGAAGTTCATCTAAAGTAATATCTTTACCAACTTCAACTCCACAACGGATTTCGGCGCCCATTTCTTTGATGATATCAATTTCTGCTTGAACAACTTTCTTATCCAACCTGAAATTAGGAATACCATTAACAAGCATACCTCCAGGGACTTTTTCTTTTTCAAATACAGTAACTGGATATCCTTCAATTCTTAGGTAATACGCTGCTGTTAATCCAGCAGGACCAGCGCCAATAATTGCGATCTTATAATCATCCCACTGTTTTCCTTCTCCGTTATAACAGTTTGGAATATATCTGTTTTTCTTATCTAATTCGCGATAAGCAAGGAATTTTTTGATTTCATCAATGGAAACTGGTTTATCAATCAAACCTCTTGTACATCTAGTTTCACACCTCTTATTACATACAGAACCACAAACAGCAGGGAATGGATTATCTTGTCTAATTAATTTAAGAGCATCTTCATATCGACCTTCTGCCGCCATTTTGATATATCCTTGAACTGCTAAATGGGCAGGACAAGCAGTTTTACATGGTGAAGTACCAGTATCATAACAATTTAATTTATTTGTTTCGCGGTAGTTACGATCCCACATTTCTTCTCCCCATTTATGATCATCAGGGAGGATTTGAGTTGGATATTCTTGTGGTTTTCCATTTTTTAAGCAAAGCTTTTGTCCAAGTCTTGCCGCTCCAGCAGGACATACTTCAACACATTTACCACAAGCAACACAATTTGCAGTTGTTACATGAGCTCGATAAGCACTACGAGACATATTTGGTGTATTAAATAATTGTGAAGTTCTTAATCCATAACAACTTCCAGCGGAACAGTTACAAATACCGACAATATGTTCTGGTCCATCAAGGTTTGTAATTTGGTGAACATATCCCTTTTCTTCACTTCTCTTTAATATTTCAACAACTTCTTCTTTGGTGATATATTTCGCATCTTTTCCACTTTCGACTAGATATTCCGCCATATCACCGACACCAATACACATGTGTCCCTCAATATCGCCAACACCTTCTCCTCTAAATCTTTGGGCTTTTCGACAAGCACAAACCATAGAACAGAATTTGTCATATTTATCAATCCATTTGGTTAATAATTCAACACTTGTTGGTTTACTATCAGCAGGAATAGCTTGTTCAACAGGAATGACATGCATTCCAATTCCTGCTCCTCCAGGTGGAATCATTGGGGAAGTTAACGCTAATGGTTCTTGTGGAGCAAGGTTAAACATCGTTGCGACTTCAGGATGCTCATCACATAAAGTTTTGTGTTCAACCATATATTCACCACTACCAACAACCCATTTAGGAACCATGTATTGGCGGACTCGTTCTTCGTTATGTCTATTGAACTCAATTAAGCCAATTCCACAAATATGGTCGAGCATTTTTTGAGTGTCTTCAATGGACATCTTGTTCATTTTCGCGAGTTCTTCAACACGATAAAAAACTCTTCTTTTCTTGAAGGAAAGCATGAACTTTACTTCTTCTTTTGTTAATAAGCGGTCTAAAATCCAGAAATCCATGTGGTTTTCATGCATCTTGCCTGGTAACTTTCTTAATAAGCTATCAGTAATCATTTTGGCAAGTTTGATAACCAGTCTTTTCTTTTCAGGATCATCACAATGGTAATCTTCATGAGGAAAGTCCCAATCATTAACATGAAGCATTGGATTTACTTCTCTTGGCATATTATTCTCCTTAGTTATGTCTTGTAGTAATTATATCAAAAATATAATTAAAATAAACCTTTAAAATATTGTTCTATAGTTTGAACTTAAAGTCACAATTGCTACAGTGATAAGAAAAACCATTAACAATCATTTTATGATCGCATCTTGGACAAATTCCACTTTCAATCGCGTAGCTTATTTCATCCTGTATTTCTTTACGAATTTGTTTGAGGTAACCAATATTTTCTAAATGTTCTGCTTTAGAAATTTTACTCGATGCATTTTTAAGTGCCTTATAAATTTCATCGATTTCATTTTTCTCAATAATCTTTTTATAAGGATAGGTATTAATAAATAAAATTAAGTCTTTGAAATTAATTACATTTTCATCTCCGATATATGGAGCGTTATTTTTAACAAAGACCACGACAGGAATTACATCATATTTCTTTTCAAGAGCGCGGTTGACCATTGTGACATGACTTTTATTTTGTTTCAAAGGATTAGAGATTCTTTCAACTTTTCCATTAACTTCTTTTAGCCAGAAAGAATCATGAGTGTTATTATCAATCTTTCCATAATAGTTTTTTGTTTCGATAACGAACACTCCATGAGGATGAATTAATATATGATCAATTTGATGAGTCATTTCGCTTCTTTCATTAACAAAAGTAATATCATTCATTACTCGATGATATTCTTTTATTTTTTTAAGTAAGTCTTTAACTTTTGACTCGCCTTTTTTGCCTCTACTAATCTTTGACATAGTTCAAAATTATTTTATTATTTGTTTGCCATTAAATCTTCAAAAAGCGTAAGAAAGTGCATATTTTTATTTTTCGCAACCAATATTTGCATATTTTCAAGCCAAAATTGGTGGTTTGCTATTAATATTAAAAATAAGATATACTCAAAAAGGGGAATGGTTATGACAATCGAATTTGGTAATAGACTCCAAGAACTTAGAAAAGCTCATGGGTATTCGCAAGAAACTCTCGCCGACAAACTCGGCGTATCACGACAAGCAGTAAGTAAATGGGAATGCGGCGAAGCTTCTCCAGACACTGATAATTTAATTGAACTAGCAAAAATTTATGAAATTTCTTTAGACGAATTAGTAAATAGCAAAACTAATGAAAGTCATGTCAAGATTACTAATATTAAAGATGAAGACGATGATGATGACGATGACGAAGATGAGGATGAAGATGAAGAAAGTGAAGAAAAAGATAGCCGAAAAACAACCACAGTTGATATTCTTATTTCTTTAATTACCACTATCGCTGTTATTGTTACTTATATTTTATTAGGAACATTATTAGGCTTATGGGCTAAGGCATGGGTATTATTTTTCTTAATTATAATTGTTCCATCTTTAGTCGAAGCAATTGAAAAAAAGAATATGAATAAGTTTGCGTGGCCAATATTAATCGCAATGATATATTTAACTCTTTGTAATTGGGTACTTAATGACTTATGGCATCCATTATGGATATTATTCCTAACAATTCCTATTTATTACGTATTAGGGGATTTGGTCAATAAGGCAAAACAAAAAAAGGAACGAAAATAAGCCGTTCCTTTTTAAATTAATTGAATTATTAGCAGACACCTTGCGCTAGCATTGCGTGATAAACCTTCAAGAAACCCGCTATATTAGCACCTAATGCAAGATTTCTTGGTTGTCCATATTGAACAGCGGTATCGTGACATGCTTTAAAGATTTTCTTCATAATCTCTTCAAGTTTTTGGTCAACTTCTTCAAAAGTCCAACTCAAGTGCATTGCGTTTTGACTCATTTCTAATCCAGAAACTGCCACCCCTCCTGCGTTACTTGCTTTACCAGGAGCAAATAAAACATCGTTATTATTGAAGAATCTGATTGCTTCAACGTCAGTAGGCATATTTGCACCTTCAACAACCATGTAGCATCCGTTCTTCTTTAATAGTTCAGCATCCTTAAGAGATATCTCTCCTTGTGTTGCACATGGAAGAGCAATTTCACAAGGAACAGACCATAATCCTCTTGGTCCTTCAGTAAATTTTGCAGTTGGATGAGTTAAAACATATTCTTTTGAAAACATTCCTTTTTCTTTACTCAACTCAACGATATAAGGAACATCCAATCCGTTTGGATCAGTAACATATCCATCAATATCACTCATACCTACTAAAATCGCTCCTAATTGATGAGCTTTTTCAGCGGCCATTCCACCAACCTTACCACATCCAGAAATAATGATTTTCTTTCCAGTGAAATCGGTGTTGAAATATGTTTTTAACATTTCTCTAGCGTAATATAAAAGCCCATATCCTGTTGCTTCTGGTCTAGCTAAAGAGCCACCATAAGAAACATCTTTTCCAGTAAAAACACCAGACCATTCATTTCTTAATTTTTTATAATATCCAAACATATATCCAACTTCTCGAGCGCCAAAACCTAAGTCGCCTGCAGGGACATCAGTGTCTGGACCAATATGTCGATATAATTCTGCCATAAAGGATTGGCAGAATCTCATTACTTCAGCATCACTTTTTCCACGTGGATCAAAATCAGCGCCGCCTTTTCCTCCGCCCATAGGAAGACCGGTTAAACTATTTTTAAATGTTTGTTCAAACCCAAGGAATTTAAGAATTGAAAGATTAACTGATGGATGAAATCTCATTCCACCTTTATATGGACCAATTGCAGAGTTAAATTGAACTCGATACCCAGTATTAACACGAATCTTTCCGCTATCATCAACCCAAGGCACTCTCATTTGGATAATTCTTTCAGGAACAATAAGTCTTTCTAAGATTGAAAATTGTTCGATTTTTGGTTCTTTATCCACCAAGAAGTCCATTGAATCAAAAAACTCTTCTATTGCAGAAACAAATTCTTTTTCGTTTCCATATTTCTCTTTAACTTCACTGAGAAGTCGATTTAGATATTCACTTTTATACATGGGCATACCTCTTTATTTTATATAATAACTTTACGCATTTTAGATTATCATTTCTAACGCTTTTTACAATTGAAAAATACCGCTGTTAACTAATCTTTTTTATTCTTTGAAGACTTTACAATTCCTTTTTTAATTTCTTTCATCATTTCTTCATCTTCTTCTTCGTTTTCAAATTCAAAACTGTCCAAGATATTTTGGATATGATATTCCTTCATTAAATATTTCTTTGTTTGCTTGCCAATGATAAATGTAAATGTAGCATTAGCAAGACCTTGAATAGCGGAACCAGCAGCCGAGCTGATGATTGGAATTGATTTTTCTTTACTGAAAACATTAATAACTCCAGTAACAATTCCTTCGCTTGTCGCAGATATTCCATACGCTGATAAAGCACTTACTAAAATTGATTCGTAAATTTTAACCATTTTACTTTCTGAAGGTCTGAACCCATAAAGATAAACAATATTCTTAATGAGATTTAGATTAGTTAAAGTTACAATTGCGGTATCAATTTTATCTGATTGAGATAACGCGGTTAATAATCCAGTTCTTATTGAATTATCCACTATCATCTTATTAGCAATTTTCTTAACATCAGTGTTATAAATGTCGGTTAATGTTTCTTTAAGCAATTCATTATTTTTGGTTTGTCTAGCAATAGCAAGTTGACCAACTTTTTCTCGACTATACCAAGAAATATCATTAACTTTACTTACGACATCAATCATCATATCAGCGATATCTTCTCTTAATTTTTTATTTGCCTTTTTTGCTTTAGCGCCAGTAACCTCGTCAACATTAGTCTGGAACGATCGAATCTTAGTAATTTTAATAATAGGAATAATATATAAGAAAACAAAAAGCAAAACTGCGACTGCGATAGAAATGTAGCCTGCAATATTATTGAATTCAAAAACTTTCAAGACCACTAAAGATAGACAAGTTGCAATAACAACTCCAATGGCCGCTGAAAGAAGGAAAAACCCCCATTTAATCAGTTTTGTGTTCTGCGGTTTTGTGTAATTCTTTTTATATTCTTCAAAAGTAATTTTTTTGCTATTGTTAATTTTCATATATTAAATATTAATAAAGTATATGAGTTAAATTCTCATATTCTTCATATAATTTTAAACAAGCTTTTCTATCAAGTTCAGTGATGAGTTTTTCTCTTTCACCAGGCTCTTGCATTTTATAAAATTTAGCATCTCTAAATCCAATTATTTCAGTATCGAATATATTACATCCATAATAGACTTTATCGATATTTGCCCATAAGATAGCAGACATACACATTGGGCAAGGTTCGCCTGTTGTGTATAATTCGCATCCACTTAAATCAAAAGTACCGAGTTTCTTGCACGCTTTATGGATTGCAACCATCTCGCCATGGCAAGTTGGATCGTTATTTTTAAGAACTTGATTATGTCCTTTTCCAACTACAACTCCATCTTTAACAATGACCGCACCAAAAGGACCACCGTGTTGGTTTTTAATTCCTTTTCTCGCTTCATTAATTGCCATTCTCATATATTTATTCATGTTGATACCTACTTCCACATATATTTTACATAATTAGTTATTCTTTTTCGATTTCCACTTTAGATAAACGCCTTTGTAATATTCGCTCCACATCTTCTTTAACATTTCTTTGTTATAGAATTCTGAGATGAAAATTGAGTTATCAACTTGTTCGTGATAATAGGTTAAGTCAATCTTCAGTTTATTTAGTTCATCACTAAATTCATCAACGTTTGATCCTTTTACGAATTTAGAAAAAAGAATCGGTTTATAAATAGTCAAACCTCTTAATAAAATTGGCTTATGAACATTAGCAGCTTCCAAAATAGACATTGGGAAAAGTTCAACAAATGAAGGCATGAATAAAACATCACAAACATTGAAAATATCATTCATGAGATTTCTTTCTAAAATTGGAATATTTATCATGTTTTGCGGCAAATTTTTGAGTAATTTTTTATATTTTTTATATCCATGCATAATACATCCAAACGAAAAACCACCTACCCAAACAAAGAACATTTCTGGATTTCTTTTTGCGGTCTCAACAAAATCGTCAAAACCTTTTCTCGTTTGAATTTGTCCACACCCCAAGACAATAAATTTATCTTTTGGGATGTTATATTTTTCTTTTGCTTTTATAATTTCTTCTTCCGTTAGAGGAGAGAAATGTTCGTGATCAACATAATTAGGAATATAGGTTATTTTATTTTCAGGAATTCCAAGAAGTTTTAAGTCTTCGATAAAAGAAGGATTAACGACCACTAATTCATCTGCTTTTCGATAATAACTATTCACATACCAATCAAATATTTTGGTAAATAATTTAGGTAGCTTAATGCTCTCATGATTTTTGGCGGGAATGAAATGAACATATACGATATTTAGATGCCTTTTATTCATCCTCATCCTGAAAGTTGGATTAACACTATGAATGTGATAAATATCAAATTTTCCAGATTTCGAATTTATTGAAACATCAAAATCTTCAATATCTTTAATAAGTGATACTTGCTCTCTATATGCACTTGCAACACCTTGTCCTTTAACCGACTCAGCTTTACTCAACATATTTATTCGAATTTTCATGGTATATCTATTTTAAAGTTATCATAGCGAAAAAGAAACTATTTAATTTATGTGAGCAAGTATCTTATAATTTAGATACTTTTATGTATAAAGGAGGAAAATGAATGATTAGTAAAAAACTCGCAATAGAAGTTCTTAACGAAATGCTTTCAACAGGTGCTGATTTTGCAGAAATCTTTTATGAAGATTCTCACGCTGCCTCAGTAGCGATTGAAAATGGAAAAGTCAGTTCAAGTAGCTTTGATATCACCTCTGGAGCAGGGCTAAGATTATTAAAAGAAAATAGAAGTGTATACGGATACACTAGTGATTTAACCAAAAAAGGATTAATGAATCTTGCACAATCATTAAATAAATCTTTTTCTGGAGAAAGATTAATTACAGTCACCAAACTAGAAATGATTAGAGGCAAAAATAGAAACCCTATCATTAAGAGTTATGATGATATTCCTTTAAAGGACAAAATTGATTTAGTCAAAGAAGGCACTAACGAAATTGAATCAATGAATGATCCAAGAATTGTTAGATATATAGGAAATTTCCTTAACAATCATCGAGGAGTAACTATTTTTAATTCAAAAGGAAAGTGGTTCACTAGAGAAACCGAATTTGCTAGACTTGCATATTCAGTAATTGTCGCTGATGAAAATGGAATGGAAACGGGCTTTGAAGGACCAGGATGTCAAATGGATATGAGCTTCTTCAAAGACAAAGCTCAACCAAGAAAAGTTGCAAGAAAAGCCGCAGAAACCGCTTTATTGATGCTCACTGCTAAAGAATGCCCATCTGGAAAAATGCCGGTTGTTATTGGTAATGGATGGGGTGGAGTTCTTTTCCATGAAGCATGTGGCCACCCACTTGAAGCAAGCGCTGTTAGTAGAGGATTAAGTTACGCAACCGGTAAAGAAGGACAAATGATTGCATCTCCTGTTGTTACTGCAATCGATGATTCAACAATTCCAAATGAATGGGGTTCAATCGATATTGATGATGAAGGAAATCCAGGTACAAAAAGAGTCTTGATCAAAGATGGTATTCTTAAAGATTTCATGATTGATGATTTCAATGGAAGAAGAATGGGAAGAGAAGGAAACGGATCCTGTAGAAGACAAAACTATAAATTCTGCCCAACAAGTAGAATGAGTAATACCTATATTGATAATGGAAAATCAACTCCAGAAGAAATTATCGCTGCTACAAAATTAGGACTTTACGCAGTTGGATTTGCAGGAGGAAGCGTTGATCCAACAACTGGTGAATTCAATTTTGGATGCTCAGAAGCATATATTATTCGTGATGGAAAAGTGTGTGAACCTGTTAAAGGGGCAACATTAATTGGAAAAGGCGAAGAAATTCTCAAAAAGATTGATATGGTCGCTAACGATCTTGCCTTTGGACAAGGAATGTGTGGAGCTGCAAGCGGTAGCATTAGAACAAATGTTGGACAACCTACTTTAAGAATTAGCGAAATCACTGTTGGTGGCAGAGGAGGAGAGTTAAAATAATATGAAATACGATAAGTTTTTTGAACTTGCTAAAAAAGCAGGAATTGAAGATTGCGAATTAAATATTAATCAATCAACTTCATTAGAATTTTCACTCTTCCATGGAGAAATTGATAATTATTCTTCAAACTCATCTTCTACCTATCTTGCACGCGGAATTTATAAAGGAAAATTAGGTGCTATTACTTCTGATGTCTTCACAAAAGATTCACCAGAACAATTTGTCAACGCCATTGTTAGTAACGCATCTGTCATTGAAAATGATGATCCTGTATTTATTTTTAAAGGAAGCGAAAAATACCACAAAATTAATACTTTTAATCGCGAATTGTCGAAAATTCCAGTCGAAGATAAGCTTAATAAACTATTTGAATTAGAAAAGAAAATTAAAGAAGGCGATCCAAGAATTATTGAAATTGAAACAGTCGGATATGAAGAATCGAGTTCTACTTTGACAATTCTAAAAAGTAATGGCCTTAAATTAACTCAAAAGAATAATGACTTTGCTTATTATGGAGGAGCCGTTGCTAAAGAAGGAGAGCAAGTTAAAACTGGATTTGATTTCTTCTTCTCAAATGATTTTTCGAAATTCGATGTCGACAAATTAGCAAAATCAATCGTTAAAGAAACAACGAGTAAACTCGGCGGACATCAATGTGAGTCTGCAACCTACAAAGCCGTATTATCACAAGATGTTATGAGAGCGTTTATCTTAGCCTATATTGGTAGCGCAGTTGCAGAAGATATACAAAAGAAATCTTCATTATTTGTTGATAAATTAAATCAAAAAGTGGCGTCTAAAAAAGTCACTATTTCAGATAATCCACTTTCTAAAACAATCTTTGCAAGAGGTTTTGATGGAGAAGGCGTTGCCACTCGCAATATGGTAATCATCAAAAACGGAATCCTTCAAAATTATCTTTATAACTTAACAACCGCTGCCAAAGAAGGAATTGAATCTAATGGTCATGGAACCGTTGGAGGCGGAAGTAGAGTTGGAACTACTACCTGGTATCTCGAAATGAAAGCTGGCAAAAAAACTTTGGAACAACTATGTGAAGAAGTTGGAACTGGCGTTTATATTACCGATGTTCAAGGATTACATGCTGGAATGAATGAAAGAAGTGGCAATTTCTCTCTTCAATCAACAGGTTTCATGATTGAAAATGGAAAAATTACTCACGGCTTAGATATCATTACAGTTTCAGGAAACTTAGTTGATTTATTCAACTCAATTAGTGAAGTTGGAAGTGATTCAAAAGAATTTGCAAACGGCATAAAATGCCCATCAGTAATCGTTAAGAAAATTGCGGTTTCTGGTAAATAATCGCATTTATAGATGAGGCTTGATAGACAAGCCTTTTCTTTTTTTAATTTTTAGTATTCCACAAAATAATTATTTGGTTATAATAACGTTAGTTATGGAAGAAAATAAGAATATTTTAAAGCAGTGGGTGCTCTCAGCAATCAGTCATCGAAGTGCAAAAGAACTCAAAGAAATCTTTGAGACCATTCCTAACATTGATATTGCTGAAGCTATTAGTGATGTAGATGATCCAAAAACACTTCTATATATTTTTCACGCTGTTGGAAGCGAATATTCTGCCGATTTCTTTACTGAATTATCTTCTGAACAACAAGAAGCTGTTATTAATGCTTTCTCTGATAAAGAATTAATCGATTTAATTAGTGATTCTTACGCTGATGATATTGTTGACACCATCGAAGAAATGCCAGCCAATATCGTTAGTAGAGTTTTAAAAGCTTGTCCAAAAGACTTAAGAGGTGACGTCAATCGCCTTCTAAATTACAAAGAAAACACTGCTGGAAGCGTAATGACAACCGAATACATTGAAATGAAAGATTCGGTTACCGTCAAAGACGCAATTAACACTATTAGAATTAAAGGAAAAGACGCAGAAACTGTTTATACAATTTTTGTAAGAGATAATAAAAGAACCCTCGTTGGCACAGTTGAATTATCAGATTTAATCTTCTCGGATGAAAACGCTGTATTAGCAGATATTATGGACAAAAACTTCGTTAGTTGTAATGTTAACGAAGACCAAGAAGATGTTGCAAAAAAATTCAAACGTTACGATTTAACTGCGATGGCAGTTGTCAGTAACGAAAATAAAATTGTCGGTATCATTACCGTTGATGATGTTATCGATATTATGGAACAAGAAGTCAGTGAAGATATCGCACACATGGCGGCTATTACTGACATGGAAGATCCATATTTAAAAACACCAATTTATAAGTTGGTGCTTAAATGTGTCCCGTGGATTTTAGCGTTAATGGTTTTACAAGTTTTCTCAACAATGATTCTTTCTGGTTTTGAAGGAGAAATTGGACATTTTGCAATTTTAGCGGTCTTTACTCCACTAATTATGGATGCTGGTGGCAATTCTGGTGGACAAACCACCACCATGATTGTTCGCTCACTTTCTCTTGATGAATTCAGTGGCAAAGATTATGGAAAAGTAATGCTAAAAGAATTAAGAGTTGCCGCTATTATTGGGGCAATTGTTTCAGCATTTGCCTTTGGTTGGTTAATGTTTGAGATGGGAATAGGAATTGTTAATACCTCTTCAATCGTTGATAAAATTAATGAAACAGGCGGTAATTATAACGTATATATGACTCTTGTTGCCACTCTTGTTGCAGCAACATTATTTGTCACAATGATTATTTCTCGTTTGGTTGGTTGTTCACTTCCATTCTTAGCAAAATTATTAAAACTCGATCCTGCTGTTATGTGTGGGCCAATCACAACAACACTTGTTGATGTCATTTCATTAGTTACTTATTTCTTACTATGGACCCAGTTAATTGGCCCTCAATTAGGATTCTAATAAATAGAAAACGCTTCAAATTCGAAGCGTTTTATTTTACTCGTAAAGTTTGTAATTAGGTATTTCTTCCCATTTAGGATGCGCTTGAATAATTAAATCAAGAGCGTCATTAAACAAAACTAATTCGGCATGTTTTCTCTTTGCAGGGATATTTTTATAAGCTTTAATAACTTTCTTAAGAGAAAGCATAACTTCGCTTTGAGAATTATCAAGTAGTCCAGCGGATAAGATATATGTTCTTATTACTGGGAGAGAATAATCATTAGATAGTTCTCTTCTGAATTGGAACGAAATTTCTTTTTCATAATATTCTCTTGCTTCATCAATACTTTTAGAAACAATATAGGCGTAAAGATATTGAGATTTAGCTTCTAAAAACACTTTTTGAGTAATTTCTTTTTCATGAGATAAAATTTCATCAAGCATTTCGAAAGCTTTTTCATAATTCTTTTCCGCTAATAAATCATAAACATTATTAAGCATGAGTTCCGCAACTAATTTTGTTGGTTTATTTTCTTTTCTTTCTTTTGTGTCATCAGCCTTTTCAATAGTGCTTCCACCACCATTTTCAGCATCGAGAAGGTCATTAAAAGATTCGACATCCTTCTTAATTTGACTTAATCGATATCCATCAGTCATAGAATCTAATTTTGCTGGAACGATGTTATAAATTAATCCTAACAAAGCAATGATTCCCATCGTTAAGAAGAAATAAGCAATATCCGATTCAATTCCATCGTTATTCTTATAAGTAAAAAACATGAAAGCGCAGACGATAATCCATGCGGTGACAAACACTGGACCATAAATATAAAAAGGATAAGGATTTGGTCTTTCTTTCTTTTTATAATTAGGAACAATTTTTGTTTCACCAGTTAATCCATCATAAGACGCCATCTTAAATTTCCACTTTCCATCAGTTTTATAAAAAGTGAAATAAAATAAACACATTGAAACAATTGAATATCCACCAGTTTTAGCGCCTAAAATATGTCCTAATCCTTCTAATAAACCAAGAGCAATAACTCCACCCATCACTGACACAATAATATAAATTGCGTACATCCATACTTCAGTAATTGAAGAATGATTAAAATGGGTTTGTAAAACCGTAAAGCCATAAATAATAGCGATGGCAAACACAAGAAGATAAACGAGAATATTAATAATACTTTCTTTTTTCATCTTTAATACTATAAACAAGAGCGGTAGATAGTTTCCACTACTTCTTCATCCATATCTTTTAAATAATATGGAACTACTCTTGTTCCCTTTCTATTAACTTTTTCCACTAGAGCATCAATATCGCTTTCTTTGATACCCAACGTACTCAATTTAAGCGGCATACCAAGCTTAGTGAAATATTCTTCGATTAACTCAATGGTTTTCATTGCCTCATCAAATTTATTATCAATAGATAAATTGAACACCCTTTCTCCTAAATAGGCAAATTTATTTGGATTTATTTTACAGTAATATCTTGCCCAGGCCGGCCAAAGAACTGCAAGTCCTAAGCCATGAGCAATATTTGGAAATAATCCACTTACTGGGTGTTCTAATTGATGAACGGTTAAAATTGTTTGCTTACCAATACTAGTAACTCCATTATGAGAAAATGAGCTTGCAAGCATTATACGAGCACGATATTCATAATTTGTAGGATTGTTATAGCAAAGTAACCCAACATCAAAAACATTTTTAATTAAACCAAGAGCAAATTCATCGGCGAGTTCGTATTCTTCGCTATAGCAAAAATACCTTTCCATCGAATGCATAAGAATATCAACAATTCCATATGCGGTTTGTTCTTTATTAACTGAGATCGTTAATTCTGGGTTTTCAACTACAAAGACTGGTCTAACAAGATCACTATTAAAGCCAGATTTAACACCAGTTTCATCATCTTGAATGACACAAGAATTTGAGAGTTCACTTCCAGCAGCGGCAATAGTTAATATAACACCAATTGGCAAAGCTTTTTCTGGGTTTTTAATATGCAAATTGTAGTCTTTAACATCACCATGATTATCAAAATTAACAGCGATACATTTCGCAGTGTCAATGACACTTCCTCCACCAATAGGTAGGATAAAGTTAACATTATTTTCTCTAGCGATTTCAACTCCTTTTTTGACGAGATCAAAAGTTGGATTTGCTCTCACTCCAGAAAGTAAAAAATGTTGAATATTTTCTTTCTCAATGCTTGATATAACTCGGTCATACAAACCGCTTTTAAAAATTGAAGATTGACCAGCTACAATTAATACTTTTTTGGCATTAAAAGATTTTAAAATTCGACCAATCTCATTTTCTCGATCTTTACCAAAATATATTTTTGTTGGTGAAATAAAATCAAAGTTTTTCATACGTTTTCAGAATTTTTAATGGCTTTTTGAACGTTTTTTTCAAAGTTTTTAGGTTCAATAAAGTTAAAGCTTGCATATAGACCTTGGAGGGTTTTGTGTCGATAATTTGATAAATAATAAACCGCTGAATGGCCATATCCATAAGCATAAAATCTGGAGATTGATTTTCTTGTTGTTGGAGATAATTTTTTATCAACATCAATCTTAGAAATGAATCTTAGTCCAGTTGTATAAAATGCGTTATAAATAAACTCAAAAAAGAGCTCTTTTCCAGCACTATTAATTGTGGCGTTTATAAATTTTTCATTGCTCTTATAGTAGTTAAAAACAACTTCGATTAATTCTTTATAATTTTCAGTGTTATTGATACCAACAATTTTTTCTTCAAGAAACACTTGTGCTAATAAATCATAAATATCGTGATAGTGATAATAAAATGTCTTTCTACTTACTCCACACTTTTTTGATAATTGCAAAACGCTTATCGTATCAATTGGTTGATGCGACATCATATCTTTAAGTGCAACAGCAAGAGCGTGTTCGGTTTTCATAGTTATTTAAGTTTGCAGTATTCTTTAGCGACTTCACTTCCGACTGCTGCGTTATTTAATACAAGTTTGATGTTACTTTCTAATGATTCTCCGCCAGTTAATTCGACAATTGTCTTTAACAAATATGGAGTACATTCTTTTCCTTTGATACCTTCTTTTTCCATTTTGTTTAATGCAGTAGCAATTGCGTTATCAATTATTTCTTTTGGCATTTCGTATTTTTCAGGAATTGGGTTTGTTAATAAAATTCCACCGACAAGATTATTATCTCTCTTTGATTTAATGATCTTTGCCATTTCTTCAGCGGAATCAACTTTATAATCAACTTTCAATCCTGAATGAGAATTATAGAACGCTGGCAATTCTTCTGTTTGATATCCTAAAACAGGAACACCCATTGTTTCTAAGTATTCTAAAGTTAAAGGCAAATCCAAAATGGCCTTAGCTCCAGCACAAACGACAGTGACATTGGTTTTAGATAATTCTTGTAAGTCTGCTGAAATATCAAAAGTTTCTTGAGCCCCTCTATGAACTCCACCAATTCCACCAGTAACAAATACTTCGATACCGGCTTGATTAGCGATAATCATCGTTGTTGCTACTGTTGTTGCGCCCCATAATTTTTTAGCGTAAACAACAGGTAAATCTCTTCGTGAAACTTTAAGAACGCCCTTTCTTTTGCCAAATTCTTCTATTTCTTCAGGTGTCATTCCAACAATTGGTTCACCATCAATAATTCCAATTGTGGCAGGAACTGCACCATGATCTCTTATTACTTTTTCAACTTCTAACGCTGTTTGAACATTTTTTGGATAAGGCATTCCGTGCGATATGATCGTACTCTCAAGAGCGACAACGGGTCTATTTTCTTTTAAAGCCTTACTTACTTCTGGATTGATTTTCATGATATACCTCTATAAATAAATAATATTTATTCCGTGTATTAATATTATATATTTCTCGTTGGTCAGTGTCCAAACAACTTATCATTTAATGAAAAATTGTATTTTTTATTTAAATGAATATAAAATATGAAAGACATGAAAAAACGAATAAAAATCAATAAAGAACCAGAAAGATATAATCCATCTATCGAAAATGGATTAGATGAAAACGTTGTAAGCAAAAGAAAAGAAGATGGATTTACTAATATTGCAAGAAACCCAACTAACAAATCCTATTTAGAAATTATTGTTGGTAACATTTTCACTTTCTTCAATATTTTAATGTTTGTAATCGCTGCTCTTTTACTCCTATTAGTGGGTAGAAAAGTTGTTACAAACTTAATGTTTTTAATTATTATTGTCTGTAATTTACTCATTGGAACCATTCAAGAATGTAAATCAAAACACACGATTGAAAAACTCAAATTGATGAATGATAGCAAATCCAAAGTTCGTAGAAGTGGAAAAGATCTCGAAATTCTTCCTAGCGAAATCGTTTTAGATGATGTTGTTATCCTTTCTCCAGGCGATCAAATTCCTGTTGATGGGTATCTCCTCGACACTGATATTTTAGAAGTTAATGAATCGCTATTAACTGGGGAAAGTGTTCCTGTTAAAAAGAGTAAGGGAGACACAATTTACGCAGGTTCTTTCGTTGTTTCCGGTAATAATTACCTTCTCGCTAATAAAATTGGAAACGATACATATATTCAATCAATTGAAAGAAAAGCAAGAGTTAGTAAACAGCCAAAATCAAGATTAATGCTGGCGATTAATAAAATCATCAAAGTTATGGCCTTTATCGCTATTCCACTTGCCTTAATTGTTTTTGCTAACGAAGTTATTCATGGAGTAAATTCTAATCAATTGCTCCCTGAAGCTGATCGATTACCAATTTTCCCATCGTTCTGGGGTCAAGAGACTGTTATGACTAACGCTATCTTTTATAGCGGCACCACAATTGCGTATATGATTCCTTGCGGAATGGCGTTATTAGCCTCTGTAGCCATGGCGACAGGAGTAATCAAACTTGCGCAGAATAAAACACTTGCACAAAACCTTTATTCCGTTGAGCTCCTTTCAAGAGTAAATACACTATGTTTAGATAAAACCGGAACTTTAACTGATGGAACAATGTCTGTTGAATCATTTGAAGTTTTAGATAATTCAAATTCGGAAGAAGATATAAAGAAATTAATTAGTTCATATTTATTTGCGTTTAAATCTACTAACCAAACTTCTTTAGCAATGGAAAATAAATTTGGTAAAACAAAAAATTATGAAATTGAAAATACGATTCAATTTTCTAGTGCAAGAAAATATTCTGCAGTTAAATTTTCTTCTTTAGGATGGTACGCCTTAGGCGCTCCTGAATATTTAACCGGAAATCAAGATATCCTCAATAAAGTAAATGAATACGCCAAAAATGGATTAAGGGTCATCCTTTTAGTGAAAATAAATGAAGAAGTCACTAATGAAGAAGTACTCACAGGAAATAGAACTAATTTAGCAATGTTTATCATTAGAGATACGATTAGACCAGAAGTTAAAGAAACAATGGAATGGTTTAAAGAAAACGATGTTGATATCAAAGTTATCTCTGGAGATAACATTGGAACGGTCAGTTATATCGCCAAACAGTCAGGAATCGGTAACTGGGATAAATGTGTTGACATGAGCAAGGTCACTGAAAACGATAATCTTGAAGAAATCGTCATGAATAATGCGATATTTGGAAGAGTGTCTCCTGATCAAAAAGCAGACATCATTGCTGTTTTAAAGAAAAATGGAAGAGTGACTGGTGTTACCGGAGATGGATTAAACGATTTATTAGCCTTCAAACAGGCTGATTGTAGTATTGCTCTTGCTAATGGAGCAGCAGCGACTAAAAACGTTGCTAATTTGATTTTATTAGATTCAAATTTCTCAAATATGAAAGAAGCTGTCTTCCAAGGAAGACGTGTTGTTAATAATATTCAAAGATCATCTTCATTATTTGTGATGAAAGATTTCTTATGGCTATTCATTACCATTCTCCCAATCCTATTAGGAGTCAATCACATTGTTCAACCAACCGTTATGTCGATGGTCAATATCTTCATTACTGGAATTGCCACTGTATTTTTAGCTCTTGAACCAGACAGAACAAGAGTAAAAGGAAGCTTCTATAAAAACGTTACTAAAACTGCTCTTGTTTCGGGTTTCTTTATGTTTATTCCGGTTTTAGCAATCATGGTTTATTGTATCATTCAACAGATTGCTTTCAGTGGTTCTATCGATCTTAATTTAATGAAAACAGCATTCAAAGATGGAGAAATCATCTCATTTGGTTGGGTTCCGACAATGAGCTTATGTGTGACAGTTGCAGGCTTAATCGTGTTCTTTGAAAATTGTCGACCATTTACGAAGTTTAGAAAAGTATTATTCGCTTCCGCTTTAATTGTTATTTTATTAGTGTTATATCTCATTCCTGAATTCTTTATTATTAGTGGCACTGATATGCTTGAATCAGGCGCTGGAAGTAGCATTATTGGTATCTTTGAATACGAGATTAAACACTTAGGTCCTAATGCGATGTTTGCGTTATATCGCACGATGACATTAGAGCAAGGTTTATTCTTATTAATTTTCTCTATACTTGCTTATCCTGTTTATTTGCTAAATAAAAAACTCTTTGGTGCTTTAGTAGACAAATTATTATTTTCACCAAGAGAGTTTAAAGATGAATAGTTATTGAATAATTGGTGTTATATAAGATATTGCTTGTTTAATATCTTTAAGTGGATTAGAACCAGTTTCTCTTTCGATTGTTAAAAAACCATTATAATTAATTTCTTTTAACGCTTTTACGTATTTCGCAAAATCTACATTTCCTTTGCCAACTGCAGTTTCGATGAAATAATCGCTTACATTTAAAGCTTCAATTCCTCCTTCAGCAAAGTAATCGTAAATAATTTTTGGATCTACTTTGTGAAGAAGTATCCCATCCTTCAAATGAGTATGAACAATATAATCTTTTAATAAATAAACTGCCTCCACTGGGTCTTGATCAGTAACCATGACGAAATTAGCGGGGTCTAAATTTACTCCAACGCCACCTTTTGTATCCTTCAAAAATTGAAGAAGTACTGATGCTTTTTCTGGTCCTGTTTCAATTGCTAAAGTAATTCCTCTTTCTTTTGCATATATTCCACATTTTGTTATCGCCTTTAGCATTATTTGATATCGAGGTTCATTTTTACTAGAAGGAATAACACCGATATGAGTAGTAATCACCTTAGTGTTAAATTCTTTAGCCAAGTCGATTATTCTTTTTGTCTTTTCAATTCTTTCTATATTATCTTTTTCATTCTCAAAACCATGTCCACCCATATCTCCGCACAAAGCAGATACGACTAAGTTGTTATTATTTAAGAGTTCTTTATAAAATTCTTTTTTGTTTTCTGTTAAAGTTTGTGGAGAAAATTCCCCAGTAGTTGCATATATTTGAACTCCATCTAAGCCTAAAGAAGCAGCCAATTTGATACTTTCTTCCAAATTTCTTTTAAAACAGTCAGTGATAACTCCTAATTTCATCATAAGTCACCCCTTCCGACTTTATATAAATCGCATATTAATCGATGCGTTTTAAGGCATTCTTCTCCACTATTTTCCAATTCTTCAATACCCAATATTGCGTTATAAAAATTAGTAATTTGTTTTGAATGCATGAATCCCCAATAATCTTTTCCTCCCTCGATACTTCTAACATTTTGCTGATGGACCTCTTCGACTTTTCCATCATTAAAATAAATATAACCATCATCATAAGAAAAAACGGCTTTTCCTTTTTCGCAAAATAATTTGATTTGTATTGGCTCATCATCGCCGAAATTGTTCATCGCGTAAAAAGAATATTTAACCCCATTTTCATAAGTAATAAGTCCTTCGGCACAATCTTCTACTTTAACAATATCGTGTCCTCGATTAGCCATATGACAATCTATTTTAACTGGTTTACTATCAATTAATTTATTAACCATATCAATCGAATGAATTGCTTGATCGATTATGACTCCTCCGCCTTCTTTATCCCATGTCCCTTTCCAATCGCTTTCAGAATAATATTCATCAGGCCTACTCCAAGTCAAAATTGAAATGGCAGAAATTATTTTTCCTAATTTGCCTTCAACTAAAGCTTTTTTAACGAATTGAAATGAATCATTATAGCGGCACTGAAAAACTACTCCGTATTTAACGTTGTATTTTTTTGCGATCGCTACAGCATGAAAAGCTTTTTCGTAATTAATATCCATCGGTTTTTCAGATAAAACATTAACGTGTTTTTTAAACGCATATTCTGCGACAACAGTATGTAAATAATGTGGTAAACAAATGTGGATAGCATCCAACTCTTCATTATCCAATAAATCTTTATAGTTATAATATGCCTTAACATGATATTTTTTTGCGTATTTATCCGCTCTATCATGTTTATTATCACAACACGCAACCAATTCGGCTTTATCGTCATTTAAAAATATCGCATCAAAATGCATGACTGAGATTCTTCCGCAACCAACTACCGCAATTCTTAATTTCTTCATTTCAGCTCTACCAGTAATCCATTGTTCTCTTTTGATTTAATTAATGCTTCTCTTAGCGCCATAGCAGCAATGGTTTGATCTTTGCTAAAGTCTATTTCACCAGTCTCAAAGAAAACGAGAATCTTTTCAATTAATAGCTCGAAGAAATTTGACTGAATTTTTTTCAGTTCTTTATCATCAATTTTGATAGCAAAATCATATTGTGGGTAATAAGATAAATAACCAATTCTTCCATCATTAAATTTAATTTCACATTGGTCAACATTTTCGTTATTAGTGACTTTGGCACTAGAAATATCTATTCCCATTATTTTGATAAGAATCTCGACTTGGTGAATGATGTATTCCGCAAAATTACCACCTCCACCATAGACTTCAAGCTTATTAACACAATTAGCATTTTTGATTTCTTCTGCATATCTTAAAGCAGAAGTAGAAAAGAAAGAAATGTTATATTTTTCTGCCAAACAATAGATTTCTTCTGCTTCTTTTAAATTTGGAGCAAAAGTTTTATCGATGTAAATCCTCTTGTTTTTGGCGTGAGGAAATATTTCTTTTGCTAAAGGCAAATGCATCTCAGGGTTTGATGGTGCCAAGATAAAAATATTATCACTTTTTTCACATATTTCTTTTGCCGAATTACATTTGGTTACATTAAAAAGTTTGCACCACTCATCAGTACTACGACCATCAGAGATTGACTTATCAATTTTTGCATAAGCATATTTAACTTCATAAGATAAGCCAAGTCTATCGCAAGCTTCTTTTATCCACTGTGGATAATTATTTGCGTGCCACTCGCTTATATAGTAATCAATAAATCCTATCGATTTCATAATTTGATTTCTCTACTTTCTTTACTTGACTTATATAATGCATCAAGCAGTTTTGCACTCTCTAAAATATAATCGATATTGTTCTTATTTTTCTTACCGGTTTCAATCGATCTGATAAAATCCTTATTTTCTTCTAAATACATATTAGGGATATCATATTCTGGATTGATTACTTCGAGTGTATCTCCATCATATAGTTCAAATTTCCCTCCATAAGTAAGTCTTGCGCCTTTTTTATCACCTAAGAAGTCTATGAACATTTCGTCTTTACAAATGTTTTGTGCCCACGCTCCATTAAAAGAAATCGATGCTTTTTCGGTTCTAATATAGCCAGATACAAAATCTTCAACATCATTAGTACCATTTTCAATATTTGAAGTATCAGATGCCCACATATTGCCGAAATGTTTATAAGTTTTCATATTTTTTGCCATTTCGCTATAGGCATTACATGTGACAGTTTTAATTTTTGGTCCACCAAGAACATATAAGATTAAATCTAAAAAATGAATACCCCAATCGATTAATACTCCGCCACCAGAAATTGATTTAGTGGTAAATGGTCCACCCAAACCTGGAATATTGCGGAAGTTTCTAAAAGAACAATAAACATGATAAACGTTACCGAGTTCGTTATTTTTCACTAATTCTTCTAGCATTTCAACAGATTTGTGATAACGATTGCAAACACCTATATTTAAAATTTTGCCTTCTTTATCTGCGACATCTTTCATCTTTTTTGATAATTCATAATTTATCGTGATTGGCTTTTCGCAAAATACATTTTTGCCCGCTTTCAATGCATCAATCGTAATCGTGTAATGAGAATAATTAGGTGTTAAAACATAAACGGCATCAACCTCTTTATCTTTTAAAGCAATATGATAATCATCGATGACATTTTCAATTTTCGGATATTTCTTTTGCTTTTCTTTTGCTTTATCAATTAAAATGTCGCAAGCATATTTGATTCTTACATTTTCTAATTGAGATAAGGTTGGTAAATGGGCGATATCCGAAATCCTCCCACAACCAATAACTGCTATAACTTTCATGTGAGCTCTTCCTTTAGTATTAATTTACTATAAGCAAGTAACGTTCAACATATCTACAAAGGGAGAAAAACATATCATTTTATGCACGATATGCTAAAATATGAGTTGTTTATGAAAGAAAATGATAAAAAATATTATATAACTTATGATTTTTTCATCTCGCCATTTAAATTAGTTGATTTTGATGTCTATCAAATCGGACGAATCATTTGTAACGACAAAACTATTTATCCAGATCATAAACATGATTTATGGCACGAATTAACAGTTGTCACTAAAGGAGAGGGAACGATTTACACAAATGGCGTTCCCTTCAAAATTAAAGAAGGAGATATCTATATCTCTTATAAAGGAGATATTCACTCAATTGTTTCAGATCAAAAAAACCCTTTAGAATATGATTTCTGTGCTTTTTATCCAAAAAACAATATCTTAGAAGAATATTTTTATAAGATGTCTTTATTAATCGCAAACGAGAAAAATCGCATTTTCCATTCTTCTAGAATCGCAAATCTATTATCTTTAGGAATTGAAGAAATGCATAATATCAATAACGACTTTTCGCTCATAATGTTAAATAGCATTTTCTGGCAACTTTCAGTTTATACATATCGCATCATATCCGACACACACAATAGCAATTTAGGAAAAATTAAAAACGCTGAAATTCTTTGCTACCAAATCATGGAATATATCGATTCAAATATTGAAAACATTAATTCACTAGAAGAATTAGGGAATGCATTTAATTATTCATATAGCTATTTATCAAGAATATTTAAAAAAACAACCTCGGAAACTTTAGTGGAATACTTTGTTCATAAAAAACTTAACTTAGCCAAAAATCTAATTGATAAAGGCCTTTCTCTTGAAGAAATAGCAGAAAGAATCAATTATTCATCCGCTTTTGCACTAAGCAAAGCATTTAAAAACAAATTTCATATATCTCCAAAAGAATATAAAAAAAGAAGTAACGCGCCTTAACGCTACTTCGTTTTCTATATCTTATTAGTGGTCTTAATAAATAGATGAATCTGAAGATTCTTTTATTGAATTACCATCGAAAATAAATGTCTTAAATTCGAATTTACCAAAATGGATATTTTTCTTCATACCTTTTATTTCTAATTCGGTTACGACACTTTTGAAGTTGCCATTATATAGTCGAATTAGATAAGTGCCGTCATTTCTTCTTTTTAACGCACTGATGACAATGTTGCGGTTAGAAACTTTAATTAAATCTTTAGTAGGTTCTTCATTTCCGTGTGGGAAAAAGATTGTTCCATAAAGTGGTTCATTAAATTCTTTAGATATCTTTTCACATTCTTCAATTTTATTAACACTTATTCTAATTGAAAAATCGTGAGCGCCTTGCTCGATTCCAGCATCATATCGACCTTTTGGAGTTAATGGAAGATAGTCAAAAGTTGGGTGAGCGCAATAAGAGGCACCATTAAGTAAGGTTAGATATAAATTTCTACCTTTTTTAGAAGCGCTATGAATGCCGCTTCTATTATAAATAACTAAAGCCTTATCTCCATTATTTACACCAACATATCTATTGGTTGGATATTCAACTCCATCATTAGAATATTTTTCAATGCCAAACGCCATTTGGGAGAAGAAACGAGATTCTCCATTAAGAGGGAATTTAATTTTTAATCCCTTATTATGTTCACCCCACAAAACATGATAATTAATATCAATATATGGAGTGTCTTTATATATCTTGTAATTAACTGCAAGTTTAGATTCTCCCTTTTGGAATATTACTTGTACTTCTGTTAAATATTGACCGTTTTCAACGACAGAAACCCCATCAATTTCACTAGTGGACCCTTTATGTCTATTGTCTAATTTCATTGGACTTAAGGAGTTTTTAAGCTCTTTTTGTGGCCATCCCGTCTCTGAAAATTGAGTTGCAGTTAAATCATAAGTTCTCCAACCCCATGGATCGCTATTATCGTTAAAAAACATTGGAACCGACATTGGGGAATTAAGATATTCTTTATCATCTACTTTATAAGAACTGATTAACCCATTTTCTCTAGAAATCACAATGGTTTTACACTTATCTTTAATGACTATATCTTCATTCACAGACATATTGATTTTTTCTTTTTCATCAGTAAATGAATCAATATGAAGTCGATAACTACCAAGTGAAAAAGCTGGAATTTTAACTTTAAAGAGAAGTCTAACACGATGCTGGGTGGCGATGTTACTTTCTTCTTTAATGATTTGATAATCAATTTTTTGATCATTTATATCGTATAAAGAAAGAACATATCTATTATTATTTTCTGTATAAACCGCTGGATAAAATTCCGCTTCCACATAACCATTAAATTCGTATGGATATGGATTAAATATAACAACGTTATCATCACCAGGTTTTACTTTTTTCAAATTGACACTTAATGCATAATACGCTGCAAATAGTTCATTATTTAACTCTTCTATTGCCTTATATGTTTTTCTTAAAGATGAATCGATACCAGTTTTAATTGCAGTGCCCGCTAAGACATCATGAAATTCAATTTGACATAAGATTTTTTCAGCTTCTTTGAAGACTTCTTTGTTGTAATGATATTTGCCCGATAAATCAGCGAGAGTGCATATTCTTTCAGCTCGATATAAAGCATTTTCTAACTGATCATGAGCGAGTTTAATCGCGCTGACTGAAGAATAGGCTTTCGAAAAGACAAAAATATATCTTTTTTCAATTTGAATAGGATGTTGAGTGGCGAAATAATCTTCTAAAGAAGAATGAATAATTTCCCATTCACCCTTTTTTTCGTTTTGAAGTTCGATAATGTCTTCTAAATCTTTTTCACTAGAAGTTCCTCCATGGTTACCAACACCCCACAAGACAGGAATTATATCGAGATCTTTATATTCCTCAAATTTATTTTCTATCGCCTTTCTTGCCTCTCCATATGGGCTTGTATAGTTATAAAGTTGGCTCTCATATCTAAGAGCTTTGATTCTAGTTCCATCATATCCTTCCCATAAAAACGAACCGTGAGGATAATCTTTGAAATGAGGAATGGAAATATAAAATGGTAAAGGTCGACAGAAAATATATGAATCATATCCAGTCTTCCTTAAAATTTGAGGTAATCCTTTTGTGTGTCCAAATGAATCAAAATTCAAAGCGACTGTTGGTCTTGCGTTAAATTTATCTAAGAAATATTCTCTACCAAGAGAAATTTGTCTAAGGAAAGATTCTCCAGATGGAACTAAACAATCAGGTTGGCAATACCAACCACCCATGATTTTCCATTTGCCTTCTTCGACTAATTTTTGAATTCTCTTGAACAATTCAGGATCATATTTTTCGATATACTCATAAATCAATACTTCGTTATGACAGAAGATGAAATCATATTTGTCCAATAAGTTACATGCAGCGTAAAAAGTTGATAAAGCCGCGCTAGCGCCTTCGTCCCAATCCCACTGCCACACTGGGTCAATGTGAGAATTACAAATTAGATGTAAAATCTTTTTCATACATATGCTCCTGAAATAGTTAATATATCAATTAGTTCTTTATCTTTCTTAAAACTGCAATCCTTGAATAAATTCCTTGGTATCCTTCTTCTACATCTTCATTTAGGCTAATAGAACCGATATCAATTCCTTGATTTATTAACTCTTTTCCGCTCATCACAATTGGCTCAACATGAGGAGCGTTATTTTGATCTCTAAAAACGATTTCATAATTCGCTTCTGAATCAATTCCTTTGCATCTCCATTTTTTGTTGTGATTGCCTTTAATTAGTTCACTGACAAATAAAATAGCCTCGTCATTATTATTAATAATAAAACTATAAAATCTATTGTCATCAAATGGGTTATCAATAATCATTAATGAGCCGAATTGAATAAGATATTGATGCTTCTTAAAAAATTCATTATGTTTTTTAAACAATTGAAGAGTATTATCATCAAATTCTCTTAAATCAAATTCATATCCAAATCCACCAATACAGTTGATGTTAAAACGATCTTCTAAAGTAGAAGTTCGGTCACATCCATTTGTGTCTTTTGAAACATGAGCACCCATTGTAGATTGAGGATACCCTTCTAAAGTTCCACTCGTGATAAATGAACGAGAATACGCAACTGAATTATCGCTTGTCCAAATCTGAGGAGAATAATAAAGCATTCCTAAATCAAATCTTCCTCCGCCAGAAGAACAGCCTTCAAATAAAACATTTGGGAAGCGTTTTGTTAATCTCTCATATAAGTCATAAGTTCCATGAATGAAATTATGGAAATATTCTCCTGCTCTTATTGGAGTGGAAGAATATACATCAATTAAAAACCTATTAAAATCCCATTTAACATAATCGACTTCAGCTTCCTCAAATACTTTGGAAAGAGAATTAAATAAATAATCTCTAACTTCCTTATTTGTCATATCAATTACCAATTGATGTCTTCTTTCAATTGGATGTCTATTTTTACTCATCAAAGCGTATTCAGGATGGTTCTTAAATATCTCACTATTTCGCGAAATCATTTCTGGCTCAATCCAAATACCAAATTTTAAGCCGAGGCTTTTGATTCTTTTTGATATTTCCCCTAGACCATTTGTGAATTTATTTTTGTCTGGAGTCCAATCACCAAGGGCGTGATAATCATCGTTTCGATTTTTAAACCATCCATCATCAATGACAAAAAGTTCAACTCCAATGTCTTTGCATAGTTTTGCCATCTCAAACAAAGATTCTTCATTAATATCAAACGTTGATCCTTCCCAGCTATTAAATAAAATAGGGCGTTTCTTATATTGAAAACTAGGATTAATGATATGTGAATTAACAAATTTGTGCATATTTGTTCTTGTCTCATCAAGCGAAGTAGACACAACCATAATTGCTTCAGGAGACACGAAAGAATCATTTCCTTTTAATCGATAATCAAAAGCGTAATCATTAATTCCAATCATAATAGATGAATGACCAACTGGGTTGACCTCCACTGTTTCTTTATGATTGCCGCTATAAATTAAATTGAAAGCGTAATATAGATTGTTTTCTAAATCGATAACATTAATAAATGGATTGTGTTTATGGGAAGATGTTCCAGCAAAAGAGGCATTGACAAAAATACCTGAATTTAAAGTTGATTCATGTCTAATTCTCTCTTCAAGCCATTTGCCGTAATATGTATAAATCTTTAAAGATTTTGATTCGATTGGAGTTTCTAGGGATGCTATTTTTCTTAAGAAAAATTCCTTATCGCCTTTATTAATAATCTTAACTTTTACAGTTATGACATCATTATCATCGCATAAAGAATAATAATGATGGAGTTCGATAGCGCTTGATTCATCAACTTCAACAATATCTAATGTTTCTTTTATGTTTCTAGCGTGTGGGCCAACAATATCAACTCCGCCTTTAATGACTTTCGCTTCTCTAAAATAAAAGCGATTAGTAAAAGAGTTATCGCTATTAAGGATTAATAATGAAGTATCGCTATTATTGCCATTACCAAAATATGAGTAGATAAGATTATTGGAATCATAATCATAACATGCCCCAAATGGGTTCATTTTTGATTCTTCTGGTTTTATTTCTTTGTAGCGAGATTTAGGACCATAATATCTTTGAGTAATTAGTTTATTTCCTTCTTCATTAAAAGAAGGATCATCATATATGTAATCTTTAATTTCAAAAACCAATAAGGTATTTGGCGTTTCTAAATAAATGAATTCATTATCAAACCGAATCATAATTATTTAATTCTTTTTTCACTTTCACAGTCAAAGAAATATAACTTGTCTTCATTAAAAGATAAGCTTATTTGTGAATTGGCTTCTATATTTGAAGTATCACTTGTTTTAGCAATTATTTTATGACCTTGGATATAGAAATAAATGACTAAGTCATATCCGAGTAATTCGACATAATCACATTTAACTTCGAAAGGCTTGCCCTCTTTAGTGTTATTGATATCACCTTTAAGATAGATATCTTCTGGTCTAATTCCAAGAATAATATCTTTACCTTCATATTCTTTTAAGATCTTTTGCTTATCACTTGGAATCTTATAAACAAATTCTTCTAAGCCAAGAGGCGCATTATCAGTGATGTTTTTAGAAGCGGTAAATACTCCATTAGAATAAGTGCCACGGATAAAATTCATCGCAGGAGAGCCGATGAAACTTGCAACAAATTTGTTTGCAGGATCAGAGAAGAGTTCTTTAGGTGTTCCGATTTGTTGAACATATCCATCTTTCATCACAACAATACGGTCCGCCATAGTCATCGCTTCGGTTTGATCATGAGTAACATAAATAGTTGTTGCTCCAACTTTTTTATGAATCTTTATAATTTCACTTCTAGTTTGAACTCTTAGCTTAGCGTCCAAGTTACTTAAAGGTTCATCCATTAAGAAGACACGTGGCTTTCTGACAATTGCTCGACCAAGAGCCACTCTTTGACGTTGGCCACCACTTAACGCAGAAGGTTTTCTGAATAAATATCTTGTTAAATCAATAGCATCTGCTGCTTTATTGATTTCTAAATCCATCTCGTGATTGGTAAGTTTTCTCATTTTACAAAGAGGGACATCATTATTTTGTAGGTACTCAATTCTTTTTTGAAATTCTTCAATTTGTCTTCTATTGATTTCATTTTCTTCCGCTAGCATCTTGCATTCAGATTCATAATCGGATTGATATTTTTCAATGATCTTTTCGTTTTTAGCAATTGATTTTAATTTGTTATTAATATTCTTTTGAAGTTCTTTAATTGTATATTCATCTCTTCCGACAGCTTGTACGAGAATAGTTTTCTTCTTTTCTTCGTTTTCGTATAACTTTTTGTAAAGTTCCGCTCTTGGTCCAAGAAGAGAATCATCATTTTGATTCTTTTTAAACTTACGATCAATTGCTTTAATTTCTTTTCGTATTTCTTTATCTTCGGCAACAATATCAGCAATTGCATCTTCATTAGTGTAAACAGGCTTAAAAAGCTTTCTTAATTTAAGAGCAAACTTCATGTTGTTATAAACATTCATATGAGGGTATAAAGCGTAGTTTTGGAAGACCATTGCCACGTTACGATTTTTTGGTTCTACTTGATTCATCAAATCCCCATCAATGAAGAATTCACCAGTTGTGATGGTTTCAAGTCCCGCAATCATTCTTAATGTTGTCGATTTGCCACATCCGGAAGGACCAACAAAAACAACGAACTCTTTATCTTTAATTTCTAAATTAAAATCAAAAACAGCTTGGACACCATTTGGATAAATTTTGTTAATATTTTTTAAAAGTAAGGAACCCATGATTACCCTCCAAAGGTCTACTGAACATTTTTATAAGCTTATTTTATAATAATGTTTTTTTATCAATTTATTGATAGATGATAATAACTAAAATGTGGAAAATATTGACATCAACATTATATTAGCAAATTATTTAATTACATTAAATAAGTTTAGTTATCGTTCAATCCGCGTTTATAGAAGTCAGAATAATTGTCTTTATTAATATACTTATCGAATATTGATGTTGTATATAAATTAATCATTAATAACAGGCTTGGGAAAACAAAAGCAAAGTATAAGAGCAAAATAATATATTTCAAATAAATCAAAGTCATTGGGATAAATATCACAAATATTGGGATTAAAGTTATTACCACCATTAGTATCGACCAGCCAATAGTCTTGATGTAAAAATAAAATCCATTTTTAATCAATTGCCAGAACGTTGATTGATAAGTGTTGTTCAAATAAATAATCCAAAAATATATCGGCAAAAAAATTAATGCGAACAAAAATAACGCTGCATAAGCAATTATTGTTTCCGGGAATATTGAATATAAGAAAAACGCAAGGACAAAAAAGATAGAGCAGACTAATCCATGAAGAACATTTCTCCAGTAATTTTCTTTTATCCCATCTTTCATATCTTCTTTAAAATAAATCCCTTCACCCCAAATAAGATTTCTAAAAACATGCAAGACTCCGCTTATTCCAATCATCGCTACCATTGCAAAGAGAACAATACCTACACCAAATAAGTTGTAATAAACCATTTTTGTAGCGGCCACTGCTTCCTTAGAAACACTCATTAACGAGGCGTAATAATAATCAGCTAAAAACGAAAAAATAAGCATTGGTAAAAAAGAAACAAGTATAATTAGGCCGGCTTTTAAAATAAGTGGGTAATTCATTTTAAAACAATCCAAAAATTGTTCCCTTCGTGTTCTTGGCAAACTTGCTTTTGAATAGTCGACTTTACTATATTTATTTTTCATGAGGTAAATCCTGCTTAAGCGACATCACTATTTCGTTATTTTCTCTTAAAAATTGCCCAGGAGTGTATTCTCCAATTAATTTGCCTTCGTTAAGGACGAATATATAATCAGCAAGAGATAAGGCACTAGTGATGTCATGAGATACGTAAATCAAAGTGATTTTGTTCTCTTTCATTATCTCTTTAATTAGTTTTTTAATTTCTTCTCCAGTTTCTTTATCCACATTTGATAAAGGTTCATCCATTAATAAAATATCTGGTTTTTTTACTAACGCTCTAGCAATCGCAGCTCTTTGCTGTTGACCGATTGACAAATATTTTGGCCTTCTTGTTAGCAAAAAAGAAATATCCAATCGATCAGCGACACTCCTAACTCGAATATCAATTTCTTCTCTTGGCAATTTCTGCAATTTTAAAGGGAAAGCGATATTGTCATAAATTGTCATGTGCGGATATAAAACGAAGTCTTGACTGACATAAGCAAGCCTTCTATCTTCAATAGATATATCTTCGATATTTTTATCTCCGATATAAATCTCTCCATTAAATAATATCTTTCCTGCAACTGCATTAAGTAATGAAGTTTTTCCGCACCCAGAATAGCCAATTAAAACGTTATTTTTCTCATTATGAAAAGTAAAAGAGACATCGTCGATAGCGGTTATAATCGTCCCTTTTTGTCGATACAAAATTTTTAAATTCTTTAATTTAATGTCGCTCATTAAATTTAATATACAGTAACTACGAAACCTTTTCTAACTTCTTCGTTATTATATTTCGCTGTTGCAACCACTTTGCTGGAGCCAGATTTCAATCCTTTGACAATATTTTTGTCAATTGATATACATGTTTCATCTTCAATTTCATATGCATATGTGGCTTCAACTAATTCATTACCTAATTTAGTAGATATTGGCAAGATAAATTCATCATCAACATCGATATAAAAGTTCTCTCGAGGTAAAACAATCTGCAAACTATCAACCGGTTCAACTCGACACACTTCTACTGGAATAATAAATGTATCTCTTCCACCTCTCACTATCACATTAGTGGTCCCTAAATCCACAGTGGAAATAAGTCCAGTTTCATTCACAGTAACAATCGATTCGTCTTCGCTACTATAAAAAACGATCGTGTATTCTTCAATAACAGTAACTTCTAATTGATAGGTTTCTTCCAGATGAATAGAAATCTTTTCTGTTGAGACATCAATATATTTTTCGACTTCTTTTCTTTTATCTTCTTGATAGTTAGATGAAGAACAAGAAAATAGAAGCGGCAATAAGAATAAAGAGAGTAATTGTTTTTTCATAAATTAATCACCGAATATTGAGTTGACGTCAATATTGCTTCCTCCTTCAAAAACTTTTTGTAATCCAAAATAGGAAACATAGTATGAGAAGATTTCTTTCATTTCAGCTTTTTCAGCTTCAGAAATCAAAATGTCATCTCTTCCGTATAAAGTCATTTTTAAGTAGATAACTGAGAGATATTCTTTCATGATTCGTGCTTTAAGAACATCGTATAAGCTTGGATTTGTTTCTTTATACTTGTCTATTTTTACTAAAGCAGAATCAAATAGAGAAGTGAAATATCTAAGCACTGAAAATGGATAGATGATTTCGTTTTCAATATCATCATAAATAGTACCACTACTATATTCACTAGTGTGATACATCGCTAGGCGATCTCTTATTGTTTCAAAATATTCAAATAGTTCATCCTGCGCTTCTTTATAATAATGAGACATGAAGTCTTTAACTAAATCTTCATAATCGTGAGATAAGTCCCACATCAATTTGCTTTCAACATATTCTCTTAACTCAGAAAAACAGGTAGTTAAAGTATCAGTAGGACCTTGAGTTAACATATAAGGAATGCCATAATCGTAACACATTTGATACATATTTTTAGCAGTTGTGAAATTACTGAAATTAGAGAAATAATGCCTAAAGTTAACATCATATAAATACATGATCGTGTGACCACGCGCAAATTCGTTCCACATCCTGATATCTAAATATGTTGAAGAGTTAAAACGATTATTATCGAGTGGGAAAGCAAAACTCGCTTCAATTGGAGCGTGCATAATATATAAATCTTCATGTGGAATAACTCGTGGAGAATACGCAACATACTTCCCATTTTGCAAGACACACGGGGCGTTTCTAGTTGAGTAATAAGCATAAATAACAAACTTAACATCTCGATTTGGTTCGTTTTCACTAATCCATTTATTAACTTTTTCAATTACATGATTAGTAAAATCAATTTGTAAGCCGGCATGGTTCATTCCATATTCTTCCATTGCGTGTTGGCAACGTTCGCAATCACAGAATCCATCAGCGTTATCATCTTGACCAAACATGAAATAAACAGCGTCTGGATAAATTTTGAGCAATTCAATAAATCTATTCGCGACATATTCTTGTGCTTCTTCTCCTGCAGTCCAACAAAGTTGTCCAGGACCCGGATGAGTCGCGGTAGTTTTATTAGAAAACCAATCGCGGTGTGCGTTATAAAGATCGGTATAAACGGTTTTGCCACTGGAATCAGTAGTTATTGGTCTAACAAAATATGATAATTGACTGTGACCATATATTTCATTAACCCATTCACTGCCACGATAAGAATTAATTAATCGATAATGATCGTTAACTTCTTGATTGTAAATTAAATGCATATTCGCAATAGTGCGAGAATCAAAACTAGGCTTTACAAATTTATCTTTATAATTCAATAAGGCAATATCATCAGAAGTCTTATAGTAAATTTCATCATCGGTATAATATTCATAGCCCACTAAATCGTGAAGCAAATCATATGTTCCATATAAAACTCCATCTCCTTTTTGATGAGGATTAGAGTAGATATAAATATTGTCGTTATTAGTCGAGATGAAATACGCTGATATCGTATCGTTTAAACTTGAAAAATCATAATCTTGATAAGTAGATTTAAAGACTGAAGTATTACCAAGAGAAATATAATTTGAACTCTTATTAACTTCATTATCTTTCACTATTTTTAAGTTTGCTCCAGTGGATAATTTGACATAACTCGCTAATTCATCAGCAGCAGCAAGTATTTTCTTACTAGCCACTTTAGGAATGACAATTTGATATTCACTGTAATTGTTTTCAACAATGTACTTGCCCTTAACAACTTCTTCTCCTTTTTCTTCTTTTTGTTCAGAAGTTTGAGAAGTACAACCCGCTAATAAAAAGGTACTGATTGTTGTGAGAATAAACAAATTTTTAACTTTTCTTTTCATTACTATGGCCTCCTTTAATTAGCGTTAAATTCAATTTTTACTTCAACTTTGTTGTAATCGTTGTCATAGCAAAGGAATTTCAAAACATACTTGCCTTTCATCTCTAAAACGAAAGTATCCTTGCCACCAATAAATGATGAATTATAAATACTAGCGTCCGCTGAAAGATATGAAGTGACTTCTCCGTTATTATCTTTAAGCAAAAGTCGTTCTTGATAATCAGGCAAAATAAGCAAAACATCAACAGTGTAATAACCTAAATTATCACTTGCAGTATATGTTGGAATCTTGACTTTGCTTCCTACTGAATAAGATTTTGATAAATTGTTGTTAACATTTAAAACTGGAGCAATATCGTCATAGACATTAATTGCAGTTTGATAAACAGATTTTCTATTAGAAGAATCAGTAGCGCGATATATCAATAAATAAGAACCATAATTATTGAAATTAATTGTTTGTCTAATTGAAGCATCTGCACTAGAAACAACCATTTCATCATTAGAATCGTAAACATCTAAAGTACACTTAACATCACTTAAAACATCAAATACTTCTGCAGGAGCAGATTGAGTTGATTCACCGATTTTTCCTTCGTTGATCACCGAATCTTTCAAGATGATAATTGGAGAAATCGAATCAGTATAACGATCGCGATGTCCAAATAATTGATTAGATATTTTTGAAACACCTAAATCTAATTGTCCAGTAACTCCAGTAGCGGTAATTGATAAATAAACTCCATTAGTAAATCCATCAAACGCTGTGCCATCATCAAAGTAATTAACATTCATTACAAAATTATTTGTTGTTGCAAAACTATATAAAACTCTTGATTTATTTAAGAAATTTACCTCAAAAGTGGCTTTATTATCCAAGTTTTGAGAATAGAATGCATGTTCAACTGGTTCTGATAAAGTTGAAATATATAATTGAGAACCATTTTTTCTAATAACGAAAGTTAATGATTTATTTGGGTCATAACGGTCGAAATATTTGACATAAATTTTTGAATAATTATCATAACCATTAACGGTTTCAAATCTCGTGATTAATTCATCATAAGCAAGAGCATTAGCAAAGAGAGTAGAAGCATCATGATTGTTAGTGGTTAAATTGACTTTTAATTCTTCTTCGCTGACAGAATCAAAGTCACCATAGAAATATTCAGTTTGATCGATTTTCTTGTTGTCCAAATGTGGCTTAACAACATTAATTGCCTTGTTAAATTCAGCGCTTCCAGTTTCACCACTAAATCTGTATGAAATTTGACATGAATCGCCAACAACAAATGAATTTCCATTTATTAAATTATCGTTCACATATACTTGTGGGTTTAGTATTTTTCTTTCATTATTAACGTACTCAACCGCTTCCAAAGTTGGAATAACATAAGTGTGGTCTTTAATTAAAACAGGTGCAAAAGTTGGTTCTGAAGTAACGACTGGTTTTGTTGGAACTTTAATGTTCAACGTGAGTTCTTTTTCATCAGTGTTTCCTAAATAATCAAAAGCTTGATATTTAACTTTATATATATCAGGAGTAGATGGAATGAAAGAATCTCCATCGAAAGAAATCTCTTCATTTTTGGAATTAAACATCTTTCTTTCCACTGTTATTTTTCCGCTTCCACCAGTGACATTGACTTCGCTAGTAAGCGGTAAAGTGATTGGAGAATATATATCTCCAGAAATAACTTTTTCTTCTAAATCAATTTGAACATCACTAATGCTATTGGTAGCGAAGACATTGATTCTTTTAGAAGCTTTGTTATTTGAACAATCTTTACTCTCATAAACCACAATATAGCGGCCTTCTTTAGTAGGAGTAAAAGTGTTATCAATAATAGAAATGTCTTTAATCTTGTTATTCACTTCATCAAAATATAAAACGCTTGTTGTGTACTTTAAATTTTCATCAAAGTTATCACTAACAGATGCAGGGAAAATTGGATAAGGTTTATTTAACTCAGCTTTCGGAATATCGAATTCACTTTGATTACCAAAATCAACATTAATTGTTGGTGCAGTTTCATCAACAAAATCAATCTTAGACAAGTCATAATTGGCAATTTTAGTAACAACGACATCGCCAGTTGCATTTATCATATCATTAGCAAATACGCTTAAGATTGCTTTTCCATTAGTAAAGCCTTTCCATAATGACGAATCATAAATATTAGGATCGTCTAAATCAGTAAAAAGCATTTTTGTGTTATAGTGCATGATTGGATTAGTGTATAAACCAAAAGTGCTGTAATCCATATATATTGAGGCTTTGGTGTTTGGTTTACTGATAGGAAGTGCCCTAAAAGATGAATGAGTGTTCGCTCCAAAGGTGTTTGAATGCAAAGTCGTACCAGGACCATATTCATATCCTTTTTTAATTTGCATATTAGAACCCGCTAAAATGTAGCAGCCTTCTCCATCATCATTAGTCATCGTGCTATCTTGTATGACAATATCGACATAATTATTTGCATCATCGTAGTCAGTTAATCTAACGGTGAATTTTGAAATATCTGCTTCGCCTTGAGTAATAGGATCAACAATAAACTCAAAGATTGGATCAGCTGGATTTAATGTATTAAAATCAATAACTGGATTAAATGTGATTCTATTACGATTAGCGAGAGTTAAAACCGCTCCTTTGACGCTATTATCGTATCGATACTCGCCATTATGAACACTATTAGAAATTACTGGGGTAAACAAATCTTTAGAAGTTCTATTACAATTATATTGAATAATATAACTGACTTCGTTAGTTCCGAAAAAAGCGCGGTAAATAACTTGATAACTTCCATAGCTATTAATTACAAAACTCTTTCCAGTTTTTGATGTACCATCTGGAAGAATGATTTGACCACTGACTTCTTTATTTTGGTCTAAATACGATAATGTTTTGTTTTCAACTGTAATAATGTCGCCAAAATCAACATCAATAGTTTCACTACCAGCGTGAATTATAGAGAACTGTTTTGAACTAAAAGAAACTAATGAAGAAGCGAAAAGTGATAAAGATAACAATCCAAGAAATAGCTTTTTCTTTTTCATCCTTTAATACCTCCAGTAGCGACATTGATACGTAATTTTTTATTTAAGACGCCAAAAACGATGACGATAGGAAGAGTCAATCCGATGAATCCTGCTAATTTTACAGGAGCGTCTCTAACGATTGGCAAGGTGTCTAACGAGAAAGTGAATAATCCTTCTGCCAAAGTTGGATAAGAAGGTAAATAAATTCTAGGAATTTGATAATCATTCCAGAAAGTAATGAACGACAATAAGAAAATTGTTGTTATTGTTGATATTGCTTGAGGCAAGATGACTTGAGTCATAATTCTGAAATTAGACGCTCCATCAACTTTAGCAGCTTCAGAATAAGTCATTGGAATCATTTCAAATTGTGCGTAAAGAATTAAGAAGTTAATTGATAAGAAATTCATTCTTAATATAAACATTCCGAAGAAACTATCAAATAAGTTGAGTTGTTTAAGCATTTTGATTTCAGAAGGCATCGAGCCAACGATTGGTAACGCCATTGCAATAATGACAAAAGCATAAATAACTGAAGAGAATTTAAATTTAAATCTTGCAGCAGCGTAAGCAACAAGAGTCGGAGTTAATGTGTAAAAGAAGGCACAACCAAGCGTGTAAATTAACGAAATACCAGTCATCTCTAAAAAGTTGTAGCTTGTACCTGAAATGGTTTGAACTTCGTATTGAGTGAACGCAACTCTAAAATTATCAATTACTAATTTTGTTGGGAAATCACCATTAAAAGCGTAGAAGTCATAATAGGCTTCAATATCATTAAAGGCGGTATAAACTGCCCATATAATAGGAATTAATAATGACAAGAAATAAACAATAAGAACAACAAAGATAATGATGTTCATTACTGACTTAGATTCTTTAATCATCGAATTAGGCAATAAGTTCTTCTTCTTAATCATTTTTCTCCCACCTTTCTTAATGATCTTCTCACTAACAAAGTTAAAGGCGCGGCCACACAAGTAGAAATTAAGCCGAGGAAGGAAGCGTAACAATAATTGGACATTCCTTGTCCTGAAGCATCAACTAAATAATAAAGATAGTAGCCAATAGTTTTATCTGCACCAGGCAAGCTACTTCCATAGAAAGAAAATAAATTATTCTGATTAGTGAAAATGGTTGCGATTCCCGCAATGATGAAAGTTGCCACTGTAGGCATGATATAAGGAACAACTAGCTGAATGAATTCGGTAAATGAACTCGCACCATCAAGTTTTCCAGCTTCAAGCATTGAATCAGGAATTTGATTCATCGCCCCAGAATAAACCAATACTTGGCTACCAAACCCAACCCAAATTGTGAAAACGGTGACCACAGTAAAATAATTTTTTGAGTCAGTTAATATTGGCTTCAATGTTGTTCCAATATGTTCTAAAAACGCAGGAAGTGCGTTATTTGCGAAAGATTGGAATATCAAAACAAGCAATAAACCAGGGATAATTGAAGGTAAGAATAAAACGAATTTAAAGAAGTTGTATAACTTTCTTTTCTTAAAAATGTAATAAGAGAAAAATAACGCTAAGACAGTTCCTGCTAATTGAGTAAAAATCCAAACAATGAATGAATCTTTGATCATCAACCAGAAATTTGGATCTTTAAGTTCTTTAGCAAAGCGATTGAAGTTAGCGGCTGCATCCCAATAAAACGTATTTTCTGATGTGCTATATGTTTGAAAAGACATCAAAATATTTTGGAAATTAACACCGAAATAGAAAATCGCAATTTGCGTAATAGGAATTAATAAAAGCAAAACATAAAAAAGCAAATCCCCTTTATTTCGAATAAAGGAAGAACCACCATTAATTTTTAGTGCTGCTTTTTTGTTTGCTGTTTTCATAATTATTGTTGAGGCCAGTAATTAGTTACGTATGAAGCGTGATCTTCAAAATATGTTCTTGCGCTTAAACTCATGTCATCAATGAATTTGGTGACAGGATTACTAGAATATGAATTGGTTTTCCATGGATATGTTTCAATCGAGAAAAATCCTGTGTTATCAATTTCAAACTTATGACTTGAATATGGTGAGAAAATTTTAACGTGCTCACTTTCTTTAATAGCGACAAGATCTCGAGCGTAAGTTGATAAAGTACTCTTAACACTATCGCTAACTGTATATTCTAAGGCTCTAGTCATGTTTGTTTCTTTTGTGAACGCTTCTAATTCAGCATCAGTATGTAAGAAAGCAAAGAATTCTTTAGCAAGTTTCATGTGTTTGCTTGCTTTATTAATAAAACCATATGAACGGTTCACATTCATAAATGTTGCGTCTTCTCCGACTTTGCTGGCGTCAGATTTTGGGATTGCCATTAAGCCATAGTTTGTATCGCCATATTTTTTTGCGCTTTCAATTGTGGATCTGGCTTCGTTTTCCCACCAAGTTCCTTCAACAAGCATTGCGCAATTAACAATGCCTTTTCGACCAATAAATTTCTGTTGAGCAATGTCAACGCTTGCGCCACTATCAAAGTTATCACTATTATTTCCGACTAAGTAATTTCTAGCAAAACGCAAGGCATTATATAAGCCGAGTTGTTTGCTTAATTCATATCCGTTCGATACTGAAATATCAACTGAATTAGTAATTGGAGTATCACCTTCAAAGCCACTAACGATATTATTAGCGGTTCCACTTAGTGTGTAATTGAGATTGATTTGATCATATCCTTCATCATCGCTCCAGAACGAATCTAACATCCTGTGAGTGTAATTTGACATATCTTTATCAGAAGAATAAACAAAAGGAGTAATGCCATCATTTCTCATCCAAGTCATCATTTGTCCGAATTCTTCATATGTTTTTGGTAAACCATCATCCCAGTCCCCTTGAACTCCATTAGGACCAGTGCCAAATTCAGAAGGATCTCCAGTTCTAGTTCCATCATTCTTTAAATAAAATTCTTTTTCCTCGAATAAGCTTTTGTTATAAACCAAGCCATAAATTCCATCATAGAAAGGAACAGCGTAATATTTTCCATCTCGATTCATATAATTTCTCAAATTAACATCAATCTTATCGAGAATAGTTTTATTGTTATCGTTAGGGTTTGGCGTTGTTAAGACATCAGTAATATCAGCGAACTTGTTATTGTTACCCATGATGTAATAATCAAAACCTTCTTGGAAATATATGTCATCATTCAAATCTTGGGTGGTCATATCTGCATAACGTGCTTTACCAACATGGATTTGAACACCAACACGGCCTTCTTCAAAATCGGTACGTTCTGCATTTGCTTCTTCAAATCGACGAGCAGCATTTTTAAGCCACTTATCGCCAATACCACCATCAAATGTATTGATTGTCAATTGTGCCTTAGTGGAATCAACTGATTCGCTTGAAGAAGATTGCCTTCCACAACCAGTTAAAACCGAGATAGAAGTTAAAGCACCAATAAATAAAACGACATTCTTTTTCATAAAAAACTCCTTTATGCTTTATTCATTTTTCTTTTTTTAATAATAACTATAGTAATGACAATAGCGGCAATAGCTATGACACCTACTATAGGTAAAATCAATGTTAGTAAATATCCGTTATTTTCTACTTGAATAACATATTTTTCACCATCGAATATGCTGCCGTTTTTTGTAGGAACTCCGTTAATTGTTTCATAGAATTCTTCTAAAACTTGATCGATTTCTTCTTTGCTATTTTTACTAATAACATCAGCTTTTGCTTTTTTGACCAATTTTTGAATGCGATCAATGTTATTCGCACTATATTTGCTTAAATCTAATTTGCCAATATATTTTTCAATATTGTTTTGGGCTTCTTTTTTATATTCATTAAGTTCTTTAGTGTCTTTTTCTTCGCTTGTTAAAATCTTATCTAATTCTGCTTTTGCTGAAATTACGCAATTATCAATTTCTTCGTTTGTCGTAGATTCATCAATATAAGCAAAATAGGTATTTAAGATTTCATTAATTGTTTCAACATCTTCTTCTTTGTATAAAGAAATATCTAAATACGAATTTATTTCGTTTTTCGCATTTTTCCTATATTCATCGGAAGCGGTTAAAACATTTTTGATATTAGTAAGAACGTTGCCTAAGATTTCATAAGCTTCCTCATTAGATGAAGCGTTATCAATCGCAGATGTAAATTCATTTAATATTGAATTAATTTGAGCTTGTCCAGTAGAAGAATAATTATTCAAATCATACGAACTAGTGACTGTTTCTTTAGCTTCTAAAATCACATCTTCCAAAGAAGGATCAACAAAAGCGAAAGAATCTGTCTCGCTATGATAGATGAATCTAGATTCATAAATCTTATATATGTTTTTGACGTTATTATTTAAATAGGAGAAAAGACCACTAAAAGTGACTGTATCTCCATCTTGTAAGTCATAATCAAATTTATCTAAATTAACAATATAAGAGGTTTCTGAGACTTTATTGAAGATAGGATTGACTTTATTACCACTATTTAAAGGAATATCGTTAATCTTAACAGCGGCTTCATCAATAGAATAAACCGAAGAATGATTAGGAATGTTATTGCCCGCTAAAGATAGTTTGAATTCCTCTTTGCTTGCTTCCTTATCCAAAGCAAATCTACCAATTGGAGTAAAATCATTTAATTTAGTTGTTCCTTCTTCAATCGGTAATAATGAAGCATAATCGCTAGAATTATCAGCGGTATAACTATCCATAATGATTAGACTATTTGACAGAGAATAATCTAAAGAATCAACAATCTTTTTTATCTGAATAACATCATTGATTTTGATAAATAAATAAGTCTTTTCAAAATCTTTTAAATCAATCGCTCCAAGTTCGATTTTATATTCCGTATTTGCGACAAAATTATAGTGTCTAAACGATTCACTGAGGCTTCTATCATCTTCAAATACGACGATTCCTAAAGAAGGGTTGCCTCCTCCAATTGAGAATCGATAATTGGTTTTATCAATTCCTCTTAAACGAATGAAGAATTGATTTCCGTATTTGTGTGAAGAAGGATTACTACTTATGTAAGTGGCTTGGAAAATAACGTTTCCTGATGGGTTAAGACTATTACTATAAAAATGTTTTCCTTCTTTCAAATCATTATTATTAAAGCTAGACTCTGATCCATTTTTGGAATAAACAGAAACGCCACCACTAACATTTAAGTCGGTGGTTGTGACAACATCATATGGAGCTAGATATTGTTCATATCCATCAACATTATTTAAAATATCGCTAGAGATTTTTTCTAATCTAGTTTTTACTAATTTGACTTTAGAAACAAATTCATCAAAAAGCGAATCTAGTTCACTAACATCGGTAGCGTTATCAACTTTTTCTTTATATTCGTTGATATAACCAATAACTGTTTCTAAATATTCTCCTTCATAAGTGTTTTCATCGTTATAAGAATCTAATTTAGATTTTATTTCTTTCTTCTTTTCTTCGAGTAATTCGCTAACTTTTTCTTCGTTATATGGAATCTCATCAATCTTCTTTATTGTTGTGTTATATAATGCCCATTTTTCTTTTGGGTGAATATATGATGAAATTGAGGCTGTAAATTCCTCAATAAGATCATCTAATAACACTGTATTTATGAAATCGTAATAATCATAATTGGTTCTATTTTTGACTAAATCAATTAAATATTGATCAAAATCATTTATCTGAGTAAAACTATTATCCTTATATAAAAGATAAACTGGGTTTGAATAAACAAGGTGCGCGTAATTATTAACCATGATGTTGAAATATCCATCGAGGGATAAGACATCACCACTTTTGAACTTGTTGGTAACGGGTTCAACATCCAAATAGAAACGATTTGATTCACATTTAACAAATACCGGTTGTTGATTCATGTTATATGTATAAAGTTGCTCACCATTTAATAAAACATTATCTAAATCTAAAAGTGTTCCTCTTGAGCTCCAATCTGTTTTAGCTTGAATGCCATCATCAACCTTACTCGTTAGATATAATCCAAGCAATCTTCCGTTTGAATAATTTGTTTGGAACAATTCAAATTTATCAATATTCTGTTCTTCTAGTGGAATTGAATTTCCTAAATAAATATTATTGCCTGAGTAATATATTCCAACTCTTCCAGTTCTCGAAGAATTATATGGAGTTTTAACTGCTTCAAACAAAGTTGAACCATCGCATTTAACAAAATCATACGTTTTGGTTGTGGAATCTTTTAAATAGATTGATCCAAATTCCACTGTATGTCTTTGGCCAACAGATAAATTGCAAGATAATGCACTTGAATAATAAACGGTTGAAGTATTGTTTCGTTCATATAATTCAATTTGCGTATTAGTAACGACTAAATAATAATAGTGACCACTATCCCAACTTCCACTTGCACCAATTCGGATATGAAGAAAGTCACTCATTGTGCTATAAGATTCTATTTCGAAAGAAAACGAAAAACTCTTATTCGCATTAGTCTTACTATATGGGATAGAATGATACGCATCATATGGATTATCTTCTGTATTTATTGTTTTACGATCAAAATCAGGAATAGCGGATTGTTTTAAAGAAACTCTATCATATTCGCCTAATTCAACTTCTTCAATTGCCGAAACTTCTTTATACCCACTTTCATGATTTTTCACACTAAAAACAAAAGATGAAATAGCAACTAAAATTAAAGGCAATATCTTAAATTTCATAACTATTATTTATGATAATATTTTAACAATTATTATATATAAAGTCTTGATAAATATTGCCTACTAGTTGTAAAATCTTAACATCAAAATAAATCATGAAAAAGAATAAATATTCACTAACTTCCTTTAGAAATAACGAGACAATTTATCCAGAATATTTGCATTTGGAAAGTGAACTTCACGTAATTGATTTGATTACTTTTTATTACTATTTACTTTATCCAAGTCAGAATTATGAAGGCGAATATCATAACTATTATGAAATCTTCGTGTGTCTTAACGGAAAAGCGCGAGTAGCCGTGAATAACTCAATTTATATTTTAAACGAAAAAGAATTCTTCATTACCACTCCAGGAGAATCTCATAGTCACAATCCTGACCATTCCTATTTATCAAGTGTTTCCATTTCTTTTTCTGCTGAAGGAATTGATGAAAAACTTATTTGTAATAAGATTGGAAAAATAAATGAAGAAGAACAGAGTCTACTAAGCATTCTTATAAATGAATATGTTAATAATTATGAACATCAAGACAAATACACTCATCCATACGTTAAAAATGTTGTTATTAAACATGAATATGGATACAAACAAATATTTAAAGGAATATTAGAATCTCTATTGATACTTATTGCAAGAAACTTTCAAAATGACGATGCAAAACAAATTGTTGATTTGAAAAAAGAGGAAAAGGAAAAGGAAAACCCAATCGTTCAATACATTAAACAAAATTATAAAGAGAAAATTTCATTAGAAGATATCGCTAAGGAATTCAATTATTCGGTTGGACACTTGTGCCGTAAATTCAAAGAAGAAACAGGTGACACAATTATTGAATACACCACCAAATATCGTATCTCCATCGCAATGCGCTTATTATATGAAAGAAACGAACTAAACATTGAAGAAATAGCGTTAGAAGTTGGATTCAGTGATTTACAGTATTTCACTAAATCATTCAAAAGATGCGTGGGAGTTACTCCAGGAAAATATCGACAAGAAGTCACTTCCACTAATGCGATTCATGCTCAAGACGTCATTCACGATGTCGTTAAAAATATATAATTAATCAATATAAAAGGATCAAGATTTGAGGTCTTGATCCTATTTTTAATCAATGAACTATCTTATTAGTCTTCTTTTTTCTTTTTAAGAGCAACTAATCCTAATCCTGCTAAGGCAAGAGAAGATAAGATAATGCTTGTTGCAGCAATACTACCACCACAACCTTTTTTAGGAGCAACATAAACTGGGATTTCATTCATCGCAGTTAATCCAGCTTCTTTAGCACTGCCGACTGCTTCAACTGTTGTAGCGGCATCAATAGCAGCAAGAGCGTCATCTTTTGCTTTTGCTAATTTAGCAGAGTTTTCTTCAGAATAAGAGTTCTTTGTTGTTAATTCTTCATATTTAGCAGTAATTTCAGCTTTAGCAGCAGCTTTTGCTTCTTCTAAAGTAAGTTCAGCATCAGTCTTAACCAAATCAATTAAGGCAAGGGCACCACTCAAGGTTTCTTCAACACCTTCAACTGTAGTGTCTTGATCAATTGTTTCTTTAGCAGCATTGATGACACTTTGAACTTGTTCTTTTTGTTCATCTCTATAAACACTTAAGTCGATAGCGTCTAATTCGGCTTTAGCAGCATCTTTTGCTTCTTCTAATGTTAATTGAGCATCAGTCTTAACTGTAGCAATCTTATCTAAAGCAGCACCTTTAGCAGTATTAACTTCATCAGCGTCAACTGCAGCGTCAATTGCTTGTTTGCCTTCTGCAATATATCCTTGAACAGTAGCTTTTTCTACTTCTCTATAAGCATTTAAGTCAATATTATCAAGTTCTGCTTTTGCTTCAGCTTTAGTAGCATCTAATTTTAATCCAGCAAGAGCGGCTTCAGCAGCTTCTAAATCTGAGAGTTTAGTCACCATTGCTTTAGCATCATCGCTTAATGCTTCATAAGTATTTCTTGCATCAGTAATTGCGGCTTCGCTTTCTAAAGTAACTTCACCGATAGCGGTAACTTTTGCATCGAATGCTTCGGCATCGGCCTTAGCAGTCTTTAATTCCGCAAGTCTTGCTTCAGCAGCTTCTAAGACTGAGAGTTTAGTAACTAACTCTTTTGCTTCATCATCTAACTCAGTATAAGCAGTTCTTGCAGCATTGATAGCAGTTTCTTTATCTAAAGTAACTTTACCAATTGCATCGATTTGAGCATCAACAGCGTTTGCGGCAGTTTTGGCAGCGTCATAATCTGCTTTAAGAATAAATTTACTACCGGTCCAAGTGAATGATTCTTTTTTAACAGACATTTTACGAGCAACGTAATCTGGTGTAATTAGTGTTCTTCCAACGACATCTCTATTGACTACATTTCCTTCAGCATCATGATAGATTGAATAGTCTTGCATGAATTTGAATGAACCACCGATAGTGAGAACGTCGCCAACTTTAAACGTGCTCTTATCTGGTAAATTGATAAAGTAAGTAGTTGTATCGACTTTCTTCATGTAATTAATAGCATCTGCAGCGAAAATTGGATTACCATTTAATGTAATGTTGCTTGGATCGTAACACATTCCGTAATCAATCCAGCTATTCAATTCAGGAATTAAATCAGTTTTTGTATAGAAATATCTATAGTAATTTTGGTCCGTGAAATTTGGATTACTTGATGGAGCGAGTATTTCTTCACCATATTCTTGTTCAATAGTATTTCTAACAGCGTAATTGCTTCCAGTATAATAGAAAGCTGCTCTTGTTCCCATTTCTTTATCGTTTAACTTAGCAAATTTTCTACCAACTACTGCACCATCATTTTCAACAAATAATAAGTGCCCTGTGGAGTTTTTAACTTTAACAATGCCAATTCCAAGAGTGTGTTTAGCTCCTGGAGCGATGTTGATGTCAAAGTCACGTAATTTTGTTGGAGTCCCTCCAACTTCATCAAACATTTCCATAACACCGTTCGGACCCCAAGTTCCATTCATGTTAAGTTTTATTGTATGATCTAAACCCCAGTTGTTTGTTTTTGCGCCAAGACGAAGATTGAATTCAGAATCTTCTTTTGCCTTGGCTTCTACTTCAAATTCAAAAACAAAACTATTGGTATTATTTTTTAAGGAGAAATGATTTAATCTTGTTTTATCGTAATCATCCAAACCATATTCATTATTAATAGATGTATATTCATAATTTGGCATACCAGCATCTAATAATGAAACTCGTTCATAATCTTCTAATGCATAGTCCCACAAAGTCGTGTCATTGACATATGTCATAGTAAGAGCAGGACTAATTGTGAATTTATAATCTTTTTCTCCATCGGAATAGTGCCAATCTCCAGCAACGGTAACTATATCGCCTTGTGTAGCAGAGCCAGCAAGATCAATATAGAAACGATCATTTCCAAGTTTCTTCATTAATGGGCCATTGATTGTTTTATCTTCTCCGTTAACCGTTATAGCACCGGTAGAACCTACTGGTGTATAAGCTAAAGACCAGTCGCCATTATATGGAAGAGTGTCGTTGGTGTTCGCTAAAACATATAAACCACCAATGGATCCTTTATCAATTTCATTGATATAAATATTTTGTACGCCGCAATCAACTTCTTCTAAAGCGTGCGCAACCAAAAAATCATTACTTGTCGCTACAGTTGTAGATATTCCTCCGGCAGCCAAAAGAAGAGCGGTAGGAATAATACAAAATTTTGTTTTTTTCATAATTTTCCCTTTCATTTTATGAATGCACAAAAATTTCATCACGAATATTTTAAAGTGCTTTTGTATACTTCAATTATATGTAAAAATAATTCCTAATTAACGATAGAATATTATTGTTTTTTTGTCTAATTTTAACGTTAAGAAAAAAGAAAGTTTTATCTAATTAATTTATTTTTTCCATTCTTCTAACAAGAATGAAGCTGGGCCGCTAGACCATCCATGGCATAAAGAATGTCTAAATCCAACATAACAATACCCACCGAAGTCTCCGTGAAGGTCTTTTTCTCCTTCCTTTGAAAGCTCATCAATTCTCGAAGACCCCTTGAGCCAATCAATATTAAAATCTTCCCAAAAGGTTGTCGCTCCTCTTGATAACATTCCACCATAATATTCTTTTAATAACTCAATTGATTTATCAAAATCCTTTTGAGCGACCGCTTTAAGGAAATAATAAGACATGAATGTTGACATTCCTCTCGCCCCATCTTTAATAAGGACTTCATATGATTTGTCATCGTGATGAAGCAGTTGATAAAAGGCCGCAAAAACTTTTGTTTTAGGAACACCAATTTTTGATTTATTAAGTTTATCGATTATTCTTTCAATTATTTTTGTATCTTCTTTAATAGATTTATACATTTCTAAAACTTTAGGGAAGATATATTGAAGCAACATTGTACAAGCTTCTTTTCTTTCTTGCTCGTTTTCTTCTTTGTATGTTGGCCAATCAATGAAATAAGGCATTGAATTTGGTAAATTAGACTTCGTAAAATCAATATTTCCATTTTCATCAATTGTGGTATCGAAAATATTAATAATTTGATTCAAATAATCTAAATGTTTATACACAACATCTGGTTTTGAATCAGTTTCATAAATGTCATAAACAATTAATAAGAACCACGCTGAATAAGATGGAATACCATTAATCCAGCAAGGCATTGGGTTAGAAATTTTTGCCGTTTCAAGAGTGGAGTCAATTTGAGGAACATGACCATAAACACGCAGGAGAGCGTGTATTTCTGGTTCCATATCTCCAATCCACACTAAACGGTCTCTTTTAATTCCGTCCCATATACGGTTTTGAACACATAAAGAAACAGTGCGAACCGAAGTCTTATATATTTTATTTAATAATTCATCTTCACATTTGAAATCATTAATGGCCACTAAGTCATAATATGTTTCTTTTGCAAGAATCATCTTAATTGGATGATAAGTTTTGCTTTCAGCAAGAAAATCAATTCTTACAAATCTAAAACCAGTTTCTCCTCGGCTCTCATCTGAAAAGGCTGGAAGAAAAGAAATAAAATCTCTTAAAGCGTGATTATTTGTCGCTCCACTTTTTCCAACATCTGAATAAGTTTCGCTTACTGATTCACCAAATCTGATTCTTATTTTTGTTAAATTATCTTGTGTATCTTTGATGTGTGAAAGAATTCTTATTCCTCCACATATTTCTTCTCCAAAATCTAAAACGATATATCCAGGCCCATCGATAGTCATTAAATCTATATCGCCTAAAAAGATTTGATCATCTTTCTCTTTTAAAAGAGTTTCTACATTATGAATATTATTTGAATGACCGACAATTCTAACTGGATATCGATATCTTATTTTTCTGTTCTCGTTAATCATAATCATTCATATATTAGCACACTAACAAGAATAATAACGCCGATATTTACATCTATTTTTATAATATTTTGATTAATTTTGTTCTTTTGTTTTTGAAATAGTTTTTAATTATTTGAGAACATTCTTCTTCTAAAATTCCACCTATGATATTAGGGTAATGGTTTAAATTATTAATTTTTGAAAATTCGATGGAAGAATGAACCGCACCACCTTTTGGATCAGAAGCACCATAATATATTGTATTTATATGAGATTGGTAAAGCGCACCCATGCACATGAGACAAGGCTCTAAAGTAATATAGATATCACAATCAATAAGTCTCCAATTATTAAGTTTCTTATTTGCTTTTCTGATTGCTTCCATTTCTGCATGAGAAGTAACGTCTTTTTTATTTTCTCGGTTATTATGACCTCTTGAAATAACTTTATTATCTTTTACAATAACGCATCCAATCGGAACTTCATCTTTAAAAGCGGCTTTTTGGGCCTCTTTAATCGCTAAAGACATAAAATATTCAGGAGTAAATTTCTTCATAAAACAAAACCGTCACACATGACTAAGATACTTAAGGCTGCTACATTCCTGTCCTGACCTGGTTCATAGTTAACCATCGCAACGGCAGGATTATTATATACTAACCATAGGCATAATTAAATAATTATTGCCATAAAAAGAAGAAATAAGTATAATCATTTTGCTAGTTTGAAAAATCTAGCTAATGGGTCTATAGCTCAGTTGGGAGAGCACCTGATTTGCATTCAGGGGGTCGAGAGTTCGAGTCTCTTTAGATCCACCATTTAAATGGCTGAGTAGCTCAGTTGGCTAGAGCAGAGAGTTCATACCTCTAAGGTCGGCGGTTCAAATCCGTCCTCAGCTACCAAATGTAAATTACAGTTCTGATACATTTAGGACTGTTTTTTGTTATATAAATTGCTATTTTCACAAAAGTTTACTAAAATTAAACCATGTCTAGAAAACTCGGAAACAAACTTAAATCCATACGTTTAAAACGAAATCTTAGTCAAACTGAAATGGCTAATATTTTAGGCTATTCTGGTAAAGGAATGATTTCTCGTCTAGAGAACGATTCTGCAGAAATGAGCTATGACAAATTAATGATTCTTTTGTCTCGCTTTGGTGATGAATTTGAAGGAGAAGAAATTGAGCCAATCATTCCTATAGTTGAAACTTCGAATTGCTTTAAAACAGATAGCTTATTCATTAAAGTAGTTGGTTTTAACGAATTAGAAGACGCTCTTTCTTTAAAAGTAGCACCATATCAGCGCGACTTTGTCGCAGATAATGCTATCTCATTTGCGGAAGCATATGCCGCTGAAAGACATGGAACGAAAACAGAGTGCTTTGTAGCCTATAAGGAAAATCATCCCGTTGGATTCGCTTCGATTGCTTTTGGCACTATTGGTTCCGAAGGAGAAAAGAAATGGATGCGTAATTCCTATTGCCTTTGGCGACTTATGATTGATATGGATTATCAAAACAAAGGATTTGGAAGAGAATTATTAGAAGCGATGATTAATTGGTGCAAGGCATTTCCTTTTGGCGAATCTAACACAATTTATACCAGCTGCGATGTTACTAACAAAAAAGCTATCTCTTTTTATCAAAATAACGGTTTTATACTCACTGATGATTATATTGACGGAGAAATAGTGTTAAGGAAAGATTTTGGAGAGGATAAAGAACCATGAATGAAAAATATGAACTTGTAAAATTTGAGCAAGATGGTTTAACTCTTGATGTGAATGTCTCTCCTAGCGAAGACACAGTTTGGTTAACTCAAGATGCAATGGCTCTTCTTTTTGGTAGAAACCAAGGCGTTATTTCACGCCATATTAACAACATTTTTAAAGAAGGCGAATTGGACAAAAATACTTCTATGCAAAAAATGCATAAAAGTCGAAACAATAACAATCCAAACTACAGACCACCAGTCTATTATAATTTAGACGTCGTAATTTCCGTTGGGTATCGCGTCAAATCACGTAATGGTGTTATTTTTAGAAGATGGGCAAATTCGGTTTTGAAAGAGTACCTTTTAAAAGGATACGTCTTAAATCAGGATAGGACTTTAATTACCAATGACAATTATATTGAACTAGTTCATCGAGTTAATAATATCGACAAACGTCTTTCTAAATTAGAATCCGACAATCATATAGATAACGAGAAAATATTTTTTGATGGTGAGTGGTTTGACGGTAGGAGTTTTATAAAAGACATCTTTACGAGAGCAAAAGAAGAAATCATACTTATTGATCCGTATGCTGACATCAAGGCTCTTGACTATCTCAAAGTCAAAACAGAAGGCGTAATAGTTAAATTATTTATATCTTCGAAAGCAAAGCTTACACAAGGAGATATCGATGCTTTCAACGAACAATATGGGAATCTAGAGGTTATATTAGATGATAACTTCCATGATCGTTTCGTCATCGTAGATAGGGCAATCCTTTATCATTTGGGAGCATCGCTAAACTATATAGGGAAAAAGGTTTTTGCTATAACAAAAATAGAAGATGAAAACTTATTGGTTTCTATGAAAGAAAGGCTTGGTGCCTGATAAACCTTGCTCCATTTTGCAATCATTTGTACCATTTTTTCAAAGGAAACGAAAATTGTATTAATTCTTTCGCTTATTGCCATTAAAAAAACGAGATGATACCAAAAATTATCTCGTTTTTATTATATTTAGGGGCTTTTTGATAGATTTGATTATTCAGAAGATTCCTGAACAGACAAAAATGTTTATCATTATTAGTGCTCGTGAGGTTCGCGTAGCATACCTATAGGTAAATAACTTAAAGTGCAACTATGCCACTCCCTTGATAGGGTGGACTTGAACTAAAGTCAAATTTAAACACAACTACTTTGCTGACTGTTTTGCTACTAGTATTTATGATTACATTTGTCATATTAAATTATTGTATTAATGGTAGAACATATACTAGTAATATGGTAGAATATTAATGAAAAAAGGGAGTAACTATTAATGAATAAAATTACAGTAAAAAACATTGATATTAATATTACTGGAATTAGCGACAATGATTATGTTAGTTTGACTGACATGGCTAAAATTAAAAACCCAGAATTTCCCGCTGATGTTATTAAGAACTGGATGAGGCTTAGGGCCACAATCGAATTTATTGGTTTGTGGGAACAAATAAACAACACTGATTTTAACATGGTCGAATTCGACCAGTTTAAAAACGAATCTGGTCATAATTACTTTGTAATGACTCCAACAAAATGGGCAATTAGAACCAACGCAATAGGTTTTAAAACTAAGTCAGGAAAATATGGTGGCGGCACTTTTGCCCATCGCGATATTGCCTTAGAATTTGCTTCATGGATATCGCCTGAAGTTAAACTCTATATCATTAAAGAATTCCAAAGATTAAAAGTCCAAGAATCTGAACAAATTGAATGGAATGGTAAAAGACTTCTTACAAAACTTAATTATCTTATCCATACTGATGCAGTAAAAGAGCACCTCGTTCCAATTGAATTATTAAATGAGCAAAAGAGTTATATTTATGCAAATGAGACTGATTTACTAAATGTGGCGCTATTTGGTAAGACTGCTAGAGAGTGGCGAGATGAAAATCCTGATAAAAATGGCAACATTAGAGACTACGCCAACACTATAGAACTAGCGATTTAAGTAACCTTGAATATTTGAATTCGATGCTTATTGCTCAAAAGATTGATCAAAGAAAAGATTGATTCTTCTTAATAAAGAAGCAAATAGGGAAAAAGAATTACTCAACAAGAACAATGTCAAATCAATAAAACGACTTGAAAAGAAATAAACCATCGAAATCAAAAGAGCTTAAATTGACCGATATCGATCAAATAAAGGAGATTTATCATGCCAGCATACAAAGTATTGGGAGATAGAATCAAAAAGATTCGTTTAGAAAATAATATGACTCAGCAAGAATTTGCGGAGGCTTTAGGTTACACCCACAAATCAATGATTAATAAAATTGAAACTGGTCAAACCGATATATCTTTTGATGTAGTTATTAGATTAATCCTTGAATTTAATGTTAACGCTGCTGAATTTTTAGATTTGTCTGATGCAGAAACAAATAAACTAATGGATGATGCCCATAAAGCAGATAAACCAGATTGGAAAAGAATCCACCCGCTTAAGTCAAGAGATGAAAGCGTTACTTATATAAAACCAACACTAATTGGTGTTAAAAATATTCAAGTTGGTGAATATACATATTACGATGGACAGAACTTCACTAGTAGAGTAACCCATCATTATGATTTTATCGGTGATAAATTAATTATTGGTAAGTTTTGTCAAATCGGAAGAAATGTTGAATTCATTATGAATGGAGCAAATCACCAAATGAATAGTGTTTCCACTTATCCTTTCTATATCTTTAAAGGATGGGAACAAGAACCTCCTAAAAAAGAAGATCTTCCTTATAAAGGAGATACAGTTATTGGTAATGATGTCTGGATTAGTCAAAACGTTACTTTCTTACCAGGAGTTCATGTTGGAGATGGATGCATTATTGGCGCTAATTCTGTAGTGGCATCCAATATTCCACCTTATTCAGTTGTAGTTGGTAATCCAGCAAAAGTAATAAGAAAAAGATTTGACGATGAAATGATTGAATTATTAGAAAAACTAGCGTGGTGGAATCTACCAATTAATAAAATCCAAAAACTTATCCCTCTTCTTTCTAATAGTGATATCAAATATGTAAAAGAAGAAATCAAATGTATCATCAATGGGAGTAAACAAATTTAACGTATCATATAGCATGCAGAGTTATTTTTTACTCTTAAAACAGGTATCATTTGATATATAGAAAGATATTCAACAAATTACGAGATTATACTTTTTGTGCATTTTAACTTAATAAAGTGTCCTAATATTTACACTTTTGAGCAGAAAATATACAATAAGAGCAAAAAGTAGCCAATCGTTTACACTAGAACAATAGAATTTAATAAATATGAATAAATTAAGTAAAGTTTTGTTATTTCCTTTAATCGCGATGTCACTTTCTTCATGCGCGTTTTTTGAATTTGAAGAGAATAAAAAATACGACATTGATTTAGGTAATGAAGAAAACTATGTAAGATGGAATCTTATTGAAAATAATAATGAATATCGACCTGTCGCTTCTGCCTATTTTGAATTTTCTAAAGATAAATATCGTTATTATGAAGACAACACTCTCAAAGAAGAAGGCACATGCATGAGCCGCTACTTTGGTGTTAATGATACTAGACCACTTCATATCGGTTTATTTAAAGATGAAGATCACCGTAAAGATGGTTATTTGAATTGTTACACAGAAGATGAAAGAGAAAATCTTCATCAATTCACCATTTATCAACTCGGTTATGAAATTAAACCATTAAGAATGGGTGGTGTCCCTGTTAGAGATTATCATTTATCAGAAATGCCATATGCTTTTGGTACATATTTAAAAGAAAATAGCGAAAGTTATACTTATAAAAGCAATAGGGTTAATTATCTAGCTAGCAGCGTATTAAGAGGTAGTTTTCTCGATGAAAAAGGCAATAAATTCTATTTCACTAGTAATTCTTATGCGCCAATGGATAGTAAAGATGGCGATTATTTTGAATACATTATTTATATGCGCTACGAAAATAACGTCAATCACACATTTATTGAAGGGACAATTTCAATGAGCTTTTATGACGATTGGGAATTAGGTCGTCGCAATGTTGCTTTATTATATGTTTTACACGGACATAGTGAACCCGCTGAAGAAAGAGGTGTCTATTTGCCTCCGGATTATCATTTACTCGATTTTGATATCGATACAGAAAACAATTCATTCTCATTCACAGAAGGTAAGTATTTCTACGAAAATACAGAGTGTGAATACGATCCCTCTAATTTTATTCCTGGAACATACGTCAAAATTTCGTAATTATCAAGCCGCTATATAATATCAAACCACTACTTGATTATTGTCAAAAAATAATCGATGAAAATTAATATTTTTATCTATCTTCCCTAAAGTAAGAGACCCCTAAATTAGCAGGAGGTTGATTCTTTTTGCCAAATATTGAAGTTAATATAAGAACAATGACCGTTGCAAAATATGGAACCATCTTAAGTATATATGAAACATATCCCGCTCCTCCTAGATAAGGGGCTAAGAAAACTGGGGCAGTTGATAAGCACGCAAATAAGAAGCTTGCAGCAATTGCGATTAATGGTTTCCAAACTGAGAAAATAACAATGCATAAGGCAAGCCAGCCAAAAGCGTCAACTGCATCAGCAACATTAAACATTCCTTTGACATTATCGAGTTCATAGAAAGCTCCACCGATACCAGATATTGCTCCACCGATAATTGTGGCAACATAACGATATAAATTAACATTAATGCCAGCTCTATCGCTAGCGGATGCATTTTCGCCAACCGCGCGGAGATTTAATCCTACTCTTGTGTAATTAATTACAATTGCGGCAATAATAGCAATGATAACTCCAAGATAAGTGAACCAACTTTGTGATAAGAATATTTCACCAAACCAACCAGCCTTCGCGTAATTTGGAAAAGCGTGTTGTAACGCTAAACCAGCTTCTGCCATTCTGTCAGTATTCATTGTTCCAATGAAGAAACAAGCAATTCCAACACCAAAAGTTGTTAAAGTTAAACCAGTAACGTTTTGATTGCAGTGAAGAGTAACAGTGAAGAAAGAGAACAAAGCTCCTCCAAGAGCACCAAATATCATCGCAAATAATATCGGCATAAAAACAATCATGAATGGGTTTAAAGCTGCATCAGCAGCGATTGAATCCAAATATATTCTTTCACCAATAATTCCACCTAATGCTCCAAGATACATAATTCCAGGAGTGCCCATATTTAAGTGACCGGATTTTTGATTAATGATTTCTCCTGTCGCACCAAAAAGGAACACCGTAGAAAACTTAATTGCTAAGCTAAGGAAAGAAACAAAATTATTCATTGTTGTACCTCCTTATTTTCATGATGCATTTTGATTTTATAACTAGAGAAAAATTCACAGGCAATAATGATGAAGAAGAAGATACCAGTACATATCGCACTAAATTGAGTAGAAGAGATATTGACCGCAGTGGCCACTGTTGTTGTTCCTTGCTTCATAATCGACTGTAAAAATGCAAACAAAGCGATTTGAAGAGGATCAAAATGACCAAGCCATGATATAAGAACCCCGGTAAATCCTTCTCCTCCGACAATTGTTGGAGAAAAAGAACGATTAACTCCACACACGATAAAGAAGCCAATAGTTCCAAATAAAACACCCGCAACTAACATCGATCTGATTGTGACATATCTAATATTAATTCCGACATATCTTGCGGTATCAACACTTTCACCGATAATTGAAAGTTCATAACCATGTTTTCCTTTATTGATATAGAAAAACATTCCAATAAAAATAACAACAGCGAAAATAATAACTAAGAAGGATGAACTACCCATAATTTTTGGGAATACTCCGTGAGTAAGCATTCCAAAAGATTGAGATCCACTTTTAATCCAGATAGAAATCATCATTGAACTTAGTAAAGTAGCAATATAATTGAGCATTAAAGTAAATAAAGTTTCATTCGTATTGAAAAAAGCTTTAAATATGGCAGGTATTGCTGCCCAAATAGTGCTTGCTGCTTGAGCCGCTATCATGCACATAAGCAAAACAACAATATTAGGAATATCGCGAGAAGCAAATTTTGCAATTCCCGCAGCAACTAAAGCACCGACTAATATTTGTCCTTCAGCGCCAATATTCCAAAATTTCATTTTGAAAGCTGGAGTAATAACAATACTGATTAATAAAATAATTGAAAATGTGGTCAATAAATCAATCAAAGTGCTGATATCAGAGAAATCAAAGCATCCTCTAATTAACTCTTTAAAGAAAATCCCAAAAGAACCAGGTTTAAGCATTGCACAGGTAAATCCTGCCACTAAAAACGCTAAAATGATTCCTCCACCTCTAATGAGCCAATATTTCCATTTTGGAAAATCCATTCTTTTTACGACATAGAAAGGAAATCTTTTTGCTGTTACTTCTTTTTTCCGTACATTACTAATCATATTTCCTCCTATTCACCTTTAGTCATGAGTAAGCCAACTTCTTCTTTGCTGACTTCTCTAGCGTTAACAATCCCACTAATCTTGCCATGTGAAAGCACTAAGATTCGATCAGCAAGACCAAGCAAAACATCTAAATCTTCACCGACATAAATAACTGCGGTGCCTTTTTTCTTTTGTTCATCTAACAAATTGTAAATTTGATAAGAAGAGTTGATATCAAGTCCTCTAACTGGGTAGGCCACCATTAAGATTTTTGGAGAAGAAGAGATTTCTCGACCAACTAAGATCTTTTGAATGTTTCCACCAGAAAGTTTTCTCACTTCTGTATTTAAACTTGGAGTTTTAACATCAAGTCTTTCTACAACTTTTTCTGCCAAAACTTCTGAACTTTGTTTTCTTAATAATCTTCCTCTTCCTTTACGATAACTTCTAAGTAACATATTATCAATAACACTCATACTTCCAACTAAGCCCATACCTAATCGATCTTCTGGAACGAATGATAATTTGATACCTAAATTTCTAATTTCGATAGGTTTCTTGCCGATTAAATCAATTATTTCATCATCGTAAAAGAGAATTTTCCCATCATTAACAAGCTTGATTAATTCATGATTAGAGATATTTGTTAAATCACATTTTTCTCCACCTTCAAAATAGAATTTTCCTTCTTGGGCAAGTTTTCTAATTTGCTTGATGTTTTTATGATAGAAAGTAACTGGTCGATCCTTTTTCGGATTATGGAAAATGATATCTCCGTCAATTTCTTTCGCTAATCCAGCGATGGCTTCTAATAATTCTTTTTGTCCACTTCCAGATATTCCTGCAATTCCAAGAATTTCACTTCCGTTTACCGTAAAAGTAGCGTCTTTAATTGCAACATTTCCTTCTCGATCAACTACGCTTAAGTTCTTAACTTCTAATCTTTTTCCAGTTGTTGGAATGGTTGAGCGATGAATATCTAAATCAACTTTCTTTCCCATCATTTTTTCTGCTAAAAGGGTTTCGTTAGCGTCCTCAGTAGCGATAATATCAATAAATTCACCCTTTCTTAAAATGGCGACTCTATCTGATATCTCAAGGATTTCGTTTAATTTATGAGTGATGATAATAATTGTTTTATTATCTTTTTTCATGTTACGAATAACATCAAATAAATGTCTTATTTCTTGAGGAGTAAGGACTGCGGTTGGTTCATCTAAAATAAGAACATCAACTCCTCTAAATAAGGCTTTAATGATTTCAAGGGTTTGCTTTTCCGCAACCGACATATCACTTACTCTTTTATAAGCATCAAATGCGAAAGAATATTTCTCACACATTTTGTCGACCATTTTTGCTGAGTCTTTCAAAGTGACGTTTTTAAATCTTGGGAGTTCTTCTCCAAGATATTCCTTATAAAAATGTTTAAGTTCTTTATTGGTTAATCCAAGAACAATATTTTCAATCGCAGTAAAAGCGTCAACGAGCTTGTAATGCTGATGGATCATTCCAATCTTATATGCATAAGCGTCTTTAGGAGATTTGATATTTACTTCTTCTCCATTAATGAAGACTTTTCCTTCATCTTGAGTATAAATACCATCAAGAATATTTAGCAATGTAGTCTTTCCGCTTCCATTTTCTCCTAGGACAGACAAAATCTCTCCCTTTTCAATCGAAAAGGAAATATCGTGATTAGCCACTACACTCCCAAATACTTTTGTAATATGTTCAAATCTAATTATTTCCATACCCTTAAAATAAAGGGCTGGTAGAAAAATCTACCAACCCTATAAGTGTCTAAGCGTTTAATTTGGTAATGCCATCGATATTTAAATCGAAATATGGGGCGCTTCTATATGCAGATTCGTTGAAGAAGGTGATTCCGTTTTCAACCATAATCGCTTCAGTTTCAGGAACCCAATCGCCATGATCATCAACATCCGCTGTATGAGAGGTGAGATGTTCACCATCAACTGTAAATTTAGAGCAATCAAAGACTTTTCTTGTTCCGTTTTTGAGTTCGGCTTCAATTTCTTTAACGATTGCTAAATCGTCTTTATCTTTGACATCATATTTGACTGAACCGGTTTCAAGATTGCCAGTAAAGTTATTGTTAACTTCGCCTTCAATTCCTACTCCGTTATACATAGAAGTAATAACATTCTTATAATATGGAGCCCAATCAATTTTTGAATATCCAAGATAAGTATTTGGACATTCTTTATCAAGTGGAATGTTATAAGTAACATTTGGAACTCCTAATGATTCGCATTCACCAGGCGCTCCCATTGAATCAGCGTGTTGAGAAATGATTGCAGCACCACTAAGTGCTAAAGCGTGAGCACCAGCTTTTTCTTGATCAAAATCATACCAAGAAGATGTAAAAGTAACATCCATAACAACATTAGAGACAACTTCTCTAACGCCTAAGAACCATGAAGTATATCCAGAGACAACTTCAGCGTAAGGATAAGCACCAACGTATCCAAGGATAACATTGCCGTTTCGGTAATTATTATCTTTGAGTTCATGATTATCAATCATTCTTTGAAGTTTAAGACCAGCAGCGTATCCTGCTAAATAACGGCCTTCATAAATAGAGGCAAAAGCATTATGGAAATTTTTCACTCCAGCAACTTTGGCTTGAGTTCCAGTTGCGTGACAGAAAGTAACTTCTGGCCATTCTTTTGCGGCGTCTAAAATAAATGGTTCATGACCAAATGAGTCCGCGAAAATGACATTACAGCCTTGTTTAACTAAGTCTTTAGCAGCGTTATAGGCATCAATTTCTTCTTTGACACCAGTTTTGATAATCGCAGCACCATCAACTTTGTCACCGAGTTCACTGACAGCAGAATTCATCGCATCGATAAAATTCTTGTCGTAAGTTGAGCTTGAGTCATGTAAACAGATAAGACCAACTTTGACTGGGGTACCAGCTTCGTAAGGTTTTGCGGTGACTTTTCCAGCATCACAACCTGCGAGGCTAAGTAAAGTAGCAAGCATGCAGTTTGCTAACATAATTCGTGATAATTTTCTCATAAGCTACCTCCTTCTAAAAAATAAAATAAGCTCCATAAGGAGCCTCTACTAATGCAAAAAACTTCTCTCGTTTTAATGACCTAAAACGAAAAAAGAAATTCGTAGTACTAGATTACGGTCTAGTGTAGAGACTACCCACCAATTAGGGAATTATACGAATGTCAACTCATCATTGACAAACTCATTATGTGATAAAAAAATATTAATGTAAAGTCATAAAATTAATTTTTTTCGATGATGAAAAGAAAAGATAATTTTTGAAGAATTTTAGACAAAAAATAGGTGAAAAAATATGACAAAAGAGAAATATTTAAAACAATTTATTAGAACAATTCCTAACTTCCCAAAAGAAGGAATAATGTTTAGAGATATCACTCCAACTTTAGAAGATAAAGATGCTTTTCAAGTCGTAATTGATGAACTTGCAAAATTAACAAAAGGATATGAATTTAACAAAATAATCTGCGCAGACGCAAGAGGATTTTTATTTGGATCCGCTTTAGCGTATAAGCTCAAAAAAGGAGTAATTACAGCTAGGAAACCCGGTAAATTGCCTTTACCAGGACATCGCTGCTCTTATTCTTTGGAATATGGAGAGAACACTTTTGAGATTTCTAAAGACGCTCTTAATAAGGATGACAAAGTCTTAGTTATCGACGATTTATTAGCCACTGGAGGAAGCGCTTCTGCAATGATTAAATTAGTGAAAATGAGCGAAGCAACACCAGTACTATCAATCTTCTATATTGAACTTCCAGATTTAAAAGGAAGAGAAGAAATTAAAAAAGTGAGCGATATCCCTGTTCGCTCACTAATTTCCTTTGAAGGAGACTAACTAAAAGACTGGTTTATTGTCTTTAAATTCTTTAATCGAAGCACCAGCGAAAACTTTAATCCCAAGGTCTTCGATTTTTTTATGTCCGCCTTGGAAATATTTCTCAATAACTACTGCTACTCCAATAACATTTGCTTCTGCTTTATTACATAATTCAATTAAGCCAATTCCAGCGTTACCTTCCGCAAGAAAATCATCAACAATGAGAACATTTGTTCCCTTTGGAAGGTATTTACTATTAATGGTAATTTCACATATCTCATTTCTCGTAAAAGATTTGATGCTTGTCTTAAGCAAATTACCACTGACAATTTTTGATTTTGATTTTTTAGCGTATAAAAGTGGAATATTGCCAAAAGCTTCTGCGACTGCATAAGCCACCGCAATACCACTAGTTTCAATTGTTAAAATCTTATCGATTTTTTGATTTTTGAATTGATCTTTAACTTCATTAGCGAATTCTTGAAGAACGTTTAAATCAATTTGATGGTTCAAAAAAGAATCAACTTTGATTATTTCATTATCAACAATCACTCCATCTCTTAGGATCTTCTCTTCTACTGCTCTCATATTTATTCCCATTCAATAGTGGCAACTGGTTTATCAGAAATATCAACTAAAACACGATTTACTCCTTTTACTTCGTTAAGGATACGGTCCCTAATCTTAAACAAAAGAGGGTAAGGAATTTCTTCAACTGTTGCTTTAGTAGCGTCAATTGAATTGACCGCTCTAAGGACAACCATATATTCAAATGTTCTTTGGTTATCTTTGATTCCTGTTGATTTAAACGGAGGAACAACTGTGAAATATTGCCACACTTTTCCTTCTAGTCCATTAAGAGCGAATTCTTCTCTTAAAATCGCATCACTTTCTCTAACGACTTCAAGTCGATCGCGAGTAATCGCTCCAGGACACCTAACACCTAAGCCTGGTCCTGGGAATGGTTGACGATACACCATGTTGTGTGGAAGACCAAGAGCTTCGCCCACCACTCTTACTTCATCTTTATATAAGAACTTCACTGGTTCCACCAATTCAAATTTCAAATCATCAGGAAGCCCACCGACATTATGGTGAGATTTAATACCATTACTTTCCAAAATATCTGGATAAATTGTTCCTTGAGCTAAAAATTCAATATCATCAAGTTTACGAGCTTCTTCGACGAAAACATCGATGAAAATCTTGCCGATAATTTTTCTTTTTCTTTCTGGATCTTCAACACCTGCTAAAGCATCTAAGAAGCGATCAACCGCATCGACATAGATGAGATTAGCGCCAAGTTCTTCTTTAAATACTTTAATTACTTGTTCTGGTTCACCTTTTCTAAGCAAACCATGATTTACATGAACACAAGTTAAATTATTGCCGATAGCCTTGATTAATAAGGCAGCGACAACTGAAGAATCAACTCCACCAGAAAGGGCGAGTAAAACTTTTTTATTTCCAACTTGTTTTCTTATTTCTTTTATTTGCTCATCGATAAATTGGTCTGCTAATTCTTTTGTCGTTATTCTTTCCATTTTTGGATCTCTCAAATTATTAGACATATTTACCCCCTATTTTCGGTCGCGAGCGAATATTTCATCATATTGTTTGATATCTTCTTCAGATGCGCTTATGACATATGGAAGATTTCTTCCAAGTTCGTTATAATCTAAGCCATATCCGATTAAGAAATCATTTTTAGCGAGTTCATGACCAACAAAATCAATATCCACAGGAACTTTTCTTGCGTTCTTTTTATCGAAAAGAGAACAGACGAGAACTTTCTTTGGATTGTGTTGTTTGATATGATCCATTAAAAACTTCATCGAATATCCAGAATCAATAATATCTTCAATGATGATGACAGTTCTTCCACTACAATCGAAAGAAACATCTTTAATTAAACGAATATTATCTCCTCTTTTTGAGCCAATATATGAGGATATTTGAATGTAATCGGTGTAAATAGGAACGTCAATATAGTTGATTAAATCAAACATGAAATTTAACGCTCCTTTCATCACACCGATCAAAAGAGGAATTTTTTCATCATTTTTAATTGTTTCAGTTATTTCTGAAGCAACTCTTTTACATATATCTTTTATTTGTTGTTGACTAAGTATGACTTCACCCATGCTTATTCATCCTTTTCAAATAATTCAGCAAGGAATTCTTGGTGAGTGTCATATAAAGATTTTCCTTCTTCTAAAGCGACAATAATCTTTGCAAATAATGGCGCTAAGGAGAGAACTTCAATCTTGTCACTCTTCTTTTCTGGAGTAAGTGGGATGGAATCAGTAATGATTAATTTATCGAGATGAGATTCATTAATTCTACTAACCGCATCTAAAGAGAGAACTCCATGAGTAACAGCAGCGTAAACTTTTGTTGCACCGAGTTCTTTTAACTTATTAACAGCGAGAAGAAGGGTTCCTGCTGTATCAACAATATCATCAACGATGATACAAGTTTTATCTTTAACATCGCCAACGATTGATAAGATTTCCGCTTTATTTGGTTCAGGTCTTCTCTTATCAATGACAGCGATAGGAGCGTTTAACGCAGTCGCTAATTTTGAAGTTCTAACAAGTCCTCCATGATCTGGAGAAACGCAGACGATATTTTCAGTTAATCCTTTTGAAACAAAATATTTGTAGAAAAGAGACATTGCACTGACATCATCGACTGGAATATTGAAAAATCCAGCGATTTGAGAAGCGTGCAAATCAGTAGCGACAATACGGTGTGCTCCAGCAACTTCAATCATATCAGCGACTAATTTAGCGCTGATAGGTTGACGTGGTTTAGCTTTTCTATCTTGTCTTGAATAACCGAAATAAGGAATGATGCAATTAATGGTTCTTGCACTTGCTCTTTTACAAGCATCAATACATAAGAGAAGTTCCATTAATCTTTCAGTAACAGGAGTACATGTTGATTGAACAATATAAACATTATCTCCTCTAAAAGATTCTTTTCCGGTAAATAAGATTTCCCCATCCGCAAAATGGGTAATCTCTGAAGGTAAGATTTTTTTGCCAATAATTTTTGCGATTTCTTTAGCCATTTCTGGATTAGCAGTGAGGCTAACGATTTTTAATCTATCTAACATAATTATTATTATAAACCTCGATTTTATTTTTTCCCAACGGTGCCAAAGATACGGTCACCACAATCACCTAATCCTGGGCAGATATAGGCTTTGTCATTTAAGCAGCGGTCAAGAGCACCAATATATAAAGGTATATCTGGATTTGCTTCACAGAAAGCTTTTACTCCTTCGGGAGCGGCAATGATACAAATGAATGCAATTCTTTTCGCACCATGGTTTTTTAAGATTTGAACCGCACCACAAGCACTTCCACCAGTGGCAAGCATTGGGTCTAATAAATAAACTTGTTTTTCTCCAATATCAGCAGGAAGTTTACAGTAATATTCAACTGGTTCATGGGTGACTTCATCACGATATAAACCAATATGACCACATGCTGCCCCTGGAATGAGTTCAAGAAGACCATCCGCCATACCTAAGCCTGCTCTTAAGATTGGAACAAAGCATAAGTCGTTAATACGAACTTCTGGTTGAATTGTTTTTTCAATTGGAGTTTGAACTTCGACATCAATTGTTTCGACATTTCGAAGAGCCTCATATCCTTCAATAACTGATAATTCTTGAACGATAGGTCTAAATTTATGAGTTGAAGTTTCGACTTTTCTTAATTGAGTAATTTTGTGTTTGATGAGTGGATGATCAAGTAAAATTACATTTTTATACTTTGAAATATCAATTCCCATTTTAATTATTCTCCTTTATCTTCCTCAGCTTTAGCTTCTTCTTTTTTGCGTTTGATGTTGACCACTAAGTTAACAAGAATACCTAAGATTAAAGCACAAGCAACTTCTGTAATAACAATCGCGCCACTACTTCCTAAGGAAATATTAAGTGTGAAGCCACCAACACCAGCAATTAAGATAACGGAGACAACGAATAGGTTTCTGTTATCGCCGAGATCAACACCTTGAATCATCTTAAGTCCACTGACAGCGATGAAACCATATAAAGCGATACAAACACCACCCATAACGCAAGATGGAATGGTTGATAAGAATGTGGAGAATGGTAATAAGAAGCTTAATAAAATAGCAATAACTCCGGTTGTTAAGATTGTTCTAACAGAGGCGTTACCAGAAATAGCAACAGTACCAACTGATTCACCATAAGTGGTATTTGGACATCCACCGAAGAAAGCTCCAGCAATACTTCCAACTCCATCGCCTAACAATGTGCGATGTAAACCAGGTTCAGTTAATAAATCTCTATTAATGATTGAACTTAAGTTCTTATGATCAGCAATATGTTCCGCAAAGACAACGAAAGCAACCGGGACATATGCAACAGCGATTGTGCCTAAATAAGCTCCGAAGTTGCCACCAGCGAAATCGTAATTGCCACTGAAAGCAGTTAAAAATGTGAAATCTGGACACCAGCCACCAACAAACTTACCCCATCCAGCGGAAGAAAATAAATCAAAATTAATAACTTTTAAAGCATCGTTACCAGCGCCATAACCAATAGCAGTGAAAAGAGCAGCAACTGCGTAACCAGCTAAAATGCCAAAGATGAAAGGAATCATCTTTAAGAATTTCTTACCATAAACAGAAACGATAATGGTTGTAAATAATGTAATAAGTCCACAGACGATAGCGACCCATGTATTAGTAGAACCAGATCCATTAGAAGTCAAATCACCAATCGCATTTCCTGACAAAGATAAGCCGATAATTGCAACTGTAGGACCGATAACAACAGGAGGCATAATTTTGTTAATCCAATTAGTGCCAGCGAATTTAACAATTAAGGCTAAAATTACATAGACAAGACCTGCTAAGGCAGCGCCAAGAATAAGACCTAAATAACCAACGGACATTGAAACTCCGCCAGCAAAAGCTGCAAACATACTTCCTAAGAAAGCAAACGAACTACCTAAGAAAACAGGGCTTTTAAATTTTGTAAAAAGTAAATAAACAAGGGTTCCAACACCTGCGCCGAATAAAGCGGCAGATTGACTCATTGTTGCACCAGTAACACCATTAACGATTGCAGGAACCGCAATAGTAGCGGCCATGATGGCGAGAAGTTGTTGTAAAGCAAAGACTACTGTTTTACCCCAACTTGGTTTGTCTTCAACTTGATAAATCAAATTAGTTTGTGACATAATTTTTCCTCCGTATTTAAAAAAAATACTCGACACTAAGGACGAGCAAGAGGGGATAATGGGCTTGTAGATGGAATTCTTAGACATCTTTTTATATCAGGAATCGCTAATAATCTAAACATTGCCACTGCCCCTTTATTACGTCTATTTTAAAAAATTAATTAGCCAATTTTCAATAACAAATTGAAACAAAAAAATGATGTTATAAACATCAAAATTTTTTGGACATTTTCTAAATTTTTTATGGCCAATCCTTAGTTATTTTATAACTTAGCTTTTGCTTATTTGTTTTTTATTTCAAAAAATAACAATCAAAGAAAATAGAAATTTTATTATATAAAAAGTATGGGAATTACCCATACCTTATTAAATGTTAAATTAAGAATTATAAAGTCGCATATAGTCCGTGAAGATTACAATATTCAAAAACACGGACAACTTTTTCTCCAGGAAGAAGAGCAAAGCACGCTTCTGGTTTTTCTCCTGGTTTGAGAACTTTTCTTTGATTTCCCATGTTGGTTTGTAAAGCAATCCACATAATGTAATGGGCTTCCATCATTGGGTGATCGACTTCACCAACTTTAACATGGACAACATTATCCTTCACTTCGAAAATAGGAATATGTTTTTCATGAACACCATCTTGGGTATTTGGAAGTAATTCTTCCATTGCTTCTCCACAACAAATAGTTGGGACTGGTGTATCATTGACTACTGCGATTATTTTTCCACAATGTTTGCATTTAAAAAATTTCATTATCTTTACCTCCACTTTCATTATATAGGAAAAACTAGTCTCTAATAAACAAGTCTCTTGTATAAACTTTTTCTTTAACTTCATCTAAAGAAGAATCGTATCGATTAGCAATTATCAAATCGCATTTATTTTTAAATTCTTCAGATTGATCATTTATCAATATAGTTGCGCCTAAATCTTTAAGTTTGTTACTGACATCAATGATTGAAGCATGACGAATGTTATCACTATTTTTCTTTGATTCAAAAGAATATATTCCGATGATTGATTCGTTAATTGGCTTATTCAATTTTGAAATGATATCACTGACGATGAAGTCTTTTCTTGATTCATTGCTTTTTTCAATCGAGGAAATTAAGTCGTTATTAGAAATGTTTTTCATTTGAGAAATGAGTTCAGAAGTATCTTTAGGAAGGCAATATCCACCAAAACCAAAAGATGGATTATTATAATAATCGCCAATCCTGGAATCAAGGCTCACTCCTTGAATGATATTTTTACTATCTAACCCATTTTGAGAAGCAAAAGAATCGAGTTCATTGAAATAACTCACTCTCATTGCTAAATAAGCATTTGAAAATAATTTTACTGCTTCAGCTTCACTACTACTCATATATATGACTTGAGGAGCATTAATAGCGGTGTCTAGTAAAAGAGAAGCAAATTCACGGACTTTCTTATTACTTTTATTTCCTCCGATAATTATTCTTGAAGGATATAAGTTATCATAAATTGCTTTCCCTTCTCTTAAAAATTCTGGAGAAAAAATAATATTTCTATCATCTAGTGAAGAAGTAAAACCAACTGGACAAGTTGATTTAATAACGATTAAACATTTTTTATTAACACTTCTAATGTCTTTGATTGTATTTGTGACACTAGTCATATCATATCCATTTTTTTCATTAACAAAATCGGTAGGAACAGAAATAACAACAAAGTCTTGGTGGCGATATATATTTTTATCAACCAAATATCCTTTTAAATTTAGTGACTTATTTTTGAGACAATATTCAGCATCTTTATCCTTAAATAACGTGGTTCTTTCATTTATTTTGTTAATTTTTTCTTCGTTTATATCAAGGATTGAAACATTATGTTTAGTGGAAAAAAGGATTCCGAGAGAAAACCCAACATAACCCGCTCCAACGATAGCGATATTATATGATTTATTAGTGATATTATTCTTTTTATATTTTTGTAATAGAGAAAATGCATTCTTATATTTATAAGAATTTAAATAGGAAGGATCATTTTCAATTCTTTTATATGTTCTTAAAGGAACATCGCAGATGAAAGAAGCTTCTTGTTGAGAAAGATTTTTATTAATTCGAAGTTCTTTTAAATTCATACCTTCATCATAATACAAAAGTGCCAAAGTGGCACTAAATATTTGAAATATTTTTATTTTTAATAAAGAAATGAAAAAGTTATAATAAGGTAATGAAATTCTCAGAGCTTATCAAGAAAAGGAAGAAAAGAGTTTATATTTCTTTTGGAATATATCTTTTCTTAATCGCTATTATTGTTGTTGAATCTTGTCTTGATTCTTCTCTCAGCGGAGTCCGCAGTAATTTCCTTGCAAGAATATCTGCTTTTTTCATTAATCTATTTAATGGTCCTCAAGTAGTCGAAACCATTGAACCAAATGCTTTAGGAAATATTAATGACTCAACATATTTAGGAAAAGGAAGCGATGACATTCCAAATATCGCTCTTGGAACAACCTCATTAATTACTATTGAAGTCAATTATCCGAAAAAGAAACACACTGATGACGTCTTTGATAAAACATATACGATTGAACATGTTCTCGGAGAAAAAAATGATTATAACACAGTCATCTCCACTTCAATGAAAGACACCACTCTTTCTTTATATTTAAGAATTGTCGCTAATAAAATGAGCAGCAATCTTTATCAAATTAATGTTAATTTTCAAAACGATATCAAATATTCATATCAATTCCATATCGTAAATCTTCCTGCTCCAAAAGAAAACGAATATGAAGCCAAAATCGATAAGAACTCCATTAAAATTGGTGAATCTCTTACTATCGACACTAAGCTTGTTAATGGAGAAAGAACAGATTGGTATTTAAAAAGATATCTCGATATTTCTAAAATTGAACGTTCTTCTTCCAATTCTTCTGTTGCGAAAATTGATGAATATGGAGTGATACATGGAATAAGCGAAGGAAACGCAACTATCACTTATGGAAAATATAATTTTGATATTTCAGTAAGCGATGAATCAATAAATATTCCTTCCACTAATACGATGTCATTAAGAATTGAGGAAGGTAGTAATGACGAACCTTGTTTACTTGACTACGATTATGTATTCGCTGATGGAGAAGACGCTGATTCATATTCGTCTCTCATATATCCATCTTTTTCCGATACTTCTTTAGAAGACCAATCAGTGTCCTACATATTAAGCGATCCATTAAAAGCAAAAATTGTTCCATATAAATATGATGAAAATGGGTATCCTCAATATTTTGATGAATTGAATCGAAATTGTGTTCGTATCTGTGGGTATCGCGAAAAAGGAAATGTTGAACTTACTTGTATTAGTAACGCAGATAAGAGTATTTCTCAAACAATTTCATTAGAAGTCGAAGAAGCCACCGCTACCGAAATGAAAGTAAATGTCGAAGATTTCCAATTACTCCTTGGTGGCCAAAAAACAATTACCGCTACTTTCTCACCAAAAAACACTCATAATACAAGAATAAACGTTTCTTCTTCCGACTCCGAAGCTTTTAATATTTCAAATAATGATTCAACTTCGGTTACTGTCGTTGCCAATAAAATTGGAACTTATAAATTAACCATTTCTTCTCTTTCAAATCCTTCTTTGAGTAAAGAAATTAATGTCACTATCGAAGCTAAACAAGCAATTAATGATAATAACTTTGCTTCTTTTGCTGCTTTCATGAGAAAATTTGCGGGCCATATGGGATTATTCTTAATAACATCAATGGTTGGTTTTTATTTCTTCTATTATTTCTTTGAAAATAGTAAAAAGAAATTCTTGCTCGCGATTATTTTTACATTAGGAGTTGGCCTATTAGTAGCGGGTCTAAGTGAATTTATTCAATATTTTGTTCCTTCAAGAAGTGGCTTAATTAGAGATGTCGGAATCGACTTTATTGGAGTTACAATAGGTGTCATCATATCAATAGGAATTTATTATTTGATTAAATTAATCAAATATCTTATCGAAAAGTCAAAAAAACAAAATGACAAAGAATGACAAAGAATGACAAAAGAAAATTGAAATGACAAAAATAATGTTTTATATTTATATTAGGTAAGAAAAATGGAAACAAAAAAGAACAATCCTTTTAATATATCGTTTGGTGAAATTCCTGCTAATTTTATTCCTAGGGAAACGGAGCTTAAAACTATCACGGATTCTTTCGAAAGCCTAAATCCTGAAAGTAAAATATTTGTTTTAACCGGACCTCGCGGAAGTGGAAAAACGGTGTTTTTATCACAAGCTAAAAATTATTTTGAAGAAAAAAGCAATTGGATTACTGTTAATTTAAACCCTTATGGCGACATGATTGAGCAATTATGCGCTTCTATATATGAAAAAGGCAAAGTGAAACATTTATTTTTAAAGGTGGAATTTAACTTTTCTTTTAAAGGCATTGGCTTTTCTATTTCTGGAGCTGAGCCAATTAGTAACGCGGAAACCCTTTTAGAAAAGATGTTTAAATATTTGAAAGATAAAAAATATAAGGTTTTAATCGTAGTTGATGATATAAGTAGCAACGAATATACAAAATATTTCGCTCACTCTTATCAGAATTTCATAAGGGAAGGATATGATACATTCCTTCTTGCTTCTGGGTTATATGAAAATATATCAGCGTTAGAAAACGATAAAAGTCTGACATTTTTAATAAGAGCACCAAAAATTTATTTAGAAAGATTAAGTTTGTCCGCAATTGCAAATTCCTATATCAAATTATTGCAAGTTGATCAAAAGACCGCTATCAAGCTATCAAAGTTCACAATGGGTTTTGCATATGGATATCAACTTTTAGGAAATTTGTTATATAAGAATAATAAAAATTTTGATGATGATCTTTTATCACTATTCGACTTAACTCTTGAGGATAATGTCTATTCTCTCATCTGGCATTCTCTTTCAAAAAAAGACAAAGAAATATTAATTGCGATTGCTGAAGACAAAACTGAAGTTAATTCAATTAGAGAAGCAACCAATATCACAAATTCTGCTTTGCAGGTTTACAAAAATAGGTTATCAAAAGCAGGATTAATTGATTCTAAGACAAGAGGGAAAATTACTCTTGCTCTACCAAGATTTAAAGAATATATCCTGATGCAAAAAGAATTTGAATAACAGAAAAGCGGGTTTGTATTGACCCGCTTATTTTTCAACATCTTCTCGATAAGTATCATGAGTTTCAGGATTATATATCTCTGAAATCCACATAATCGTGTGAGTATTAATGTTCCCAATATTTTTAATTTGGTGAGTGTATCCAACTCTAATATTAACCGGATGAGGATCTTCCCCTTTAACAACATCAACCACCATATCATTATTGATGATGTTTCTTTGTTTAATTTCACTTTCGCCAATAACTGTGTAGAAGATTTCTTTTTTATATTTATGATAATGGCCACCTTTTGTGATTCCAGGGAAAGCAACATTATCACTTATTTGTCCCCATTTTTTTGATTTATATAATTCTTCAAAAGAACCTCGATAATCTTCTGCGTAATTGAATGTATATCCTTCATCAGAAAGATAGTCGCAGAAAGTTTTAAATAATTTAAGTTCAAATTCATTATGAAGAAGTGGAAGATGTCTTTCACTTTCAATTTCACCCTTAAAATAATATAAGAGATCCGCTAAATGGCCTAAAGAGCAATCATAAATTGGGTGAACATATTGAATGTCTTTTTCTCCTAAATGAGTAGGAAGTTCAACAACTTTAAGAAATTCGTTAACAATATCAGTCACATAATTAAAGTGAACAACATATTCTCGATCTCTTATTTGAATTGGCAATTCATGAGCGATGTTATAACAAAATGTTGCGCATGCTGAATTATAATTTGGTCGGCACCATTTTCCAAACACATTACTGAGTCGATAAATATAAACTGGTAATGAAGAGGAGAATAAATAATCTTCTCCCATTTTTTTACTCTTACCATAATCATTATCAAGCTCCGCTTGAATTGAACTAGACATGATTAGAGGAATATTTTTCCCACTATTTTTAATTAAATCACATAACTTTTTTGTGAAATTGGTGTTCCCATCATAAAATTCTTCAGTTGTTAATGGACGATTAATTCCAGCAAGATGAATAACAAAATCAGAGGAAGAAATATATTGTTTGAGTTCTTCTTCGGTTGATCCTAAATCATATTCAAAAACATTATGACCTTTTCTTTTAAGCAAAAGTGTCATATGTTTTCCAATAAATCCTTTAGCGCCTGTAACTAAAACATTCATGATATTATTCTTTTCTCCACACCATTTTGTTAACAACACCAGTATAGGACTGAATGATTTTAACAACTTTATCTGACACATTTGTATCAGTGTAATCTCTTACTGGTTTACATCCATTTTTATTTAATAAGGCAACTTCAACAGCTTGAAGAAGATTCTTTTCATCAATTCCCGCTAAAACAAAGCACGCTGAATCAAGCGCTTCTGGTCTTTCAGTACTCGTTCTAATGCATACTGCGGCAATTGGAGAATTAATGGAAGCATAGAAGCTACTTTCTTCTGGAAGAGTGCCACTATCACTGACCACACAATAAGCATTCATTTGGAGGTTATTATAATCATGGAAACCAAGAGGTTCATGCATAACCACTCTTTTATCTAATTTAAAATTAGAGGCTTCAAGTTTTTTTCTACTACGTGGATGACAACTATATAAGATTGGCATATCGTATTTTTCCGCTAAAGCGTTAATCGCGTTGAAGAGTGAGAAGAAGTTTTTATCAGTGTCGATATTTTCTTCTCTATGTGCACTCAATAAGATATATCTACCTTTTTGAAGTCCTAAACGCGCAAGAACATCACTATTTTTGATATTTTCTAAATTATTTGTAAGAACTTCCGCCATCGGAGAACCGGTAACATAAGTTCTTTCTTTTGGTAAACCAGTATCTGCTAAATATCTTCTAGCGTGTTCGCTATAAGCGAGATTGACATCGGAAATGATATCAACAATACGACGATTGGTTTCTTCTGGAAGACATTCATCTTTGCATCTATTTCCTGCTTCCATATGGAAGATTGGAATATGGAGTCTTTTCGCACCAATAACGCTTAAGCAACTATTTGTATCTCCTAAAACAAGAACAGCATCAGGACAATTTTCCACCATTACTTCATATGATTTAGCAATGATATTACCCATTGTTTCTCCTAAGTCTTTTCCAACAGCGTTAAGATATATGTCTGGATCTTTAATTCCTAAGTCTTTAAAGAAGACACCATTGAGGTTATAGTCATAATTTTGTCCAGTATGGACAAGAAGAGTGTCAAAATAGTCTCGACACTTATTAATCACTGCGGCTAATCTAATGATTTCTGGGCGTGTCCCAACAATAATCATTAATTTTAATTTTCCATTATTTTGAAAAGGCATGGACATATCCTCCTTATTCGTGTTGTCTAACTGGTCCACCAAAGAGTTCGAGTTTTTTGAGAAGTTCTTTCATTCCGTTAACATCAAGTCGACCAGTGTTATGAGAAGTATAACTCTCTCCTAAGTTTAACTTTTTATTTCCTTTAGAGAAATATTTATCATAATTAAGATCACGGTTATCCGCTTTAATGCAGAAGAAATTTCCCATATCAACAGAGTGAAGCATTTCTTCTTGAGTAACTAATGTTTCGTAAAGTTTCTCTCCGTGTCTAGTTCCAATATATGTGATACCTGTTTTGCTATTGGTGAGTTCAATAACTGCTTTCGCTAAAGTATCAATTGTGGCGGCAGGAGCTTTTTGAACAAATAAGTCACCTTGTTCACCATGTTCAAAAGCGTAAAGCACTAAATCAACCGCATCATCAAGAGTCATCATGAATCTTGTCATATCTGGATTAGTAATTGTAATTGGTTTCCCTTCATGGATTTGATTTAAAAATAGAGGGATAACGCTTCCTCTTGAAGCCATAACGTTACCGTATCTTGTTAAGCAAAGAACAGTGTCACCTTTGAGAAGTTGTCTACTTCTAGCGATAACATTTTTCTCCATTAAGGCTTTTGAAATACCCATCGCATTAATTGGATAAGCGGCTTTATCAGTAGATAAGAAAATGGCTTTCTTGACGTTATTACGAACACAAGCAGTAATGACATTATCAGAACCAATAACATTAGTCCTTACTGCTTCCATTGGATAAAATTCACAAGAAGGAACTTGTTTTAAAGCAGCAGCGGAGAAAACATAATCAACACCTTTAAAAGCGTCAATGATGCTATCGAGATTTCTCACATCTCCAATATAAAATTTAAGTTTCTCATTGTTATACGCTTTTCTCATATCGTCTTGTTTCTTTTCATCACGAGACAAGATTCTAATTTCTTTAATTTCAGTATTTAAGAAACGATCAACAACGGCGTGACCAAAAGAACCAGTCCCTCCAGTAATGAGAAGAACCTTATCTTTTAAGATTGAAGTATCTTTCGCCATAAATTCCATTAAGCGATCTTTAATCCCTTCTAATTTGATTTGGTCCGCATTTTTTTCATCAGTTTCATAGCTGATATACGTTCTAAGTGGCATCTTCACCACATCAGCGGCACCTTTTTGTGTTAATTTGCAATTTTTGCGTAATTCTTTAAGTGTCATATTTGCACCTCATTTCACATATATTATATATATTAATATGTTTATGTAAAATAAAAAGTGCAAGATTTGCACATTTTACTATATTTATCGCTTAGGATTAAAGCTCGATTTTAACGGATAAGGCAATAATTTCAGAAGCAAGACGTAATTCATCAACTTCTAAATATGAAGGAGCGATCCTAATGTGAGAGTTATCTTTATCAATATGATATGGATAAGCGCATCCAGAATCAGTTAAGGTTACTCCACATTTTTTACATCTTTCAATGACTTCTTTTGCTTTTCCTGGAACATATAAGGAAATGAAATATCCTCCATGAGGTTTACTCCAATTTACGATTCCACTTAATTCTTTATTGAAAACTGAATCCACTACTTCGAATTTCTTTCTTAAAATATCAGCGATTTTTTTCATATGACTTTCTAAATCAGAAAGAAAATAAGCATGTCTAAGTTGATTGATTTTATCATAACCAAGAGTTTGGCATTTTAATTGATTTTTAATGAAATTAATATTGTTATTGCTTGTAGCGACAGAGGCCACTCCTGAACCAGCAAAAGTTATTTTACTTGTTGAAGAGAAAACGTAAACAATATCTTCGTTATGTTCTTTTTTGGCTTCAGTAAAAATGTTCAGTAAAGAATCGATATGACCATTATATAAATGATGAACAATATAGGCTTCATCCCAATAAATTCTAAAGTCTTTCGCGCTTGGTTTTAAAGACGCAAAGCGACGAACGACTTCATCAGAATATGTGATTCCTGTTGGATTAGAATATATTGGAACACACCATATACCTTTAACAGATGGATCTTTAACATATTCTTCAATTAAATCCATATCTGGACCATCTTCATTCATTGGAATATTGATCATTTCAATTCCGAAATATTCAGTGATTGCAAAATGTCGATCATATCCAGGAACAGGGCAAAGCCATTTAATTTTGTCTAATTTACACCACGGAGTGTTTCCATTTACTCCATGAGTCATACTTCTCGATATGAAATCATACATGATATTCAAAGAAGAATTTCCGTATATGAGAATGTTTTCTTTGTTGATGCCTGTCATTTTTGAAAAAAGCTTTTTGCATTCATCAATGCCAGTTAATTCTCCATAATTACGGATATCAATTCCATTTTCATTAATAAAAGAAGATGATGAGTTAATAACATCAAGTAAGCCAAGAGATAAATCTAATTGATGTTTATTTGGTTTGCCTCTCGACATATTGATATTAAGATTCATCGATTGATATCTTTGATATTCTTTTAATAATTCTTCTTTATTCACAAATTTTCTCCAAAATGATTTTTATGACTTCGGCTGAAGTAAATTGTTTTAATTCATCTTTAATAATATCAACTTTTCTTTCTTCTTCCATAAAGGAAGTAAATTTATCATCATCAAAGTCTTCGTTTTGATTAATGATATAAGCATTTTGGTAATTTGAAATAAGTTTGGAAGTTTCTGAATTTAAATTATCAGTGGAGAAGATAATTTTCTTCTCTGTTGAGATATATTCAAAAGCCTTAAACGGAATGAAATTTGATAATTCTCCATTATCTTCAAGATATAGATATTTTGCTTTTCCGATTGCTTGTAAAAAATCTTTACCATCTTTTCTTTCGTGAACAATGACATTATTTGGAATATTTTTATAACCGAGTTCTTTAATGTCATTACCGCAGTAAAGATTAAAAGTATAACTTTGAAGTCTTTTTGCTAAAGAGAAAATGTTATCTGGTTTACGGAAATAATAAAAGCTTCCCGCGTAGGTGATATTGTTATTTTCTTCTTTAACTGAATTAATGATTTTTAGTTCTTCTTCTCTAAAGAAACCCGGTAAAACATATTTAACAAATTTATTTTGATATTCAGGATATTGCTTACAATATTCTTCGTAAAAAGTAGGGAGTAAGAAAGCGTACTTACATGTATTTAAACATTTCTTTTCAATTTGAATTAATTTCTTTTTTGAAACCTTTCTAAGCGAGCCATTAGAGAAAAATGGATCAGCGTATAAAAAGTACTGCGCAAGGTGAAATTTTTTATTAAGGCGGAAAGAAGCGATATGTTCACTGAAATATCCAGATATTGAAATGACTCCATCGTAATGATTCCTTTTTATTAACGCTTTCCCTTTTCGATAAAAAAGATGCGAATAATAAAGTTGAGCATCATAAAAAAATGAATAAATTTTCATAAATGATTTTCTAAAGAAAGACATCAATTTATTCTTCTTAAAAGTATTGATAAAGAAGCAATTAACTTTTTCGTTAAGTGTATATTTCTTATTTTCGCCTAAAGAAATGACATCACAACAAATATCTTCTTTGACTAATTCATCAATTATTCTTTGAGTCACTTTTGAAAGCGGCGATTTGAAAGGATAAAAATATGGACAGATAACTAAATATCTTTTCATATCTAATCTATTTAGCGGATTTAATGATTTTCACTAGCCAATATCCAAATATTGGTCCGAGTGAATTAAAGAGGATGCAGAACACTAAATTGATAAATGTATATCCATTAATGTGATTACCAAATCCGAAATAAAACATATTAGCGACACAGTGTTGGAATCCTGAATAAACAAAAACGAAAACAAAGAAAACTAATAAGATGATTCCAAGTGGTTTTAATCGATTTAAGTTGAACGCTTTTACCGCTAAATAAACACATAATCCACATAATGTTGATTTGATGAATAAAGATAAATAGTCATTAAAAGTAAATAATGTAGTTCTTATGTTGCACGCATTATTCACGGTTACCATAATATCCATATCTTTGAAGATAAAATAACATAAATACCCTAAAGAAAAGGCACCAATCGCGTTTCCGATAAGCATAACTGGTAAAGAAATATAAAATTTATTTTCTTGTTTTCCTTCATAAATATTTCCAATTTTTCCAGTATATAAAGAGAAAGAAAAAGTGCAGACAAGAAATAAGCCAACTGCAAAAAGGAGAGATCCTAACGCTTTTCCGAGTTCTCCAGAAACGTAATGAGTTAGTAAAATATAAAGAAAACCTCCTAGTCCAATTGATAAACCAGCAAGGATTCCTTTTAAAAATGTCATTAACTGATATTTCATCATAATAATGATAAATTATTTATCGTTATTTGTGTTTGTAATTTTTATAGGTTGGATCAATGATAACGAGTTCTGAATAATTGTCAATTTCAGTTACATCGCTTTTTAAGCATTCTCTAACTTCAATTTTGAAATCTTTTTTGCACATAGTGAGAGGAACATTGTCCCAATATTTTTCTTTTCCTCCACGAGAATGATAAACCTTATCGATGTCTTCTCTTAATTTGGTTGAATCTTTTTCATTCCAATAAGAGATGCCAATCATGTGCCAGCAATCTTCTCCTCCAATGGAGACTCGATCAATATAACCATGTTTTTTAAAGAAACACCAGTCATCAGTCTCACTCACGTGAGCGCCTAAATAGTTGGAACAATATTGATATTTGGTGATGACTTCTGGATTACTGACCACTAAATCAGCTTCACAAATATAGCATCTGTCAATGATATCTCTAGCCACATACATACTAGAAATATTATTCGATTCGTTATAGATTGGATTCTCGATAAATTTAAGAGTTGGATATTTTTCTAATAATTCTTGGAATTGTTCTTTTAAATAGCCAACAACAATCGTGATATTTTTAATATCTTTTGCGTATAAAGCATCAAGAAGAGTGTCGATAATCCTCACTCCATTAACTTTCACTAATGGTTTAGGGGTATCTAAAGTAACAGGGACCATTCTACTACCAAATCCAGCCGCAATAATAATTGCTTTTCTAACTTTATATGGCTCAAGTAACTTATATCCCTTTTCAGTTAATTCAATCTTTTTGTTTTTGTGAAGGATGATGACATCATCTTCTACGAATTGATTGAATAATTTGTTTGTGGTACCAAGAGACAAAGTAATTCCGTCTGCGATTTGTCTTTGAGTCAAAACTTTCATATTGTTTTGCTCGATGTAAGTGAGAAATTGAAATTGAAAACGTGTGAGTTCCATTTTTTCTTCCGCCTTTCCTTTTGAAATCTTTTTTATTCCTTCTTTTAATAAATCAAACCCAATCTTCGCGATTAAGTTAATAAACAAAATAATTGTTGAGACCACTGATTCCATTTCATATATCGCTTGATTTTCATAAGTGGTAATAGAAACAGCAAGAGGTTGAGTGCTATAAGTTGCTAAAAAGCTTACTGCAGAAATTGTAATCATGGAGTTAATGAATAAATATGAGAACATTTCCATGATTGTTTCAATCGTATTAGGGACCATAACCTTAAAGAAAAGGCTTATTTTTGATATTCCTAATGTGTCAGCAACTGTTTCATAATTTTTATCAACTTTATTGAAAGCGTTTTTTGCCATCAAATATGGTGAAGAGAAATAGTGAATAATATTGACCACCACCAAGATGATAATCGTTCCAGAAAACCATCCATCAGTGTTATTAAACAAAAATACATATCCAATACCAAGAACAAGTCCAGGAACCGCTAAAGTGGCGATTGATAATAAATGTAATGGTTTAGCTAATTTTCCTTTAGCGCGAGTGGATAAATATCCAGTGAGATAAGCAACAATTGTTCCAAATAAACCCGCTAATAAAGAAATGATTAAAGAATTTGATAAGAATTTAACAATAGAAACACTGCTATATGGAGAAAATGCATCTTTATAATTATTAAATGTAAAAGTCATATCTCCAGGAAAACGAGTGACAAACGAAATAGCGATAAATGATACTTGTGGAATCATTAATATGACTGCCACCAAAATAACGACAACGAGTCCAATAGTGGTAAAGGTTTTACTTGGTTTGATGTTTTCTTTTCTCGCTGCTCCTTCACCATTGTCTTTATTAATAACATCAAAAATGAAGGCAACAAGCGCAGGAAGAAGTAAGACTAAAGAAATAACTGCGCCTCTACCATAATTAAAAGAGGAAAGAACTTCTTCATATAAATACATTGGAAGAGTTTTAACTTTTCCTGCTACTTCCATTGGAAGTCCATAATCAGCAAAAATCAAAGTGAAAGAAGCAAAGAAAGCGGATATTAATGTTGTTTTTAAATACGGAAGAGTGATTCCAAAAAAACTATTAATTCGGCTTATTCCAAGAGTGTTACTCGCATCATATATGCTTCTATCTTCATATAAAAAGGCATCATATATAAGTAAGAAAGCTACCGGAAAAGAAAAATTGACTGATCCTAATATCAAATCAAAAAATCCTAATCCATCGTATTTAATTCCAAATAGTTGATCTAAAAACCCGCTTGTGCCAAATAAAGATCTCACACCTAAACCGACAGAAATAGTAGGAATGAGCATTGGGATGGTTAATAGAATAATAATCCATTTTTTCCCTTTTATTCTTAATCTACTTAAGTAATAGGCCACGATAGTTGCTAAAATCGTGGTAATTAAAGAACCTGCTAAAGAATAAATAATGGAATTACCAATTGCTTTATAGAAATTTTCATCATTAAAAACATAATTTAAGTCATTACCTCCAACTTTAAAAAGCATGAAGATTAATGGTAAAACCAAAAACAAAAAGAGGATAGCAATTAATCCTAACTGTAAATATGTTGATGGTTTTATCTTCTTAAAAAAGTTTTTCATTATTTTGTACTATCAATAATTGCTTTTGCTTTTTCATCCAAATGCTTAACAACAAACTTTTTCACAAATTCATTTGCGGGATGTTTGTATATGTTATTTGGTGTGTCGTATTGGACAATATGACTATCGTTCATAACGATAATTCTGTCAGACATTGAAAAAGCTTCTTCTTGGTCGTGAGTGACATATATCATCGTCTTATTTAATTTCTTTTGTAAATCTTTTAGTTCTTTTCTAAGAGACATCCTAATATCTGCATCAAGAGCCGCCATCGGTTCATCAAAAAGAATGATATCTGGATCCATGACTAAAGTTCTGGCAATGGCTACTCGTTGTTGTTGTCCACCACTCATTTTAGTTGGTTTCTTGCGTGCAAAATCAGTTAAACCAACAATATCAAGAACTTCATCCACTCTCGTTTTAATCTCTTCTTTTGGAACGTGATGAGCTTTTAAAGCATAAGCAACATTATTCCAAACATTCATATTTGGGAATAAGGCGTAATTTTGAAACACTAAGCCCATTCCTCTTTCGCTTGATTTTTTGTTTGTGATTTCTTCTCCATCTTTACTAATTGAACCTGAATCACAAGTTTCAATACCGATTAAAATCTTTAATAATGTGGTTTTACCACATCCAGAAGATCCTAATATTGAAACGAATTCTCCTTGATTAATATCAAAAGAGATGTCTTCCAAGACGATTTGTCCATTAAATTTTTTGTTAACATTATTAACACTGATTTTGCTTAAATGTTCCATGCATCTAATAACTCGTTTTTATATTTTGGGTCCAATAAATTTTTCATTTGGACATAATCCACTCCATAATCGCTTGGTGATTTCCAGTTTTCGACTTCAGCAGGAAGAGCGTATTCGCTTTTATAAATTGTTTCTGGAACAATTTTGGAATTATCAAGATAATTAACGTAATCAAAGAAATAATTATATACTTCTTTAACTTCTGGCCTCTTTTCTTTTCCATTTATCATTCCCATTGTGTATAAGGTATATGGAGATCCTTCTGAGAAATAAGTGATTCCAATATCACTATTCTTGTTAGCATATTCAACAGCTTGGAAATGCATACCTAAACCAACCGACACTGATTTACGGTCTACGCCTTTAACTGGTCCAGATCCTGAAGAAGACCATTCTTTCACGTTGTTATCAAGTGCCCTAAAATAATCTAAAGCAGCGTCTTTTCCATATACACTTGCATAACCATTATAGAAATAATATCCAGTACCACTACTTTTTGGACTTGGCATAATGATTGAATCGCTTGGTAAGGAAAGTAGGTCTTCATATGAAGTTGGAACATTATCTCCAAGCATGCTTTTGCTATAAACAATACATCCAGCTTCTTTATCTTGAATATGATATTTTTTATGTCCTTTATGAATTGTGCCATCATTTAAAGTCACATCTTTTTGATATTCAAGAACTTCATCAACATAATGAGAAGTGTCATAGTCAGAAAGGTCAGCAAACAAATTTGAATTTCCAGAAAGCAAGATTTCTGCATTAGTAATTTCAATGCCAACGAAAATGTCACACTCGGTTCTTGTTCCTTTAGCCTGAAGTTCACTCATAAGACTTCCGGTTGTTTTACTAACGATTTGGATATTGTAATCAGTAAATTTACTTTTGAGTTCTTTATTATAAAGTTGAATTCGATTATCCTCGTGAGCAGTAAAAATAAAGATTGTTGGTTTTGATGAGCCACAACCTGCTAATGATGTAAGCGTTAATAAAGAGAATGGAATTGTTTTAAGTAATTTGTTCATTTTTCGATTTACCTTTTGTTCATGTGAACACTATTTTATCAAAGATTTTGAACAAATCAATAGAAATTTTTTAATAATAGGTAAAAAAGAAAAAGAGTCTAATTATTAATATATTAGGTGTTATGAAATATACCAATTTTAACTTCTTTTTTTCTTTTTGATAAAGAAAAATGCAGTAAAGAAAGTGACAAATAATATAAGAATAGCAGCACCAAGAACTAGCAATCTATTTTCTTTAAACCAAGTAAGAAAATCAATTCCTCTATCTTGTCCTGTTTTTGGATCAATGCCGACTTGTGAACACATTGTATTCCATTTTTCGTTAACTGAAAATTGAGCGTTCTTTTCAAGTCCTTCGTATGAATTTCCATTATTTGCGTAACCGGTATAATCCCATATTTTTTCATTTTTCAATTCATTGTCACTTGCAGTTTTATTAGCAAACCAAGTTTGATAAAGATTCTGAACGGTTTGTTTAACGCATCCATTAGATGGAGATTCTCCAAAAGTCAAATAAGCTTGCACAACTTCTGAAAGGAGATAAACATCCGCTCCTTTGACAATTCCAGAAGAATAAGTATTTTCACTTATTGAATAGCAAGTTCCATATATTAATGAAGGAACTAAAATATCTTTATAAAAGATATAATTATGATTTATTTCAGAAGATATTTTATTAAAACGAATCGAAGTTATATAGGAAGGTATATCAGCGTAATGATATATTTTTCCATCCTGATTAATCTTCTCTTCCATAGCAATAGTTTTAACTACTTCATTATCTAAATAAGTTATCGCATTAGAAGTATTATTTCCCCAAGCATCGACATTATTTTCTTCATCATATAACCAAATACGTTGAGTTTTATAAGTCGCTCCTGGATTAGTGAGAATATCGTTATAAATACCATATCCTTCAATATCAATATTTCCTTCTTCGTAAGAAGAAAGACAAACATAATTATAATCTTCTTTAATTGAATCAGAATTAATTAGTCCGCTTTGGTATGTTCCATTAAAACAGCAAATCTTAAATCCATTATTTATGTCTTCATTGGATAATTTAGTTTTTGATTGATATATATCGTGTTCAACACTTATTAATTCAATATGAACATCATCAATACTTATATATGGATTTGATCCTTCTTCTAAATATTTCGAATTAAGTGATAAATCGACATAAATAGTTTTTTCTATTTCTCCAATAGCGTGAGCCGCTTTTCCAGAAAAAGAAAAAGAAACACCAGTTAATGGTAATAACATCGTTAAAAAGAGTAATGGTGATTTTTTCATGTGTAATTATTGTAAAACTTTAGAATGATTTTTTTAATAAAATCAGTGCATTTGGTTATTTTTGTTAAAGATATTAATTATCATTTAAAGAAAAATCCCAGCGGGCTTTGAAGTGAACCCATTATGTTGGACAACCAACTGGAGGGATTCATATCACTTCGCTGGGAAATAAATAAGATAATGATAAGTAAGCTACTTAAGAACAACCGCTTTCGCAAGTGGTAAATTGTTATTTGAACAATATTGCACTGCGTTAAAAATATGTTCTTTAATAGTGACATTCTTTTGAGTTACTAAAATAACCGATTCGAGAACATCATTTAACAAAACGATCTCTTTATGTTCTTTAATGGCGGGAACAAGAATGATGAAGTGATCAAATTGATCTTTGTTTTCTTCAATAATCTTTTGAATAACACCGTTTTTATATGCTTCAGAAGGATATATTTCTTTGTTTAAACATAACACTTTTGTTTTTTCATCAATATCGATCATCTTTTGTTCTTCGTTATTATCAGTAGAAGCATTGAGCATTTTTCTTAAACAAGGATTATATAAATTTCCATCGATAATTAACGAGGTTGATCCGTTAGTGGCGAAAGCATTAGCGAATCCTTTTGCAAAGGCTGCTGCTAATTCATCATCTTTAATTGATGTGATAGCCACTACTTTAGTGTTAAATTTAACGCCTATCTCATTTTGCAATGTAGTAAAAGAGGCAACCATATCGTGATTATCACCACTATTAAGTAAACCATTAATGATCTTTTCTTTTTTAACTTGTGCTGAATCAAATAAACCCATGATATTTATCCCCTTTCTTACTCATTTTTATTAACTGTAAGTTTAGAAACATCAATTTCAAAACCTTCACATCCAAGGAATTCGATGTCTTTTTTGTCATAAACTTCATCAGAAATAATTTCATCGATAAATGGAATGGCTAACGCCACTACTACTGAAGCCGCTAAAGCGATGAGTAAATATTTTTTTGCATTACTTGATTCTTTAGTTGCGCTTGCTTCTCCTGCTTTAGCATTTGGTAAAGAATATGTTCCTGTTTTAATTTTTTCAATTGCTTTAACGCTTAAGGCATTTAAGATTTTTTGAGTATCTGTTTTTGCTTTAGAAGTGAATGTAATTTTTACAGCAGCTTCATTGGTGGCAAATGTTGCAGCGGAAAGCCCGCTTTTGATAAATGAAGCATCAACAGTAATCTTATATTCATCGGTGGCTAATAATTCAACTGTCGCAGCAATAACTTCATTATCGTTATAACAAGCAACGATGTTATTGTGGTCTGCTGCTGAAAGCGCTGCAGCAGCGTTTTTAGTAATGCTAACAGTGCTTGAATATGTTGGTTTGATTAATATCTTAACAGCAGCAAAAGAAATTGCGGCAAGAGGGATAAGAATAAGTAATATTGATTTCCATCTTCTAACAAATGTAAGCCATATCGTTTTTAGGCCAATGGATTTTTCATATTTAAAAGTTTCTTCCATAATATTTTGTCCTTTTACTTTCTTTGAAATTTTATTACATAAAATGATATAAGTCTATAAATTGTTTGGTATATGCACTCTATTATAACTTGAAAAACTAAATTCCGTTTATAGAATTAAAACTTTGTTTTTCGGAATTTTCTCTTACAAATGTTATGTTTTATATGTCTATGCTTCCGTCGAAAGGAGGTCATCATATGAAGCAAAAGCATATGACAAAAGA